>JAOBWO010000357.1 GCA_025463415.1 Acidimicrobiales bacterium | reverse complement strand
AGGCCGCGAGGCCGCGCGCGAGACGAGCCGGGTGGATCACCGCGCAATGAGGGGTGTAGACGCCGCCGAGCAGGTTCGATGCGGCTCCGTGCTCGGCCATCTCGGCCGTCTCGAGCCAGCGGACGTCGTCGAGGCCGTACGCCGCGGCGTGCTCGATGCTGCCTCGGGCACGCTGCACCTGGGCCGGGTTGCGGACGAAGTCCAGTTGACCGCCCTTGGCGTAGTGGCAGTCGATGCCGAGCTCGGCGGCCGCGCGGCCGACCTCGTCGACGCACCGGTACATCTCGCGCTGCATCCGGATCGCCGCTTCACGCCCGGTGTCGCCGCCGCCGGCACCCTTGGCGATCGTGTCGAGGCTCATCGGCAGGATCGCGGATGCCCAGCCTCCGTTGCGGCCGCTGGCGCCGAACCCGGCGACGTGCTTGTCGACGACGGCGATCCGCAGCGTGGGGTCGGCAGCGCGCAGGTAGTGCGCGGTCCAGAGTCCGGTGTACCCGGCCCCCACGATGGCGACATCGACATCGAGATCTCCCGGCAGTGGCGACCGTGGAGACATGGTGTCATCGGCCGGCAGCGTGTCGTGCCAGAGCGACAACGAGCGCATGTCGGCCATGCCTGCAGCGTCAGCCATCGACCGAGTGTAGGAGCCCCGAGATCAGCTGGTTGTCGATCAGGCGGACGTCGCCGAACCAGACGGCCGTCACCGCGAGCAGCGCCTGCGGTGGTGCGGTGGGTTCGCGAAGTGTGCTCGGATCGACGACCTCGAAGTACTCGATGCGCGCCAGCGGCTCGGCGGCGATCAGGTCCACCGCCGCCCGCCGCGCGGCTTCGGTGTCGGCTGTCGCGCCGCCGGCGTCGATCACCGCAGCCGCTGCCTCGAGCGCTGCGCGCATCACTGCGGCGGCTGCGCGTTGGCTCGGGCTGAGGCGACGGTTGCGACTGGACATCGCCAGCCCGTCGGCCTCACGAACGGTCTCGACGCCGATGATCTCGATGCCCATGTCGAGATCGGTCACCATCCGCTCGATGAGCGCGAGCTGTTGGAAGTCCTTGCGGCCGAAGACGGCCACGTCGGGTCGCACCGCGTGGAACAACTTGGCGACGACCGTGGTGACACCCCGGAAGTGACCGGGACGGCCTGCACCTTCCAGGGGTTCGGACAGCGATCCGGGCACGACGAAGGTCTCGAAGCCGCCCGGGTACATCGAGTCCTGGGTGGGCGCATAGATGGCCGTGACGCCGTGCCGCCGGCACTGTTCGACATCGTCGTCGAGTGGGCGCGGATACGTCTCGAAGTCGTCGGGGCGGTTGAACTGCAGCGGGTTGACGAAGATGCTGACGACGACCTCGTCACACCGTGCGACCGCCGCGTCGATCAGCGCGAGGTGACCGTCGTGCAGGGCGCCCATCGTCGGCACCAGCCCGATGGACGCACCGCGCCCGCGCCTCGCGTCGGACCAGGAGCGCATCGCCGCGGGCGCGTCGAGGATCAGCATCGGCCGACGATCTGCATGTGGGTTCGACCGGGCCTGGAGCGTTCGCTCAGTGGTAGCTGTGCTGGTCGTCGGGCCACGCGCCGCTACGCACGTCGGCTGCGTACTCTGCCGTGGCGCGCACGACCTCGTCGCCCACCGCAGCGAAGGCCTTGGCGAACTTGAACGAGTAGTCGCTGAGCCCGAGCAGATCGTGCAGCACGAGCACCTGCCCGTCGCAGTCCGGGCCGGCACCGATGCCGATCGTGGGGATGCTGAGCTTGGCGCGGATCTCCTGCGCGAGGTCGCGCGGGATTCCTTCGAGCACCACTGCGAACGCACCGGCTTGCTCCACGGCGTGAGCGTCTTCGAGGAGGCGCTCGCGGCCGCCGGCGACGAAGCCGTCGCGCTTGCCCTGCACCTTGTAGCCGCCCATGCGGTGGATGCTCTGCGGGGTGAGGCCGATGTGGCCGACGACGGGGATGTCGACCCGCGTGATGGCGGCGATGGTCTCCGACATCGAGATGCCGCCTTCGAGTTTGACGCACTCGGCGCCGGCCTTCATCAGCGCGATCGAGCTCTCCACAGCCTGCTGCGGGCTGACCTGGTAGGAGCCGAACGGGAGATCGCCGATGATCATCGCGTGCGGGCGAGCGCGGGCGACGAGCCGCACGTGGTACGCCATCTCTTCGAGCGTGACGGGGATGGTGCTGGCTTGTCCCTGCAGGACCATGCCGACGGTGTCGCCGACGAGGATCATGTCGATCCCGGCCTGATCGACCAGACGGGCGAACGTGGCGTCATACGCGGTGATGACCGAGATCTTGATGCCTTCGCTGTACATCCGGGTCACCTCGGGAAGGGTGACCTTGGTGCGTTCACGCGGCTGCTGTGTGGATGGTGTCGGCACTGCTGCCTCCTTCGCCGGTTGAATGCGTCCCCAAACGCTCAGACCCTGAGCACGCTCAAGCTAGCCAGTTGCCGAGATCTTCCAACAACGCTGAGCACGGGTGTAGCACGAGTCACGTCGGTTGTCACGTCGGGTTCATCGGTCGCGGAACGCCGACGGGCACAGGTCGCGGTAGGCGAGTGGACCACCGATCGACGTGGCCGCGACGATCGCTTGGGTGCAGGCCGCGGCGAAGCACAGCGCGGCTGCTTCCAGGATCGTGTTCAACGCTGCGGGGCGTGTGCCCTCGGTGCGGAAGCCGGTGTTCGCCGGGTCGGGCAGTTCGTCGAGTCCGGTGGCCATCGTGAACACCGTGTCTCCGTCGAACATCGAGTGCGCTGGCCGGATCGCCCGCGCCATGCCGTCGTGGCTGACGGAGGCCACCTTGGTGCATTCGGCCTTGGACAGGCGCGCCGTCGTGGCGACAACACCGATGGTGGTGTTCAGTGACGACGGCGTCGAGGGCGAACCCTCCGGTGTCGGCGGGACCGGTGCGGCGATCGCTTCCATGAGCACGGCCCGATCCGAACGCGACGGCCGACGCAGCCGGTGCGCCGACACGTCCCACGGCAGCCCGCTGGCGGGATCGATCACCGACCCGGCCGCGTTCACGACGGCCAGCGCGGCGACGACGATCCCCGACGCGAGGTGCACACTGGCGGAGCCGATGCCGCCCTGCAACCTTCCGGCGATCGCACCGGTGCCGGCGCCGACCGAGCCGTTGCGCTCCGCGGTGCGCCGCGCAGCTCGAGCGGCGCGCCGGCCGAACTCGTGATCGGGTCGATGCGCGAAGGTGCCGCCGCGGCCGAGGTCGAAGATGACCGCACCGGGCACGATCGGAACCACGAACCCTGCCTGCTGCCCGACGGCGTACCCGACGCCCGCAGCTTCGAGCTCGGCCATCACGCCACCCGCGGCCGCGAGGCCGTACGCGCTGCCGCCGGTGAGGCAGATCGCGTGGACCTGCTGGATCAGGTTCTCGGGGCGGAGCAGATCCGTCTCACGCGTTCCGGGTCCACCGCCGCGGACATCCACTCCAGCGGTTGCTCCTGCGCGGGCGAGGATCGCCGTCGTCCCTGTGCGCCACCCGCGGCCGATGCGTTGGTGGTGGCCGACGGTGATGCCGGCGACGTCGGTCAGCGACCCCGCGGGATCAACGGCGCCGTCGGCGCGGCGGGCAGTCGGGGCAGGGGCCATGCGCGTTGCACGGTAGTCGTTGACCTGTCCGGGCTGGGTCTTCGGCGACGCGGCATGTGGCCGGTAGCGTGCGCCTCGTGCTGCAGCGCCCCACGCCGGACTCCACCCTCGTGAACTCGTTGCGCAGTGCGGCGAAGCGGGCGACGGGTGAGCTCGTCCACCGGGCCTGGGCGACCGCAGTGGAGTGCGCGTCGATCGGGCCGCGGAGCCGGCGCGGCCGCACGTTCGGCAAGTTCGGCGAGAACAGCGTGATCTGCTTCCCCGCCAACACGATCTTCAACGAGCGGTACATCCACATCGGCACGGGGACGATGATCGGACCGGACATCACCCTGTCGGCCGGGATGGTGCCCGGCCAGCAGTGCATCAGCGATCCCGTCGTGTCGATCGGTGATCGATGCCTGATCGGCAAGGGCAGCGGCATCGTCGGCCACTTCGAGATCTCGATCGGCAACGACGTGTGGACCGGTCACAACGTGTACATCACCGACCAGAACCACGACTATCGCGACGTCGAGCGACCGATCTCGCAGCAGTCGATGCCGGAGCGGTCAGTGGTGATCGGCGACGGTTCGTGGCTCGGCTACGGAAGTGTCGTGCTGCCGGGGGCACGGATCGGCAAGCACGTCGTCGTGGGCGCCAACTCGGTGGTGTCGGGCGAGCTCCCCGACTACTCGGTGGCGGTCGGCAGCCCTGCCCGGGTGATCAAGCAGTGGACGGCCGAGCTGGGCTGGCACAGCGTCTGATTCGCAGGGTGTGTGAGCGCGGTGCCGAACGCTTCGTTCAGCTCCCGCTCGGGACCGAGCAGGCGTCCATGTAGTTCGGCTTGGTGAAGTCGCCGATCGCAGCCGAGATCGGTGACCCGTCGAGCGTGGTCTCGTTGAGCTCGGCCTTCTCACCCTTGGCGAGCTTGGCCTCGGTGGCCCGGCGGTCCTGGATGTAGATGCGGTACAGCCGCTCCCACTCGGCGACCAGCTTCTGATCCTCGACCAACGGCGGCTGGACGGACAGCACGTCGTCGAGGGCTGTCTCGATGATGTCCGTCGCCTTCTTGACGCCGACGCCGACCGATTGCGGCGTGCCGTCGCCGGTCTCGCGGACGCGTGCAGAGTTGACATCGAGGAGGTCGTTGCGGCGCACGCAGATCTCCTGGGCGCGCTGGGTCCAGGCGACGTCGTCGATCTTCGCGACCGCTGCGTCGCTGGCGAACACGAACGCATAGATCCACATGAAGATGATGAAGAGGATCGCGATCGCCAGAGCGATCCGGACCAACACCTGGTTGCGCGTGTACGGACCGCGTCCCCAGCGCCGCCGTGGCAGGTCCGGCGTGGGGGTCGGCGCTGTGGCAGTTGCAGTCACGTGGACATCTTCACCCAGCGGCGGCCGGTGCGGGCTTCGGGGGCCGGTAGCAGATCGCCAACTGAGCCGCTGCGCCGACCACGCCGATGAGCGTGATCAGGGCGCCCGTCCAGCCGGAGACGTCCTTGTGGATCGCATGGTCGATCGAGTACTTGCCGGCGCCGATGGTGCCGACGCCGAAGGCCATGATCGCGATCGATGCGCAGTACTCCCAGCCCTGACCGGGCCGGAACACGAAGAAGCCGTTCTTGCGGTGGGCGGTGACGATCGCCACGATCATCAGGCCGATCATCCCGGCCGCGGCGAACGGTGTGGCCAGACCGAGCGCGAACAGCACCCCGGACCCGATCTCTGTGGTGGCCGCCATCCTGGCCTGCCACTTCGGCCACTTCATGCCCATGCTCCCGAACCAACCGGCCGTGCCCTTGAGCTTGCCGCCGCCGAAGATCTTGTTGTAGCCGTGGGCCGCGAGGAAGAGACCGAAGCCGACTCGGACGACCAGGAGCGCGAAGGATGGAGCAGCGTTCACGGTGGATGAGGCTACGTCGTCGGCCGACCGGGCGGCGAAAGGGGGGCGTGGCTCGACAGCCGATCGGGTAGAACAGACGCATGGCCGGGGGACCACCACCTTCCACGCGTGCGCGCCGAGACCGCTGGCGATCCGCCGCGCGGCTGATCCGCGACCTCGTCCGGATCCATCCCAGGCCGTTCGTGGTCGCCGTCGCCGGGTCCTCGGTGTTCGCGCTGTGCACGGTGGCATCGGCGGTCGTGCTGCGCTGGGTGATCGATCACGTCATCGACCCGAGCCTGCGCCAGGGTCACGTCGGAACCGGCGCGGTGCTGGCCGGGATGGGACTCGTGATCGGTGTCGGCATCATCCGCGCTGGAGGTGTGGTCGTCCGGCGCACCTGGGCAGGGATCGCGCACTGGCGGATCGCCGAGACCCTGAACGGCGAGGTTGTCGACCGTCTCGTCGACCAGCCCGTCTCGTGGCACCAGCGCCGCCCGAGCGGCGATCTCGCGGCACGCGGGGGTGTCGATGTCGACGCGTCGGTGGACGTGCTCTCGCCGCTGCCGTTTGCGACGGGCGTCGTGCTGCTGGTGTTCGTCTCCTCGATCTGGCTGCTCGTCATCGACGTTCCGCTCGGGCTGTTCGCGGTGGCGATCTTCCCCGTCCTGATCGCGATCAACATCACCTACCAGCACCGCGTCGATCGCTTCTACACCCAGGCCCAATCCCATCTCGGCGACCTGTCGGCGGCAGTGCACGAGAGCTTCGAGGGGGTGCAGGTCGTCAAGGCGTTCGGCGCGGAGGAGCGCGAGACCGAACGGCTGTCGGTGATCGCGGCACGACTGCGCGAAGCGCGCACCTCGGCGGTGCTCCTCAAGGGCAGCTTCGACGCGCTGCTGGACGCCATCCCCGCGCTCGCCAACGTCGCGCTGGTCCTGCTCGGCGCGTTCCGCATTCGCTCGGGATCGATCACGATCGGCGACCTGGCGAGCATGATCTACATGTTCACGTTGCTCGTGTTCCCGCTCCGCCTGATCGGGTTCGCGCTGTCGGCGCTGCCGCACTCGCTGGCCGGTTGGGGTCGGGTGCGCGAAGTGCTCGACGAGCCGGTCGAGCCGGACCCGGGGGCCTCGATCCGACGCGCTGCCGGTGACGTCGGCGTGTCGTTCGCCGGTGTGAGCTACCAGTTCGAGGTGGATCGCCCGGTCCTCAGCGACATCGATCTCGTCGTCGCTCGCGGTTCGACGGTGGCCCTCGTCGGTACGACGGGCAGCGGCAAGACCACGCTGCTGCGACTCGCCGCGGGACTGCTCGGTCCGGACTCGGGTGAGGTTGCGGCGGCCGACGGTGCGCGGGCCATCGTGCTGCAGGAGGCCTTTCTGCTCGGTGCGTCCCTGCGCGAGAACATCGCGTTCGGCGGCGAGTTCGGCGACGAGGAGATCTGGGCCGCGCTGGACGCTGCCGAAGGGCGCGACTTCGTCGAGGACCTTCCCCGGCAGCTGGACACCGAGGTCGGCGAGCGCGGCGTCAGCCTCAGCGGTGGCCAACGGCAACGCGTCGCCCTGGCACGTGCGCTCGTGCGTCGTCCGACGGTGCTGCTGATGGACGACACGACGTCCGCATTGGATCCCGCCACCGAGGCGCGCGTCGTGGCCCGCCTGCGCGACGCGCTCAGCGACGCGACGGTGTTGATGGTCGCGTCGCGTCCGAGCACCATCGCGCTCGCGGACAGGGTCGTGTTCTTGAACGATGCGCGGATCGAGGCGACGGGCACGCACGTCGAGCTGCTGGTGGCCAACGAGACCTACCGGTCGATCATGGAGGCGTTCGAGTTGGACCGCACCACGCCGGAGGGCGTCTGATGCCGGGTCTGCTCGAGGACGAAGAGCTCGGCGGTCGGCTCGGCACCACGCACATCCTCAGTCGTGGCGTGCAGGAAGCACCCCGCCTGCGTCAGGGCTTCGCGCTCACGTTGTCGTACGCGCTGATCGGCGCTGCCGGCCGTGTCGTGATCCCGATCACGGTGCAGCAGGCGATCGACCACGGCTTCACCGCCCAGGGGGTGCGGATGGGCTTCGTCGCCGTCCTGTGTGCGATCGCCGGTACCGCCGTGGTGATCGGCACGCTCGGCCAACGCGCTGCAGTGCTGCGCCTCGGACGGCGCAGCGAGGGTGCTCTGTACGACCTGCGCGTGCGTGTCATCGCGCACATCCACCGGCTCAGCCTCGCCGACCACAGCGACGAGCGTCGCGGCGCGTTGGTGGCCCGGGTGACCTCGGACGTCGAGACCCTGGCCGAGTTCTTCCAGTGGGGTGGGTTGGCCTGGCTGCTGGACGGAGCGTTGATGCTGATCGTCGCAGGCGTGATGCTCTCGTACGACTGGCTGCTCGCGCTGATCGCGTTCGCGGTCGCGTTGCCTCTCGTGTGGGTGCTGCGCATGGTGCAGTCGCACCTGGGCGCGGCGTACGACCGGGCCCGCTCCCGCAACGCGGATCTGCTCGGTGCCGTCACCGAGGTCGTCACCGGCGCGGAGACGCTGCGCGCCTACGGGGCAGGGCCCGTGATGGCCGCCCGGACGCGAGTGGTGGCCAAGCAGCGTGCGGATGCCTTCGTGCGCGCCGGCACGATCGGTGCGTTCCTGTTCCCCTCCGGCGAGGTGTTCAGCGCCCTCACCGTCGCGGCGGTCGTGGGGGTCGGCGTGGCCCGTGGCACCGCAGGCGGGCTGACCGCCGGCGCACTCGTCGGCTTCGTGTTCCTCACCTACCGCTTCCTCGAACCGATCGCCGAGTTCACCGAAGTCCTCGACCAGACCCAGACCGCCGTCGCGGGGCTCCGCCGGCTGATCGGAATCCTCGACCTGCCGATCGGCCCGCCGCGGCCGACCTCACCGCGACCACTGCCCGAGGGTCCGCTCTCGATCCACGTCAACGACGTCACCTTCCGGTACCGCAGCCGGGGCGAGGTCGACGACGACGAACCGGTGCTGACCGGCGTGTCGGTGATGATCCCGGCCGGGCAGCAGGTGGCGCTCGTCGGTTCCACCGGGTCCGGCAAGACCACTCTCGGACGGTTGCTCGCCCGCTTGGCCGACCCCCTGGCAGGACAGATCGCGCTGGGTGGTGTGCCGCTGACGTTCGTCGCCAACGAGGAGCTCCGCCGCCGACTCGTCGTCGTGCCGCAGGAGCCATTCCTGTTCGACGACACCATCGCCTCCAACCTCGGCTTCGCCCGGCCGGGCAGTTCGCTGGGTGATCTGGAGCGCGCCGTCGCCGCGCTGGACCTCGACGAATGGCTCGCGACGATGCCCGAGGGTCTGCAGACGATGGTCGGTGAGCGCGGTTCGCAGCTGTCGGCGGGAGAGCGTCAGCTCGTCGCGCTCCTCCGCGCTTCGGTGGCCGATCCTGACGTGCTGATCCTCGACGAGGCGACGTCGTCGGTGGACGCGCTGACCGAGGTCCGCATGGCACGCGCGTTGGAGCGGTTGGCAGAAGGGCGGACGACGATCGCGATCGCCCATCGGCTGTCGACGGCGATGCGCGCGGACCGGGTCCTGGTGCTCGAGCGCGGCCGCCTCGTCGAGGACGGCGCGCACGGCGACCTCGTCGCTGCCGACGGCCGCTACGCCGAGCTGTTCGCCGCGTGGGTCAGCTCGACCTCCACCGACGCCGACTGACGGCACGGCGGCACGGCGCCGCGTCCTTGGCACACTGTGGGCCATGCTCATACCCGTGCTCTCGGCCGAAGTCGCCGACACCCTCGCCTCCGGCGGATCGGTCGTCGCGATGGAGTCGACCATCTTCTCCAACCTCGGTCTGCCGGCTCCGTTCAACGCGGAAGCCCTCCAGCGGTGCATCACTGCGGTTCGTACGGCGGGTGCCGTCCCCGCGGTGACAGCCGTGCTCGACGGCGTGGCTCGCGTCGGGCTGGAAGCGACTGAGCACGAGCGGATCCTGGGCGCGGGACGGAAGCTGGCCGAGCGCGATCTCGCCGTCGCGATCGGTCAGGGTTGGGATTTCGGCGCGACGACGGTGTCCGCTTCGGTGGCGCTCGCGGCGGCCGCAGGCGTGTCGGTGTTCGCGACTGGTGGCATCGGCGGTGTGCACCGCGGTTCGGAGCTCACGGGCGACATCTCGGCCGACCTCGATGCGCTGGCACACCAGCCGGTGATCACCGTGTGCGCCGGGGCCAAGGCCTTCCTCGACCTCGCCCGCACCCTCGAGTACCTCGAGACGGTCGGCGTGCCGGTGATCGGCTGGCAGCACGACTGGTTCCCTGCCTTCTACACGCGCAGCTCGGGACTGAAGGTGCCGCACCGGGTGGACGGCGCCGGCGAGGTCGCTGCGATCTTCGCCTCGCGCAGCCGCGCCGCCAGCGGTCTCTTGCTGACGGTGCCCATCCCGGAAGCCGACGAGCTCGATCCGACGCACCTCTATGCGATCCAGGCAACTGCGCTGGCCGACTGCGATGCTGCCGGGGTCACGGGTGCAGCCGTCACGCCGTTCGTGCTCGGCCGCATCTCCGAGGCGACCGCCGGGCGCAGCCTGCCGGCCAACCTCGCCCTGGCCGAGAACAACGCCGGGGTCGCGGCGTTGGTGGCCGTGGCGGTCA
>JAOBWO010000329.1 GCA_025463415.1 Acidimicrobiales bacterium | reverse complement strand
AGATGGCGTTCAACGACATCCGCACCACGCTGCAGGCGCTGTGCGCGATCTACGACAACGCGAACAGCCTCCACACCAACGCCTACGACGAAGCGGTCACCACCCCGACCAACGAGTCCGTGCGTCGCGCTCTCGCGATCCAGATGGTCATCAACCGCGAGTGGGGACTGGCGATGAACGAGAACCCGCTGCAGGGCAGCTTCATCGTCGAGGAGCTGACCGAGATGGTCGAGAGCGCGGTGCTGGCCGAGCTGGACCGGATCTCCGAGCGCGGCGGCGTGCTCGGTGCGATGGAGACGGGTTACCAGCGTGGACGGATCCAGGACGAGTCGATGGTCTACGAGCAGCGCAAGCACGACGGCACGCTGCCGATCATCGGCGTCAACACGTTCCTCGATCCGTACGGCTCCGGCGAGACGACGACGGTGGAGCTGGCCCGGTCGGACTCCGACGAGAAGGACGACCAGATCCGGCGCCTGCGCGACTTTCAGCAGCGCCACGCGAACGATCGCCCGCCGGCGCTCGAGCGACTGCGCGCTGCGGCCTTGGCGGGTGACAACGTGTTCGCCGTGCTGGTCGATGCCGTGCGCTCCTGCACCCTCGGTGAGATCACCGACACGCTGTTCGAGGTGGGTGGCCGCTACCGCCGTAGCGTCTGAGCGTGTTCCGCGGACCGGCCCTCGCTGGGGGGCGGGGGGTACGCTCGCCGGCGCTGGCGTCGTCGGGGGACTGACGGCAGCTGAGCGACGAGCTCGGGGAGGCACACATGGCTGAGCAGGAGGCACAGGCGGCGCGGTTCGCAGGACAGGTCGCAGTGGTCACCGGCGGCGCGCGTGGCATCGGGCGCGAGTACTCGCTGCTGTTGGCCGCGGAGGGCGCGAGCGTGGTCGTCAACGACCTCGGTGGCGATCGCGCCGGCGTCGGCGCTGACCCCGGCGAGGCCGAGCGCGTGGTCGAGGAGATCACCGCGGCCGGCGGCACCGCCGTGGCCGACGGGCACGACGTCGCGCTCGATGGCGCCTCGGTGATCGAGACAGCGCTGCAGCACTTCGGCCGGATCGACCTCGTGGTCAACAACGCCGGCATCTCCGGTGGCGGCCGCCTCGACCAGATCCCACCCGCGGACTTCGAGCGGATGCTGGCCGTTCACCTCGGAGGCACACTGGCGGTCTGCCGAGCCGCATGGCCTCACCTTCGTGCGCAACGTTTCGGTCGAGTCGTGAACACGTCCTCGGCGTCGGTGTTCGGGCTGGCTGGTACGAGTGCCTACATCACTGCCAAGGCCGCCATCTTCGGACTGACCCGAGCCATAGCCCGCGACGGCATCGGCGACGGCATCGTCGTCAACGCGGTCATGCCCTCGGCGTACTCACGGTTGACCGCGCAGAGCCCGGAGTTCGCTCCGGTGATGGAAGCCGGCTTCCCGGCCGGCCGGATCGCACCCTTCGTCGGCGCGCTCCTGGCCCGTGAAGTGCCCTGCCACGGCGAGACGTTCGTGGTCGGTGGCGGCCGGGCGGCGCGCGTCGTTCTGGCCACGGTGCCCGGGATGACGGACATCTCCACGATCGACGACTGCTTGCAGCGGTTCGACGAGGCGATGTCGATCGACGACCTGTTCGTGCCGGTTGACGCTGTTGCCGCGGTCGTCTACGAATGCCAGCGGATCGGGCTCGACCTCTCCGCGTTCGCATCCGCTGACTGAACGTCGCGTGCAGCGACGCTGAGCCACGAGCTCGGCGGTGCGCCGCTCGATGCGCCGCTCGATCGGTGTCTTCGGAAGAAGTGTGGAGACGTTTGCATCCGCATTCGATCCGGCGCCGAAAGAGTGGCAATGAACATCCGCGGCGCCCTTCCCGCCCTCGTGGCAACCATCGGCATTGCCGCCTTCGCAGCGGGCTGCAGCAGCGACAGCAAGGGCGCAGCGACCACCGCAGCGACCACCACGGTCGCCGCTCCCGCCGCCACGACTGCCGCCACCGCTGCCACGTCTGGCGACACGACGGCCGGGTCCACCGCGTTGAGTGGTGCGGCGACTGGCGGCTCCGCCGTCGCCATCGCTGGTTTCAAGTTCGGCCCGCCCGAGATCGACGTCAAGGTCGGTGACACCGTCACGTGGACCAACAACGACAAGCAGGCCCACACGGCGACGTCGTCGGGCGCGTTCGATGCCGGCAGCATCGCCCCCGGCGGGACCGGCACAGCGACCTTCAGCACGGCGGGCACCTTCGAGTACATCTGCTCGTTCCATCCCTTCATGAAGGGCACGGTCGTCGTCAGCTGAGCTCTGCCGACGATCACGCGCACGAAACCAACGGCCGGCTCCAACCAAGCCGGCTCGAACAGAGCTCAAACCACCCAGCCTGAACAACAAGGAGACAGCATGCAGATCACCTCACGAGAGTTCCAGGCGCTTGCCGCCGACGTCGATGACCTCCACAACGAGAGCATGAAGACGTTCGCCGAAGAGACCGCGGAGCTCCACCTGGACGCCTACAAGGCCTCCCGTCGCACCTTCATGGCCGGCTCTGCCGGTCTCGTGGGCGCCGTTGCCGTCGGCAGCGCACTCATCCTCCCCGGCTTCTCGCAGCGCGTTGCTGCGGCCGGTCTCGACGACAAGGCCATCGCCGGCTATGCCCAGAGCGTCGAGCTCGCGGCAGTTGCCGTCTACACGATGGCGGCGCCGTTGCTCACCTCGGCGACGTTGCCCGTCGCGCAGATGTTCTTGGCCCACCACCAGGCCCACGCCGACGCGTTCGGTGCAGTCGCCGGTGACAAGGCCGTGAAGGTCCCCAACGCCAAGCTCGTCGCTGCGGTCGGCCCCACGCTGGCCGGCTTGAAGACCGAAGCCGATGCGCTCGGGTTCGCCTTCGTGCTCGAAGGCCAGGCGGCGTACACCTACGCAGCGGCACTCACCCTGCTGCAGGACCCGGCCTACGCCGCGGCCACTGCAACGATCCTGCCGATCGAGGCGCAGCACCAGACAGTGCTGGGCATCGCCCTCGGCAAGGCCGTCACCGATGTCTTCCCCACCGGTGCGTTCGAATCTTCCGCCCTCGGCGATGGCAGCGATCCGCTCAAGGGTCTCGACCCGGCCACCTTCGGCTGATCACACACACCACGAAAGGACGATGACTCATGAGCAACAATGACCTCAACAACGAAGAGATCCGCCGCCAGCTGCGTTCCATCGATGCGATGAACAAAGAAGCGATGCCGATGTGGCGCAACGCCCTCAGCCGCCTGTTCGGTGACCCCAACATGTCGACGGACGACAAGGCGGCGCTCCTCGGCGTGCCCGCTCCGGGTCGCCGCGACATCTTCAAGATGGGCGGTGCCGCGATTGCCGGTGCTGCGCTGCTGGCAGCCTGCGGCAGTGACGACAAGAAGTCGGCGACCACGACCGCATCCACGGTTGCGCCGACCACGAGCGTGGCCAGCACGACTGCAGCGACCACGCCGGCGACCACGGGTGCGACGACGCCCGCCACGGAGGGTTCCACGGCAGCGACCGAGGGCTCCACGGCCACGACCGACGGCGGCGGCAGCATGGACCTGACGCTGGCCAAGACGGCAGCGTCGCTGGAGAAGCTGGCCGTCGACGTCTACGGCACCGCTGCGGCGC
>JAOBWO010000406.1 GCA_025463415.1 Acidimicrobiales bacterium | reverse complement strand
GAGGACCGCTGCCCTCGTTGGCGAGGCGGGCCCCGCTAGCCTCGGCTGCTCGTGGACGTCAACTCTGAGCTCGCACCGTCGGTGGTGGCCGTCGTCGTCGTCCACCAGCCGGCCATCGGCTTCGAGGACGTCCTCGCCGGCCTGGCGGCGCAGGACTACCCGAACCTGAAGACGCTGTTCCTGATCGCGGGCGACGCCGGGGATCTCCCGGCCACCATCTCCGCCGCGCTGCCGGATGGGTTCGTCCGCGCGGTCGCGGGGAACCCGGGCTTCGGGCCGGTCGCCAACGAGGTGCTGCGCCTCGTCGAGGGCGACAACGGCTTCTTCATGCTGATGCACGACGACGTCGCGCTGGAGCCGGGCGCAGTTCGGCTCCTCGTCGAAGAGCTCTACCGGTCGAACGCCGGCATCGTCGGACCGAAGTTCGTGCGGTGGGACGAACCCGGTGTGCTGCAGCACGTCGGGCTCGGTGTCGACCGGTTCGGCGAGATCGATCCCCTCGTCGAACCCGGCGAGGCCGACCAGGAACAGCACGACGCCGTCCGCGACGTGTTCGCGCTGCCGTCCGCGTGCCTGCTCGTGCGCGCCGACCTGTTCCGCGCCCTCGGCGGCTTCGACGTGGCCACGACCTTCTACGGCGACGACGTCGACCTGTGCTGGCGCGCTCACCTCGGTGGTGCCCGCGTGGTGGTGGTGCCCGCAGCCCGAGCCCGCCACCGTGAGATGCTCACCGTTCGTCGGCCCGATCTGCCGCACCGGGTGCTGGCTGCACGTCACCGGGTGCGCAGCGTGGCGACGCTCACCGGCGGTCTGCGGCTGCCGGTGCTGCTCCTGCAGATGCTGCTGCTGTGCGTGCTCGAGATGGTCGTCGGCCTGTTCACCGGCCGACTGGGTGAGGCGTTCGCGTCGCTGCGCGCCACGCTGGGCCTGATCCCGCGCGTCGGCACCGTCATCCGCCGTCGACGTGAGGTGTCCCGCCTGCGCGAGGTGCCCTATCGGGAGGTCGCCGGGCTCCAGATCCGGGGCAGTGCCCGGTTGGCGTCGTACCTGCGCACCCGTGAGCAGCAGCACATGGCGGTCGACCACAGCGCAGTCGGAGCCCGGCGGTTCACCCGCAACACCGGCGGTCAGATCGCGGCGTGGACCTCCATCGTCGTGCTCGCCGTGATCGGCAGCAGGCAGTTCATCCTCCACGGTGTGCCCGATGTCGGCGAGCTCAGCCGCTTCCCGAACAGCGCGCGCACGCTGCTCGGCGACTACTGGTCGGGTTGGTGGGGTCACGGGTTGGGCCGCACCGTCGCGACGCCCACCGGGATCGGTCTGATCGGCCTGGCCGGCCTCGTCAGCCTCGGGCACCTCGGGCTGTTGCACACGCTGGCCGTCCTGGCATGGCTGCCCTTCGGCTACTACGGCGCCTGGCGTTTGATGTCGATCTTCCCATCGTCACGGGCGCGCATCATCGGGCTGGTCGCGTTCGCAGCGGTGCCACTGCCGTACAACGCGCTCGCCGCCGGCCGGTGGGGTGTGGTCGCTGCGTACGGTGCCCTTCCGTGGGTTGTGCACCTGATGCGCGGCATCGCACGCATCGAACCAGCGCTCACCGCGCGGGCCGATGCGGACGTGGCCGACGCCTTCTCCGCGGTCGACGTGCGCGAGCAGTTGCGCAAGCTCGCCCAGCTCGCACTCCTCA
This sequence comes from Acidimicrobiales bacterium, assembly GCA_025463415.1. Classification (GTDB taxonomy): domain Bacteria; phylum Actinomycetota; class Acidimicrobiia; order Acidimicrobiales; family Ilumatobacteraceae; genus WLMZ01. The sequence goes on along the minus strand of JAOBWO010000406.1, from coordinate 3,705 downwards.
CTGCGGTCGTGTCCGCCTTCGTGCCGACGTTCGCGGGGATCGTGGTGATCGTCGGCCTCGGTCTGGCGATCGCGACGTTGGTCGCCCGCAGCGCGTTCCGCGCGGCGCTGACCCTCTTCCTCTCAGGCATCATCGCCGGCGTGGTCGGCTTGCTGATCAACCTTCCCTGGCTGTCGACGCTCTTCGGCGCCGGCGGGTGGGACTCCTTCGTCGGCGCGCCGGCCGCCACCACCGGCGATCTCAGCCTGAGTCGGACCCTGCGGTTCGCCGTCGGACCGGACAAGCTCGGCGCGCTTGCCATCGCGCTCTGGTTGCCTGTGCTGGCCGCACCGCTGTTGGCGCGCGGTTGGCGCCTGACGTGGTCGGCCCGCGCCGGTGTCCTCGCCGTGGCCGCACTGGCCCTGGCCGTCGTCGGCCAACGTGATCTGCTGCCGTTCCGCTTGCCCGAGACCGGGTTGTTGCTGGCTCCCGCTGCGGTCGGCCTCGCCCTGGCAGCCGCCTGTGCTGCCGCCGCGTTCGAGCAGGACGTGCAGGGCGGCAGCTTCGGGTGGCGCCAACCGCTCGGAGTCCTCTGCGGTGCCGCACTCGTCCTCGGCGCGATCCCAGCCGTGGCGGCCACGCCGAACGGGCACTGGTCCACACCCACCAGTGCCCTGCTGCAGCCGTCGGACCAGTTCACCGCGGATCCCGCTGCGGGTGATTCGCGCACCCTGTACATCGGGGATACGCGAGTCATGCCCGTCAACGGCTGGCGCCTGGATCCGGCCCGGCAGACCGGGGTGTCCTACGCCGTCGTCGACGACGGTCCGCTCGACATCGCCGAGCACTGGCCGGGCGCGCCGTCCAGCACCGAGGTCGCGCTGCGCGACGTGCTCGGACTGATGTCGTCGAACGCGACGGCCCGCATCGGCCGGCTGCTCGCGCCGTTCTCGATCCGCTACATCGTCGTCCCGCTCGTCAACGGCATCGACTCCACCACGGACAAGCCGCTCGCCAGCCCGACGGGACTGCTGACGTCACTGACCACGCAGCTCGATCTCAAGCGGTTGTACACGCCGCCGAACTACATCGCGTTCGAGAACAGCGCGTGGATCCCCACTCGCTCCACGCTCAGCCCCTCCGCCGCGCTCGACAGCAACGAGGCCGGCGCGCAGGCCCTCGCCAGCGGCGACTTCAGCGGATCGACAGCGGCACTCGTCGGCATGCCCGACCGCGGACCGGCCACCGGTCCGGTGTCGGCTGGAGTGCTCTACGTCGCGATCCCGTTCGACCCGCACTGGCAGCTGGAGGTCGACGGCGCCAGGATCGCTCCACGCGTGGCGTTCGGCAGCACCCTCGCGTTCGACGTGCCGAAGGCCGGGCAGGGCACCTTGCGCTACGTCACCGACACCAGCCGTCACCTTGCCGTGATCGTGCAGCTCCTCGCCTGGTTGGCCCTCGCGTTGCTCGCGAGCCGGGTGCGCTGGAGCTGGCTGCGCCGGCGCCGTCGCCTGCTGGTCGACGACGACGGACCCGTGCTGCGTCTCGGCGATCGCGTCGATGCGCCCGCCCCCGTGCTGTTCCCGGCCAACCTCGGTCCGGCGTCCGTCGCACCCTTCGAGATCGATCTCCCCGTGGCCGCCATGCCCGACGATGCGATCGCGGCGGAACCTGTCGCGGAACCCGTCCAGGCGGAACCCTCAGCGGAGCCCGTCCTGGCTGACCCTGTCCAGGCCGACGAGGTCGTTCCCACCGACGCCGACACCGTGATCCTCACCGGCACGGCCCCGCCCGCCGAGGTCGTCCGCCCCGAGCAGACCGAGCAGACCGAGGAGCCGTCATGAGCCTGCGCCGTTCGCTCGTGGCCGTCGTCATCGTCGTCGGCTTCGTCGCCAGCCTGCTGGCGACCCGGCACACGCAGGCGGCCACCACCACTCACTTCGGCACGGCGCCGTTCGCCAGCCGTCCGTACGTCTCGCACAACGCGAACGCGATCTCCACGACCTGGTACTGCCCGGGTGTCCCGGCATCGGACGCGACCGTCGGCGGCAACTTCGTGATCGCCAACCCGACTGCGGTGCCGATCCAGGGCTCGGTCACCTACATCGGTGCGGAGGGCACGACCCCGATCACCCAGTCGATCACCGCGCCACCGCGCGACAAGCTCACGCTCGATGCCGAGACGGCGATGAAGTCGACGTTCGTGTCCGCCACGATCGAACTGGAGGGCGCCGACGGCATCGTCGAGCAGCAAGCCCTCAACGCGCTCGGCAACGCCGTGACCTCGTGCACGACGCAGACGTCGTCGAGCTGGTACTTCGCCGACGGCTGGACCGCCCTCGGCAGCACAGAGCGACTGGTCATCGCCAACCCCTACGAGGACACGGTCAGCGTCGACATCGCATTCTTCACCAAGAGCGGCAAGCGCGAGCCGACAGCGTTCCAGGGTGACTCGATCAACGCACAGTCGGTCAAGGTGATCAACGTCGCCGACAGCGGGCTCGTCAACGAGCAGATCATCGGCGTCCAGGTCATCGCCAGCCGCGGCCGGATGATCGTGTCGCGCGAGCAGCAGTACACCGGCGGTGGCAGGATGGGCTACTCGCTGACGCTCGGCGCGCCGACGCCGTCGGAGCAGCTGTGGTTCGCCGAGGGCGATCACGGCACCGACATCACCGAGCAGTACGTGATCCTCAACCCCACCGACCAGGACGCGGCCGTGGACGTCGTCGTCCTCGGCATCCCGGTCACTGCCGGCTACGCCCAACCCGACTCCATCCCCGTGCCCGCCGGCCAGGTCGTCACCTTCGACACGGCCTCGATCACCGGCCTGCCCGACGGTCCGCACAGCATGGTCTTCGCCACCCTGGCGGCACAGTCGGTGATCATCGAACGCGTGCTCACCAAGCCCGGCGGCGGAGGCCCGGTCACCTCGGTGGTGATGGGCATGACGTCCGAGTACGTCGTGCCGCGGTGGTACCTCCCGATCGGCGTCGACGCCGCCACCGCTGCTGCGCTGGTGGTGTACAACCCGGATCAGGAGGACAAGACCGTTGCGGTCAAAGCCATCGGTCCCGGCGGCGAGGTGGCCGTGCCCGGCCTCGATGCGGTGCTGCTGCCGGCGGCCAGCGTCATCTCGATCGACCTCAATGATCCCAGCCTGTTCGGCAAGGTGCTCGTCGTCGAGGGCAGCAAGCGGATCTTCGTCGAACGCAAGCTGCCCCGTGGTGCGGATCTCGCCGGCCGATCGGGCTCGTGGGCCATCCCCGAATGCGGACCAGGACAATGCAGCTTCTTCTCGCCGCCGTCCTCGTAGCGGTCGTCGGCATCGTCGCAGCCGTGCTGCAGCGCAGGCGAGGCGTCGATCCGCCGACGCAGCAGCGCTGGCAGGTGCCCGCCCAGCTTGACCGTGCCGACTTCGCCTCGGCGACTGGCGACTGGCTGGTGGTCACGTTCACGTCAGCGACGTGCACGACCTGCGCCGACGTCCGCCGGAAGGCGGCAGTCCTGGCCAGCCGCGAGGTCAGTGTCTTCGACGCGGAGTTCACCGCCAACCGTGAGCTGCACACCCGCTACAACATCGACGCCGTGCCGACCCTGGTCATCGCCGACCGTGAGGGCGTGGTCAAGGCCAGCTTCCTCGGCCCGGTCAGCGCGACCGACCTGTGGGCCGCCTGCGCCGAGGCGCGCAACCCCGGCGCGAGCCCCGAGCCCGGGCTCGGACAC
>JAOBWO010000311.1 GCA_025463415.1 Acidimicrobiales bacterium | reverse complement strand
GGGACCTCGACCGACCGCGTCATGGCCGATGCGCTGCGCGCGGCCGATGAGATCTGAGCCGCCCGCGGACCGATCAGGCCCGCAGCAGCCCGATGTGGTCGTACACGCGGCTCAGCGTGGCGGACGCGATGGTGCGGGCCTTCTGCGAACCCGTGCGCAGCAGTGAAGCCAGCTCGCCGGGGTCGCTGATCAGCTCGGCGTAGCGTGTCTGGATCGGACGCAGCAGCTCGATCACGGCCTCGCCGGTGGCGACCTTGAGGGCGCCGTACTGGGTGTAGTCGGCGGCGACGGCCTCAGGTGTGCGACCGGTCGCGGCGGCATGGATCTCGAGCAGGTTGCTGATCCCCGGCTTCGTCACACGGTCGAACCGCACCTCGTTCTCGCTGTCGGTGACGGCACGCTTGAACTTCTTCAGGATCGCGGCCGGGTCGTCGAGCATGTTGATCAAACCGGCATCCGTGGCGGCCGTCTTGCTCATCTTCGACGTCGGGTCCTGCAGGTCCATCACCCGTGCCCCGGCCTTGGGCATGACCGCCTTGGGGATCACGAAGGTCTCGCCGAAGCGGCTGTTGAAGCGCAGCGCGATGTCGCGGGTGATCTCGACGTGCTGGCGCTGGTCGTCGCCGACCGGCACCTCGTCGGCGTCGTAGAGCAGGATGTCGGCGGCCATCAAGGCCGGGTAGCTGAAAAGGCCGGCCGAGATGAACGACCCTTCGCGCTTGGCCGTCTTGTCCTTGAACTGCGTCATCCGGCTCAGCTCGCCGTAGCTGACGTTGCATTCCATGATCCACGACAGCTGGGTGTGCTCGGGCACGTGGCTCTGCACGAAGACCGTCGCGATCTCGGGGTCGAGGCCGACGGCGAAGAAGATCGCGGCGAGCTCGACCGTGGCCTGACCGACGACCCCGGGCTGCTCGGCCACGGTGAGCGCATGGAGGTCGACGATGCCGTACAGCCCGTCGCACTCGTGCTGACCGATGACCCAGTTGCGCAGCGCGCCGAGGTAGTTGCCGAGCTGCATCTCGCCGGTGGGTTGGATGCACGAGAGAACACGCGTCACGCCCGAGAGGCTAACCAGCGGGCAATGGATCGGTGACGGGGATTTCGGCCCACTAGCGTGGTGCGAGTGACCTACGACGTGTCGACGCCGGTGTTCGAGGGGCCGTTCGATCTGCTCCTGCACCTGATCCTGCGTGAGCAGGTCGACATCTACGAGATCTCCCTGACCACCATCGTCAGCGCCTACCTGGTGGAGGTCGAGAAGCTGCAGAGCATCGATCTCGACCTCGCCACGGAGTTCTTGCTGATCGCCTCGACCCTCGTCGAGCTGAAGGCGCGCCGGCTCCTGCCGGGCAGGGACGACATCGACCTCGACGACGAGCTGGCGCTGTGGGAGGAGCGGGATCTGCTCCTGGCCCGGCTGTTGGAGTGCAAGACGTTCAAGGACGTCGCCGGCGTGTTCGCCGACCTCGCCGACGACGCCGACCGGTCGTTCGCCCGCGCCGTCGGGCCGGACTCGCGGTTCGAGTCGCTGATGCCGGACCTCCTCGAGGGCGTGAAGCCGCGGCACGTGCACGCAGCCTTCATCCGGGCCACGACCCCGAAGCCCGTGCCGATGGTGGACCTGTTCCACGTCTCGGCCGTGCGCGCCAGCGTCGCCGATGCGATGACCGAGCTCCTGGACGAGCTGCCTCGCGCCGGACGGATCTCGTTCCGACGCCTGACCAGCGGGTTGGTCGAGCGGCTGGAGGTCATCGTCCGGTTCCTGGCGCTGTTGGAGATGTTCAAGCAGGGCATGGTCGAGCTCGACCAGACCGAGCGCTTCGGCGACATCGACATCGTCTGGGTGGCCGGTGGCTCCACGGTGTCCGTCGGCGCGTTGGCGATCGACGACTACGAAGGTTGAGTGACCGGCTGATGAGCGATCCCTTCGAGTCCAATGCAGATGAACCGAGTCCAGGCGAACCCGATGGCGTCGAACCCGGTGCCGACGAGACCTTCGACACCGACGTGTCTGCGCCCGCCACGCTCGACGCCGACATCGTCCGCGCGATCGAGGCGATCGTCCTCGTCGCGACCGAGCCGGTCCCGGTCGATCAGCTGGCCCAGTTGCTGGAGCAGCCGGCCGCGGTCGTCGAGGAGCTGTGCGCCGGCCTGGCCGCGGCGTACGCCCACGCCGGACACGGCTTCCAGTTCGTCAAGGTCGCCGGCGGATGGCACTACCAGACCCACGCCGAGATGTCGCCGTACGTGGAGCGCTACCTGCTCGACGGCCAGCGGGCGCGGATGAGCGGCGCGGCGCTCGAGACACTGGCGATCGTGGCCTACAAGCAGCCGATCTCGCGTGCCCAGATCGCGTCGATCCGCGGCGTCGACCCGGACGGTGTGCTGCGCACCCTCGTCGCCCGTGGCTACGCCGCACAGGTCGCGATCGATCCCGGCCCCGGGCAGGCCGTGCTGTTCGGCACGACCCCGCAGTTCCTCGACAAGCTGGGCCTCAACTCGCTCTCCGATCTCCCGCCGTTGGCGGAGTTCGTGCCCGGCGCCGAGGTCGTCGAGGCCCTCGAACACGGGCTGCGCGCGCCAGACGCGGACCCGAAGCAGCTGCGCGCGAACACCCCGTCGCTCCCGGC
>JAOBWO010000277.1 GCA_025463415.1 Acidimicrobiales bacterium | reverse complement strand
GCATCGCACGCGCTCTGCATCGCCACGCCGACGTTGAACACCCCGGCGTCGAAGTAGTTGTAGTTGATCTGACGGCCGTTGATGCCGCCGAGCTCGTTGCACTTCGCGACCATCGCCTTGATCGCATCCGTGGCCTCGTGGTCGAGGCCCGGTGCACCGGCGTAGCCGGCGTCGTCGCCACCCGAGATCGTGACCGCGTCAGCGGAGACGCCGACCTCGCTGCCGTCGTCCCTGTTCGGGGTCGCGGCCGGCCCGCACGGCCATGGTGCATCGCCGAACATCGGTCCGGCGGGCACTGTCGTCGTGGGTGCGGCCGTCGTCTCGGTGGGAGCGGTCGTGGCACCGGTCGGAGCCGTGGTCTCGCCGGTCGTCTCCGGCGTTTCGGCCGTCGAAGCCGCGCTGGTGGCTGCGGTCGTCCCCGGCGCGGCCGTCGTGACCGTCGTCGTCGCCGGCGCAGCCGTCGTCGAACTGGCAGAGCTGTCTCTGTCCTTGCCGCATGCTGCGGCAACCAGTGCGAGTGCGGTGATCGTCGCGATCACCTTGGATCTCGTGTTCTTCATGTTGTCCCCCAAGACATTGCTGGTTGTGTGGATTGCTGGTGTTCGGAGATCTCGATCACGACGGCTCACGCCGTCGGGAAGCTGGCGAGCAGGTTCGAGAAGCGCGCTGCGGAGGCGCCGTTCTCGTCCGGGTGGGTGATGATCCAGAACCGGTTGGCACGGATCGCGTCGAGGACCATCTGGGCGACGGCCGCTGGCGTCTTGCCGGTCGGTCCGGTGAACGAGTCGCGGATCATCAATCGCACGGACTCGGCCATCTCCGTGCGATGCTCCGCGCCGAGCTCCGGCGGACGCCCGCGCTCGGACTCCATCACCTTGGTGTCGACCGAGCTGGGGCACAGCACGCTGACGCCGATCTGGGTGCCGTCGATCTGGAGCTCCTGGGCGAGGGTCTCCGAGATCGACACGACCGCCACCTTCGTTGCCGAGTACGGCCCGATGAAGGCGATGCCACTGAGGATCCCGGCGATCGAGGCGGTGTTGACGATGTGCCCTCGCGTTCCCTGGGCGCGCATGATCGGCACGAAGCTCTGCAGGCCGTTCACGACGCCCCAGAGGTTGACGTTGAACACCCAGCGCCAGTCGTCGAGGGTCTGATCGCGCATCAGGTTGAACGTCGACACGCCGGCGTTGTTGCAGAGGAGGTCGACATGTCCGTACCGCTCGATCGTCGCCTGCGCGAGCGCCTCGACCGCAGCCGCGTCGGACACGTCGACCTGGATCGCGGTCGCGTCGCCGCCACGATCGCGGATCGAGGCTGCGACGTTCTCCGCCTCCGCCCCGTCCAGATCGGCCACCACGACGGCCGAACCAGCCGCCGAGAACGCCTCGGCCAGCGCGCGGCCGATCCCACTCGCTGCGCCGGTGACGACGGCGACCTTGCCCGCGCCGATGACCTCGGCCGTCGAGTCTTCCCCTGTGCTCATCTGAAGCCCCCGGTTCTCGTTGTTGTCGTTCCTGTTGTGGTGACGCGGTGTCGTGCGGTTCAGCCACCGTCGAGCAGGATCAGCTCGCCGGTGAGGTACGACGATGCGTCGCTGGCGAGGTAGAGCGCCGTGCCGACGATCTCGTCAGCGGCGGCGATCCGTCCGAGGCTGATCCGGCCGGCCATCTGCGCCTGCATGTCCTCCGTGGGGATCGACCGGTGGAGGCTGTCGGTGTGGAACGTGCCGCACACGATGCAGTTGACGCGGATGCCGCGCGGACCGAACTCGTTCGCCGCGGCCTTGGTGAGCGCGTTCAGCCCGGCCTTGGCGGCGGCGTAGACCACCGTGAACGAGCTCGGGTGCAGCGACGCCTTGGAGCTGATGTTGATGATCGAGCCCCCGCGTGGCATGTGCTCGGCGGCGAGAGCGGTGAGTCGCAGCGGGCCGCGCAGGTTGACGCCGATCGTCTTGTCGAAGAGGTCTTCGGTGACGTCGAGCAGCGACGGCGGCACCGGCGCGATGCCGGCGTTGTTGACGAGGACGTCGATGTGCCCGAACTCTGCGATCGTCGCATCGATCAGCGCTGCGCACTGATCCCAGTCGGCGACGTGGCATGCCACGGCGATGGCGCGGCGGCCCATCGCGCGGATCTCGTCGACCACGAGCCGGCACGGCTCGAGCTTGCGGCTGGCGACGACGACATCGGCACCCGCCTCGGCGAACCCGAGCGCCATCGCCCGGCCGAGGCCCTTGCTGCCGCCGGTGACGATGACCACCTTGCCGGTGGCGTCGAGGGATGGGATCGTCATGGGCGCTTCCCCGCCTTCTTGGGCGCGGCTTTGGCCGCGGGCTTGCTCGACCGCTTGCTCGCCGTCGTGCTCGGTGTGGTGCCCGCCGTCGTGCTGGGTGCCGTCGTCGTGCCGAGATCGCGAGCGATGCCCTCGATCAGATACCGGATGTGGAGGTCGAAGAGCGTGTCCCGCTCGGCGGGGTCGACACCACCGGGATCGCCGCCCGGCCTCGATCGGCCGCGGCGGCTGCTGGGTGGCTCGACACCGCCTTCGACGGCGCCGAAGCCGACCGTGGCCCAGATCAGCAGCCGACATGCCTGCACGGCGGCGTCGGTGGCGAACCCGTCGTGACGCATCAAACGCACGAGCGGACGGGAGGCATCCACGTATGCCTCACGCCCGTGCCAGATGATCAACCGGCTGTCTCGGGCCTGTCCGAGTCGAGCACGCAGCTCGCGCGACCAACGCAGCGCGTAGTCGTCCCATCGTTCGTCCTCGTTGCTCGGAGGCGCGAGGTCCTCCAGCAGCCGATCGGCGATGGCGTCGACGAGCGCGTCGCGGTTGCCGATGCGGCTGTAGAGCGGCACCGGCGAGACGCCGAGGCGAGTGGACACGCTGCGCATGCTGACCGCGTCGAGGCCGGCCTCCTGGAAGATCTCGACCGCGGCGTCGACGATCTCGTCGGCGTGGAGCTCGAAGTCGTGGAACTTGCTCGGCTTGCTCACGGCACCACCACTCGCTTGCCGACCACACCGCGGTCGGCCATCTGCTGCAGTGCGGTGGGCAGGTCGGCGAACGGCACCTCGGCCGTCACCGCGTTGCGCAGTGTGCCGGCGGCGATCAGTGTCGACAGCTCGGCATGCATCGCGTCGAGCTCGGCCCGCGTGAACCCGCCGGCGAAGACGCCGACGAGCGAGGTGTTCGTGACGACGAGGTCGTGCGCGTCGAGTCGCGGCCAGTGTCCGCTGGCGAAGCCGACGGCGAGCAGCCGGCCGAACGGCGCCATCGCCGTCGATGCCTCCTCGGCCAGTGCGCCACCGACGGGGTCGTAGATCAGGTCGACGCCGCGCCCACCGGTGATCTCACGCAATGCCGCGGCCACACCACCGGCGCGGTGATCGATGATCGCGTCGGCGCCCAGCCCGCGGCAGAACTCCGCCTTCTCGTCGTCGCCGACGACGGCGACCACCTTCGCGCCGAGCGCCTTGCCGAGCTGCACCGCGGCGATGCCGCTGCCACCCGACGCGCCGAGCACTGCGAGCCAGTCGCCAGTCTTGATCCCGCCGCGGATCACGAGGCCGACCCAGCCGGTCATGTGTGGGATCCAGAACCCGGCGGCCTCCGCATCAGACAGGCCGACGGGAACGGGGAACGTGGAATCCGCAGCGACGAGGCACTCTTCGGCGAAGGAGCCGTGGCCCATCCAGAACATCGTCACGCACATCACCTTGGTGCCGAGTGCGATGTCGACGCCTTCGCCGACCGCCGTGACGACGCCCGTGGCCTCCTGCCCGGAGATGAACGGGAGCGGCGGCGTCAGCGGGTACGTGCCGCGGCACATGAACACGTCCGGCAGGCCGATCCCCGCGGCGGTGACGCGGATGCGCAGCTGACCGGGTCCCGGCTCCGGCACCTCGACCTCGACGGCATGGAGCACGTCGATCGGCTCGCCCTTGCCCTGCACCTGCCAGGCACGCATCATGCGCTGCTCCCTTCACGTGGGTCCGTGGTCTCGATCAGTGCCCCGGCGCTCGTCAGCAACAGGTCAGCCTGCGAGCCGAAGAACTCGTGGATCGGCTTGTCCGAGAGTCCGCGTTGGAACTTCGCGTAGCTGCCCTCGAGCACGATGGCCAGCTTCCATCGCGCGAACACGTCGTACCAGCCGATCGCGCTCGTGTCCCTTCCGGACGCCGCTGCGTAGCGGGCCACGAGCGCTGCGCGGTCGGGCAGGTGCTCGACCGCGAACCGTGGCTCCTTGCCCATGCCGAGCCGCATGGTGCCCTCCGGACCCGGGTGGAAGATGAGCGCCCACGCGAGGTCGACCAGCGGATCCCCGACCGCCGACATCTCCCAGTCGACCACGGCAAGCAGGTGCGGCGGGGCCTCGGGGGCGAACAGGACGTTGTCGAGCTTGTAGTCGCCGTGGCAGAGCGCGCTCGGACGATCGGCGGGGCGGTTGGCCTCCAGCCACGCGCCGATCCGCTGCGCCGCCGACAGCTCACGGCCGCCGTACGAGGCGAGCTGGCTCAGCCAGCGGACGAGTTGTCGGGCGAGGTAGTCCGGGCTGGGCGCCATGTCGGCGAGGCCGCACGCGCGCCAGTCGACGGCGTGGATCGCGACGAGTGCGTCGATCAGCTCGTCGAGGGCGCGCCCGTGCTGTTCGGGCACCGCCGCCCACGCGTCGGGCACGCGCTGCAGGATCGGCGAGCCATCGATGCGCTCCATCACGTAGAACGGCGCGCCGAACACGGCGGCGTCAGCGCAGCCGACGATCGGCCTGGCGATGGGTGCACCGGCGTCCTTGATCGCATCGAGGATGCGGAACTCGCGCAACACATCGTGCGCGGTGGCCGAGCTGGCGTGGCGCGGCGCGCGACGCAGGACCCAGCGTGCGCCGCCCCGATCGATCGCGAACACCTCGCACGAACCACCACCGGTCATCGGGGTCACCGTGAGATCGGCGTGGTCGCCGAGCGCTGCATCGAGGAACGCCTGCAGCGGCTCGATCGGGAGCATCTCGGAGCTCTTCATCGCTCGACTCCGTGCGGCGTGCGGATGCCGACGAGCGCCAACACCTCGCCGAGCGAGCCGATGATCGCATCGGGTCGCGCGTCTCCGGGCTCCGCGCCGGCACGTGGCGCGAGCCATGCGGTGCGCATCCCCATCGCCGCGGGACCGACGATGTCGTGACCGATGCTGTCGCCGACGAACAGCGCCGCGTCGGGCGGTACGCCGGCCTTGCCGAGCGCGGTCTCGTAGATGGCTGGATCGGGCTTGCACGAACCGGCAGCCTCGGAGCTGGTGGCCGCATCGATGACGTCGCGCAGCCCGAGGCCGGTGACCATCGGCTCGAGCTGCTCGTCGTCGATGTTGGAGACGATCTGCACGTGCACGCCGCCGTTGCGCAGCGCACCCAGCGTCGCCAGGCAGTCCGGTCGCAGCCGAGCAGCGTCGATCGTGGCTCGGTACTGGCGGCTCACGGCCTGCTGCGCTGTGGCGTCGTCGATGCTGCTGCCGAGTGCCGTGGCCATCCCGCTGAACGCTCGGCCGAACAGGTCGCGGTGGAGGTAGGAGGCCGCCCCGGCGATCGAGCGATAGCCGATCCCCATGCCCTGGCGGTAGGCCGCGCGCAACTCGTTGTCCGTTCCCGTGCGGCCTGCCGCCGCAGCGACGAAGCGAAGTTGCTGCAGGTGCACGTCGCGGAGGTCGCGATCGTCGAACAGAGTGCCGGCGAAGTCGAACAGCACGGCAGTGATCGGCAGACCTTCCAGGGGGCGCAGCTCGGTGCTCACGGCACGATCACCGCGATCTTGCCGACGTGCTCGTTGGCCTGCATCACCCGCATCGCCTCGGCCATGTCGTCCCAACCGAGCTCGTGGCTGATGTGCGGATGGAAGCCTGCGGCAGACACGGCCGCGCTCAGTGCACGGTGCGCCTGCACGCTGCCGACGGTGATCCCGATCAGGCGCACGTTCTGGAGCATCGCAACGGACACCGGGATCTCGGCCGCTCCGAAGCCACCGAGGATGCCGACGATCGCCACCGTGCCGTCCATGCGCACCGCGCCGACGGATCGTCCGAGCGTGTTCGCACCGCCGACGTCGACGACGAGGTCGGCACCACGGCGATCGGTGAGCGCGCGCACCTCGCGCTGCCACTCCGGCGTGGTGCGGTAGTTGATGAGGTGATCCGCGCCGAGCGACTCTGCGACCTTCAGCTTGTCGTCGGACGACGACGTAGCAATCACGGTCGCGCCACGAGCCTTGGCGAGCTGCAGCGCCAGCAGCGACACGCCGCCGGTGCCCTGGACGACCACCGTGTCGCCGGCACCGATGTCGCCCTCCTCCAGCGCGCTCCACGCCGTCGTGCCCGCGCACGGCAGCGTTGCGGCTTCGAGGTTCGACAGGTGCGCGGGTGCGGCGACCAGTGCGCTGGCGGACGTGAGGCGGTGCTGCTGGAGCCAGCCGTCGCTGAGGTCGCCGGGCATGTCGCGCTTGCCGGCAGAGTTCGGGCGTCCATCGAGCCAGGCAGGGTGGAACGCGCTGATCACGCGATCGCCGACCGACCAACCGCGCACGTCGGCTCCGAGGGCCACGATCTCGCCGGCGGCGTCGGACATCGGCACACGTGGCCACGGTCCGTCGATCAGGCCGAGGAGGTTGACGAGATCGTGGTAGTTGAGGCTGGTGGCCCGGACGCGGACGAGGGCCTCGTTCGGCCCGGGGGTGGGGATCGGTCGTGACTCCGCGACGAGCGCGGCGCCGGGACCGGACATCACCATCGCGATCGAATCGCCTGCCGCGTGCTGGCTCACGCGAGTCCCGCCGCGGTGCGCAGCTCCGCCCACTTCGCCTCGGCTGCCGGCCGCCGGCTGGGGATGTGCTCGCTCGGCCATCCCTCGACCGGCGTGAAGCCCTTCAGCAGCGTGCGCGCCAGCACCGATTTGTGCAACTCGTCGGGCCCGTCGCCGATCGGCCCGAACCGGGTGCCGCGGTACCACGACTCCACGGGCAGGTCGCTGGAGTAGCCCAACGCGCCGCACACCTGGATGGTGCGGTCGAGCACGGCCAGCACGACCTTGGACACGTGGGCCTTGATCATGCCGAGGTCGGCACGGACCGCGGCGGCCCCGTGCTTGTCCATCTTCCACGCGGTCTGGAACGTCAGCAGCCGCGCGGCCTGGATCTCCATGTGGGAGAGCGCAACGTAGTCCTGCACCATCTGGTGCTGGGCGAGGAGCTTGCCGTGCGACGTCCGCGACACGGCTCGTTCGCACATGATGTCGAGCGATCGCTGGGCCTGTCCGAGCCAGCGCATCGAGTGATGGATGCGGCCACCACCGAGGCGCTGTTGGGCCAGCACGAAGCCTTCGCCGGGCTGACCGATGAGGTGGTCCGTGGGCACACGGCAGTTGCGGAAGATCAGCTCGGCGTGGTTCCCGACCCGTCCGTACTCGGGATGGGGATGAGCCATCGTGCCGATGTCGCGCACGATCTCCATCCCCGGGTTGTCGGTGGGCACGACGAACACCGATGCGTGTCGATGCGGACGACCATCGGGGTTGGTCTCGGCGAAGACCAACACGATGTCGGCCACCGCTGCGTTGGTGATGAACCACTTGTGGCCCTCGATCACCCACTCGTCGCCGTCCTTGGTGGCCGTCGTGCCGATGGCCGTCGGATCGGCGCCTGCGAAGAACGGCTCGGTCAGCGCGAACGCACTGGAGATCTCACCGCGCAGGTTCGGCCACAACCAACGCTCCTTCTGCGCGTCGGTGGCGCCATGGGCCATCAGCTCCATGTTGCCGCTGTCGGGAGCCTGCACCCCGAAGATCGCCATCGACATCATGCAGCGGCCGATGATCTCCGACATCAGCGCCAGCTTGAGTTGGCCGAA
>JAOBWO010000265.1 GCA_025463415.1 Acidimicrobiales bacterium | reverse complement strand
GCGTCGCGGTGGATCTCCAGCTTGTCGAAGCCGTACTCCAGCTCGTACTCCTCGCGCACCACCGCCCAGGGCAGCTTGCCCGCCTTGCGCACCGGCACGAACGCGGCGTTGATGTGGAACGCGACCGGCGCAGCGAGGATGAAGCCACGCGCTTCCATGCCGAGGACGCGGTCGACCTCGACATCGGCGAAGCGGTCGACGAGCTCGGTCACCGCACGGTGGAAGCCGACGCTGTCGCCCAGCAACGGCGTGATGTCACGGAAGGTGACGCCGGCCCGGGGGTAGTCGGGGATGTCGCGGATGAGATCGCGCAGCCATTGCGCGTCGGGAAGGACGGGGTTCGCGGAGACCGGTTCGGCTGCCATCTCTGCAGGATACAGATGGCGGCCGGATCCGGGAGTCTGCTAGCGGCGGGTCTTCTTGCGCGGCCGCGGCGGGTGCGACAGCACTTCGTTCGCGGTCACGGGCTTGCGTGCGGTCACCGTCTCGACGCCTTCACCGGATGCCCGCGCCCGCTGCACGTCCTTCTTCACCGTCGGCGAGCCGCCGAGCACGAGCAGTTCCAGCTCGGCGCCCGTGGCACGCGGTGCCGTGATCGACTTGTACTTCGGCGAACGGTTCTTCAGCTGCGCCAGCAGCGGCGTGGCGATGAAGATCGACGAGTAGGACCCGGTGATCAGGCCGACGAACAAGGCAAGGGCGAACTCACGCAGGGCAACCGCACCGAGGAGTCCGGCCCCGACCACGAGCAGCGAGAGCACCGGCAGCACGGCTGCGACGCTGGTGTTCAGCGATCGCATCAGCACCTGGTTCATCGAGACGTTGATCACGTCGTCGTACGGCAGTCGGGACGTGGCGAACCGGGCCGTGTTCTCCTTGATCTTGTCGAACACGACGATGGTGTCGTACAGCGAGAAGCCCAGGATCGTCAAGAACGCGATCACTGTCGCCGGGGTGACCTCGAGCTGCAGCACGGAGTACACGCCGACGCTGATCAAGACGTCGTGCAGCATGGCCGCGATCGCGCCGGCGGCCATCCGCCATTCGAACCGCCACGCGATGAACAGCGACACGAGCACCACGAACACGATGAGCGCGCGGACTGCGGCATCGGTGATCGCCGAACCCCACGAGGAGGTCACCGAGTTGGCGCTGATGTCGGTGCTCTTGACCTGCGCAGCGACCGCGAGTGCGTCGTAGACCTTCTGGATCTCTTCGGGTGACTGCTCGCCGACCTGGATGCGCAGCCGGTCGACGCCGCTGGCCGTGACGTGGACGATCTTGGCGTCGGTGGCGTTGACGCCATTGTCGTTCAGGACAGCGCGAGCTTGGTCCTCGGTCAGGTGCGCTGCGGGGACTTCCCACTGCACGCCTCCCTTGAAGTCGAGACCGAGGTTGAGGCTCTGCGCGAACAGCGACACGATCGTGATCACGATCAGGGCAGCGGAGACGCCGATAGCCCACCACTTGCGACCCATGAAGTCGATCTTGGTCTCGCCGTGGTACAGGCGACCAAGGGCGCCTCGGCGCGGGAGAACCTCTGGCGTCGGGACGATTGCGGTCATGTCGTTGCTCCCGCGATCTGCGGATCGTCGTTGTCGGTCGCCAGGCCGAGGACGTGGTGCCCGGCCATGAACTTGGTGCGGGCCAGCAGCAGGACGGCCGGCCGGGTGAAGTAGTAGGCGACGAAGATGTCGGTCAGCGTGGAGAGGCCGAGGTAGAACGCGAACCCGCGGACGGCGCCGACCGACAGGTAGTAGAGCACCCCCGCACCGATCAGCGAGACAGCGTCAGCCAGCAGGATCGTGCGGAACGCGGCCTTGAAGCCACGCTGCGCCGAGTTGCGCAGCGAACGACCGCTGCGCACTTCGTCCTTCAAGCGTTCGAAGAACACGACGTACGAGTCGATGGTGACACCGATCGACACGATCAGGCCGGCAATGCCCGACAGCGACAGCACACCGTTGTAGAACCGGGAGATCAGCGACGTCATGCTGTAGACGAGCGCACCCGAGATCAGCATGCCGACCACCACGACCACCGCGAGGCGGCGGTAGTAGAGGATCATGAACAGCACGACCAGGGCGATGCCGATCGCGCCGGCGATCAACGCTGCCCGGAGTGAGTCCTTGCCGAGGCTGGCGGACACGTTCTCGACCTGCTCGGCCTTCAGCGTGACAGGCAGCGCGCCCGAGTTGAGGACCTGGGCGAGCTGAGACGACTCGCCCTGGGTGAACTTGCCGGTGATCTGCACGCTGCCGGTGAAGCTCGGCGCGTTGACCGTGGGAGCCGACTGGATCTGGCCGTCCAGGACGATCGCGAGCTGATGCGACGGGCACGTGGTGCCACCGCTGTAGCAGACCGCAGCGAGTGCGTTCCAGACGCCTTCGCCTGCGCCACCCTGCTTGAGGGTGACCGTGACGCCCCACCCGCCGCCGATGATCTCGGCCTGCGCGGAGTCCTTCTCGAACACGGTGCCGTCGCCGCCGCTCGGTCCGACCGAGCACGCCTGGCCGTCGCGGGTCTGCAACGTGCCGGACTGGTCGGGCGGCAGCACGGTGCCGAAGGTCGCGATCGTCGTGGTGGTCGTGCCCGGATCGATCGCCGACGTGGAGGTGTCTGCCGCGCCGGTCGTGGAGGTGCCGGCGGCATCGGTGGTCGAGGTGACAGCCGCGCCGATCGTCGTCGGGTCGGAAGTCGGGGGCACCGAATCGACCTTGCGCGAGGGCCCGGGCGAGCCCGTGCCGGCCGTCGACCCATTGCCGACGGTGGCCGAGTCGGACGTCGCGGCCGAGGTGGCGGTGCTGCCGGTCGACGTCGCCGTCGATCCCGCCGTGGTGGTGGCGGATGCGACGTCGGAGGACGAGGTCGAGGACGTGTCGGTCGCCGTCGGCGTCGGCGTGTAGCAGCCGAGCACCGGGCGGAGCTCGACCTTGCCGCTGACCTTGACGAGATCGAGCGCAGCCTGGCGGTCGTTCACGCCGGGGAGGTTGACGACGATCGCGTTGTCCTGCCGGATGATCTCCGGCTCGCCGACGCCCTTGCTGTCGACGCGCTCACGGATCCGCTCGACCGCGAGGTCGAGGCTCTGCTGGGTGTAGTCGTTGTCCACCGGGCGAAGGGTGACCGAGATGCCCCCGCGGAGGTCCAGGCCGAGTGCCGGCCGGTATCCGAGGCCGACGTTCGTCGCCAGCAGGCCCGCCGCGAGCACGATGATGCCCACCAGCGAGGTGAGGAGTTTGCGGCGCATTACTTGTCGTTGGCGTTGTCTTCGACGATGTCGTCGATGGTGGTCGAAGCCGCT
The DNA here is from genome assembly GCA_025463415.1 of Acidimicrobiales bacterium. Lineage (GTDB taxonomy): Bacteria > Actinomycetota > Acidimicrobiia > Acidimicrobiales > Ilumatobacteraceae > WLMZ01. Next base: position 477 of record JAOBWO010000265.1, on the reverse strand, counting down.
TTCGATGTGTCGTGGACGCCCGACGTGTCGACCTTGCCCTGCACCGCGCGACGAGACACGCGGATCTGGATGTTGTCGTCGACCTCGAGCCAGATGATGTCGCCGTCGAACCCGGTGATGAAGCCGTAGATGCCCGATGTCGTGATGACCTCGTCGCCTTCAGCGAGCGCACCCTGCAGGACTGCCGTCTCCTTCTGGCGACGCCGCTGCGGGCGGATCAGCAAGAAGTAGGCGCCGACCAGCATGAGCGGCAGGAACAGCAGGCTCAGCGCACTGCCGCCGCTGTCAGCCGCGAGCAGTGAACCGATGAGGTGTGCAGTAGAGATCATCTCGGACATCCAGGGTGAATCGTGCTCCGACAGGGGGCCGGGACCAGCGAGAGAGCCTACTCACGGTTCACGCCCAAACAGCCAGCACCTGCTGCCGCAGTGTGTCGAACCTGTGCTCCTCGATCGCCGTTCGCATGCGCGCCATCAA
>JAOBWO010000146.1 GCA_025463415.1 Acidimicrobiales bacterium | reverse complement strand
CCGCTGAAGGACCGCTTCGGCAGCCAGATCCGCACCCACTACCCGCTCGAGATCGCCACCGAGGTCTCGATCATGCGTCAGGAGTCGCGCTCGTCCAGCGTCGGCGACGTCAAGGTCACCGTGCCGGACTACATGGACGAGATCATCGCCACGCTGAGCCATCTCGCTCGCGCCAGCACCCACGTCAACCAGCGCAGCGGTGTGTCGGTGCGGCTCTCGGTCAGCAACCGCGAAGTGCTCGCGGCGAACGCGTTGCGCCGCGGCCTCCGTGCCGGCGAGCGCGAGGTCGTGCCGCGAGTGTGTGACCTCGGAGCCATCGCCGCATCGACGTCGGGCAAGATCGAGATCGAGTCCGTGGAAGAAGGCCGCGAGGGCGCGATCCTCGAGAACCTCGTCAAGAGCGCGGTGCTGACGGTGTACAAGGAGCGGGTCACGCCGGATCAGGTCCGCGACGTGATCTCGGCGTTCGACGACGGCGTCGTCGCGCACACGGGTGAGGACGTGTCGTCGGCCGACCTCGTCGCCCTCCTCGGTGCCGTGCCGGCGTTGGCTGGCCCGGTCCAGGGCCTCACCGGCGGCAACGAGTCGCCGGCGGCGGTGGCCGCGGCGGTCGAGTTCGTGCTCGAGGGCCTGCACCTCTCGAAGCGGCTCAACAAGGACGGCCTCGGCAGCCGCGCCACCTACCGCGCCCGCTGACGGCGACGCATCCGGCACTGACGGCGGCGCTGCCGGGCGCGGCCGTAGCTGAAGGCCCGGTTCTCCGCGTGAAATGATGCGCCCTGGGGGGGCTGGACCTTGCGCGGATCCGCGGAGGCGGTGGTCAGGGGGAGGGGGTGCCGAAGAGCATCCGGCCGCTGTCCTTGAGGTCGCGGTCGCGGGTGATGATGCCGCGCTCGTCGCCGATCAGATCGAACGTCGGCGTCACCAACGCCGTCTCGAGGGGCAAGCCCGTCGCGGCCTCGGCGATCTGCTGACCGAAGCGCTCGACGGCGAGCTCGCGATCCGCATCGCGCCCGGCCGGCAGCGCATAGGTGACGGTGAGCGGCTTGTCGGTGAGCTCGACCTCGTCGACGGCGCGGTGCAGCAAGCCCAGGGTGTCGTTCTCGTGACGCACCATCACGCCGAGCACGTCGAACGAACCGGCGAGATCGGCGACCTCGCGGTCGGCGCGCCCGGGGATGCTGGCCGTCCCGTCCCGCAACGCCTGGAACCACAGCCGGAAGCGGATCTGGTCGAGCCTCTTGGCGTTGTGCTCGGCAGGGATGGTCTGGTCGACGGGACGCACGATCTCGAGTCCGTACGAGGTGCTGACCGGCGGACCGCCGCGCAGGATGCGCCAGGCGTCGCGCCAGGCGGTGACCACCGTGTCCAACACCTCGCCGTGACGGCGCGGGTCGTTCGGGAACAGACGGTTGGCGACGGACATCGGATGATCGATCGGCACCCACCCGCCGACGTCGTCACCGAAGGACTCTGCGCAGACCTGGACCCACCGGGGCCACCAGTGCCCGGCCCATTTCGCGTCGGCGAACCCGCCTTCGTTGTCGAACCACTTCGGCACCTCGCGCTCGAGGAGCGTGAACTGCAGCGAGATGCCGGCACCCCGAGCGGTCTGGGTCAGCGCTGAGTAGAACTCGGCGGCATCGCCGTTGATCGCACCGGCCTCCGGCTGCATCCACGGCCAGTCGACGCCGATGCGCACGACCGAGGCGCCGAGCTGAGCCAGCAGGACGATGTCCTCGTGGGCACGGATGCGGTCGAGGTGTGAGGCGGGGATGACGGCCCCGCGGGCCGGGATCACGGGAACGGGGTCACCGGGCTACAGACCGAATGGAGCGCGTGTCCACAGTTCGCTGGTGTCGCGGCTCTCGCTCTCGTCGGTCAGCGTGCCCGTGAGCGCGAAGACCTCGATCTCTCCGGGGAAGCCGCGCAGCTCCAACCCACCGTTGGGCGTGGCGTGCACGCCGGGCGGCAGGCGATCGAGCTGCATCGACGGCATCAGCACCTCGGTGGGCCCGGCAGCGTCGCACAGCCGGGAGGCGAGGTTGACCGCCGAGCCGATGTAGTCGTCGCCCTCGAACAGCAGCGCGTGGCCCGTGGCGATGCCGACCCGCAGCGACAGTGGCGAGCAGACCTCGGATGCCTTGGCCTCCAGCTCGATCGCGAACGTGATGCAGTCGATCTGGTTGATGGCCACGATCATGCAGCCGTCGCCGAGCCACTTGGCGATGCGCACGCCGCGCTCGCTGGCCACGTCGCGGGCCATGCCACGGAACGCGCTGAGCAGGCGTCCGGCGGCGTCGTCGCCGAACGCGGCCGTGTAGTTGGTGAACCCGGAGAGGTCCACGAAGGCAAAGGTGCGAGGCACGCGCATGGTCTTGTGAGGCTAGCGTGCCGTCATGGCTGCAAGGTTCACCTATTCACGATGGGATGGCACGCAGAAGGGCTTCGAGCTGGACGCCGAGAGCGTGTTCGACTCCATCACCGACGACCTGCTCTACCACGGTGACGTCAACAGCGCGCTCCGGCGGATGATGCAGGACGGCTTCAAGGACCGCAACGGCGAGCAGCTGCAGGGCCTGCGCGAGATCCTCGAGAAGCTGCGTCGCGAGCGCCAGGAGCGGCTCGACAACAGCGATCTCGGCGGTGTCTACAGCGAGATCGCGGAGGCCCTCGACGACATCATCGACGAAGAACGCCACGCGATCGAGAACGCCCAGCGCGACGCCCAGGCCAGCGGCGACGAACGCCGCGCCGACAACGCCCGCCAGGCCGCCGAGGACCGCAACTTCCAGCTCGACATGATGCCCGACGACCTCGCCGGCAAGGTGCGCGAGCTGCAGCAGTACGACTTCGAGTCGGCCGAGGCACGCCAGCGGTTCGAGGACCTGATGGACAAGCTCCGTCAGCAGCTGATGCAGCAGACGGTCGACCAGATGAGCGGCGCGATGCAGAACATGACGCCCGAAGACATCGCCCGGATGAAGGACATGCTCGCCGGGCTGAACGAGATGATGGCGAAGCACGCCGCCGGCGAAGACCCCGGCTTCGAGCAGTTCATGGAGAACTTCGGCGACTTCTTCCCCGAGAACCCCCAGACGTTCGAGGAACTGATGGAGATCATCGGCAAGCGCATGGCGGCCATGCAGGCGATGATGAACTCGATGACGCCCGAGCAGCGCGCCCAGATGCAGCAGCTCAGCGACCAGCTGATGGAGGACATGGACCTGCGCTGGCAGATGGACCAGCTCGGTGAGAACCTGCGCAGCATGTTCCCGCAGATGGGCTGGAACCAGAGCTACGACTTCGAGGGCCAGGACCCGATGGGCTTCGGTCAGGCGATGGAGGCGATGAAGGACCTCGGTGACCTCGACCAGATGGAGCGGATGCTGCGCAGCGCCACCAATCCGGCCCAGCTGGCCGAGGTCGACATGGACCGGGTCCGCGATCTCATGGGCGACGATGCGGCGCGCTCGCTGGAGCGGTTGGCCGAGCTGGCCAAGATGCTGGAGGACGCGGGGCTGATCCAGAACAAGGAGGGCCGCCTCGAGCTCACGCCGAAGGGCATGCGCAAGATCGGGTCCAACGCGCTGCGCGAGCTGTTCAGCAAGTTGGCCAAGGACAAGACCGGCCAGCATCAGATGGACAAGCACGGCCAGGGCCACGAACGCACCTACGAGACCAAGCAGTACGAGTACGGCGATCCGTTCAACCTCGATCTGCAGCGCACGATCCGCAACGCGCTGCGGCGTGGGGGCGGGGGCACGCCTGTGCACCTCTCGCCGGACGACTTCGAGATCGAGCGCACCGAACACATCACCAAATCGGCTACCGTGCTCTTGCTCGACCTCTCGATGAGCATGCCGATGCGCGACAACTTCCTTCCGGCGAAGAAGGTCGCGATGGCCTTGCACTCATTGATCACCTCGCAGTTCCCGCGCGACTACATGGGCATCGTCGGCTTCGGTGAAGTCGCGCGTGTGCTCACCGCCGAGCAGCTCCCCGAAGTCAGCTGGGACTTCGCGTATGGCACGAACATGCAGCACGCGTTCATGCTCAGCCGCCAGTTGCTGTCGCGCCAGACCGGCACCAAGCAGATCATCATGATCACCGACGGGGAGCCGACCGCGCACATCACCGCCAGCGGACAGCCCTACTTCAACTACCCGCCGACGCAGGAGACCGTGGAGGCGACGTTGCGCGAAGTCGTGCGGTGCACCAAGGACAACATCCGCATCAACACGTTCATGCTCGACGCCGACCGTTCGTTGAAGAGCTTCATCGAGAAGCTGACGTCGATCAACCGTGGACGCGCGTTCTTCACGACGCCGGAGACGCTCGGCGACTACGTGCTCGTCGACTTCATCGAGAACAAGAAGCGGATGGCGCGCGGCGGTCGGCGCGCGGGCTGATCCGGTCGGCGCGCGATCGCGCGAGAAATATCACAAATGTGAGATCCGCCCTTGCAAAGGTGGGATGTGATAGGGGACAATGACATCGTTGTAATTACAGGGGTGCCACCGACGACGTGACGTCACGTTCTTCGCTCGGTCGGCACCTCGGGCCTACAAAGGCAGGAGGCCACACGATGCATTTCACGAACTCTCACGATGACGACCGCAGCTGGCAAGACCAGGCGAACTGCCTCGGTGTCGATCCCGATCTGTTCTTCCCCGAGCGCGGCGCCAGCACGCGCGAGGCCAAAGAAGTCTGCCGCGGCTGTGTGGTGCGGCTCGACTGCCTCGAGTTCGCGCTCGTCAACGGCGAGAAGTTCGGCATCTGGGGCGGCCTGAGCGAGCGTGAGCGCCGGCGCCTGCGTCGCCAGCGTGCGCAGTCCACCCGTCGTACCGCGACGGCCTGATCGTCGCACACGATCTCGCGAACACGTCGCCGACGTCATCCGGCGGAACGATCGGCAACGAACACTCTGCACGCCGAGCGCCCCGCCTCGGTCCCAATCCTCGTGGCGCCTTCCGCTCCCGAGTCTCCACTGATAAGGTGTGGTCATGTTCGCATTGCTTGATGGACCCGGCGAGATCGCCATCCTCGTCATCGTCGTGTTGGTGCTCTTCGGCGGATCGCAGATCCCGAAGCTCGCCAAGAACCTCGGCAAGGCACAGACCGAGTTCAAGAAGGGCCTCGATCAGGGTCACAAGGAAGCGGACACCGACCCGTTGGCGACCGAGACCATCGATCAGAAGCGGGCTCGCCTGGCCGAGCTCGACAAGGTCAACACCGAGAAGCAGGACAAGGCCGCAGACGCCTGACCACCGGTCGTCCTTGGACGATCCCACCATTCGCACGAACGCCGCTGCTGCACGCAGCGGCGTTCGACGTTTTCCGCGCACAGCACGTCTCGGCAGCGAAGGCGCGTCCGCACGCGGCAGCGCTCACCCAAACCCCGTGTGAGGGGGCAGCCGGGAGGGAGGGCTCGCCCGACCGACCAGAACGCTCTCGAGCAGCACCACAGGCCGCCTGCGGCCGGAGGTGCGTCGCGAGACAGTCAGATCAGTCTGCGGCGACGATCGACAGGCCGCGGCGACGCTTGAGGATGCGGCGGCGCTCACGCTCGCTGCATCCACCCCACACACCGTGTTCGATCCGGTTGTGCAGTGCGTACTCGAGGCAGGTGCCGGCAACCGGGCAGGTGGCGCAGATCTTGCGGGCGCGGTCGACGCCGACGCCGTCGCTGGGGAAGAACGCTGCCGGCGGGTAGTTCCGGCAGTTGCCGTCCGCCATCCAGATGGTTGCGGCGTCTTCAGAAGTGTGGTCGTGCATCAACGTGCCTTTCGCGTTGTTGTCCACGCTCTCGCGTGGTCCGCCCGCACGAGCCCCAG
>JAOBWO010000137.1 GCA_025463415.1 Acidimicrobiales bacterium | reverse complement strand
CTGGAACGTCGAGGAGATCTTCTCGTTCATCCGGATGCAACCGTGCGACGCGGGGTTCAACGGCACTTCCTTGGCGCCGTGCATCGCGATGCCGTAGTTGAAGTACACCGGGTTGTCCATCCCGCCGAGGGCTCCGACGTGATGACCGGAGATCTCGCGCTGGAAGCGGAACACCCCGCCTGGGGTGTACGCGACCCCGCACACCGGCTTCAGCACGGGCGGATCGATCGGGTTGCCGTCGGCGTCGGTGTCGAGCGTGACGGTCTCGCACCACGAGTTGTCCTTGGTGCGCTCAGGCGTGATCGCCGTGCCGCTGGAGATGTGCAGGACGAGGGTCGGCTTGTTGTCCGTGAACACCGCTGCGACCTGCTGGGGGAGGTAGATCTCGACATGGGTGCCGTCGCCGGGGCGGCGAGGCTGGATCACGATCGGATCCTGCATGCCCTGCCAGGTCGTGTCGCTGACCTTCGCGGACTTGTCGACCTGATCCGGGGGCGTCTGCAGGATCAGCTTGTCGTAGGCCCAGACGGCCTCGCGCGTCTGCTCGCCGAAGTAGCCGTCGGCGACACCGGGCACGAAGCCGAGCTCGGCCAGCCGCGTCTGCAGCTCTTTGACGTCGTCGCCGGCGGTGCCGATGAACAGGGTGCGGGTCAACTGGGTCTTCAGGGTGGGCGTCATCGTCGTCTCGGTGCCCACGCCGGGCATCGTGCTGGCGGGCACCGTCAGGCCGGTGACGTCGTAGCCTTCGGTGTTCGCGTCGGTGACGGACGAGGTGGACGTCGCAGCGTCGACCGTGGCGGACCCGGTGACGCCGGAATCCGCAGCGCCCGCATCGGCACTGGAGCCCAAGGCCGTGTGGTCCTTCCCGCCGGCGGCACCAGCGATGACGACGATCACCAGGACGGCGACGGCAGCGATGGCCGGCAACCAACGGGTGACAGGCGCTGGAGGCTTGGAGGAGGGGCGGCGACGGGGTGTGTTCATGTGGGCAGACGGCGAGGCGAGCTCACGCCGACGCTACCAACCCGGCCCGACCTCGGTCGACCACGAACCGAATTTCACGCTGCGCCGTGAGGTCAGGCGCCACTCGCACCGTCGCCGAGCGGGGCGATCTGCACCAGCTCGCCGCGCAGCTCGCGCATCTCGCGCAGGATCTTGACGATGATCGCCGGGCTGCTGAGCGTGGACACTCCACGGGTGCGGGGGAAGTAGTCGACCCCGAACTGGGTGACCGTGTAGCCCAGCTTCTTGGCCCGGATGACGAGCTCGGCATCGATGAACGATCCCTCGCTGTGCAACTGGATGTGGTCGAAGATCTCGCGCTTGCACAGCTTGAACGCGAAGTTGATGTCGCGCATCTTGACGCCGAACATCATCCGGATCAGCAGGTTGTAGAAGAACGTGTAGATCGCCCGCGAAGAACCTTCCTCGGTGCGGTCGTGCCGGTAGGCGCTGACGATGTCGCTCTCGTACAGGCGCATGATCCGGATCGCCTTCGTCAGCTCGACGAAGTCGAACGGGAGATCGGCGTCGGTGTAGAGGACGAGGTCACCGGTGGCCGAGGCGAAGCCGGTCTTGATCGAGCCGCCCAGCTTGCGGTTGACGGGGTGGTGCACCACCCGCACGTGGGCGTCGTTCGCAGCCAGCCCGTCGGCGATCGCCGGGGTGCGATCGGTGGACGCGTCGTCGACGATGATCAGCTCGTAGTCGGCGATCTCGCCCGCCGTCATCAGCTCCTCGCACGCCGAGCGTCCGGCGTTGACGGCCCGCTCGATGTACTCCTCTTCGTTCCACATCGGGAAGAAGATGGAGAGCTTGGCGAACTCTGGCTGGCCCATGCGGGCACAGGGTATCGGCTGGGTCTCACGACGACCGATCGCGTCGAGGACCAACTACCATCGCCCGTCAGATGGAGACGACGGACGAACCGGAACCCGCAGCAGCGATCCCGCCGCCGCCCACCGCGGACGAGGCGGGCTGGCCGGTCGCACCCGCTCCGCGTGTCGCGGTGCTGCCTCCGCTCCTGCCGGGTCAGCTCTCGCCGGGGTGGCGAATGGTGTTCATCACCGGGTGGATCGGTGTGCTGGCCGGCTTCGGAGCACTCTGGCAGGCGGGGCGGCTGGCCGGCATCGCGCCGTGGTGGCTCGGCCCCGAGACGAACCTGCGCCCGATCTACGTGATCGCACTCCCGTACATCGCCCCGCTGATCGCCGTCGTGTTCGGGTTCATCGGCAGCAGATGGGCGTGCTACGTGGGCATCGCCGCATCGATCATCACCGCGGCGTTCGCCCTCGGCGATCTCCACTTCCCCGGGCTGGCCGTGGTCGACGCGCTGATCGGCACCTGCGGCCTGTTCGCCAGCGTCGCCTGCCTCGGCGGCCGGATGCGTGCGGCGCCCGAGCCCCTGCCGACGGCCACGGAGCCTGCGCTCACCTCGACGATCTGAGCCAGCTCGTCGCTCAGGCGGCGGGCAGTGCCTTGTGGCGATCGATCTCGATGAAGATGCATTCACCCGGGCAGGCATCGGCGGCATCGATCACGGCCGTCACGTTGCGCTCGGCCACCCATGCGAGGCTGCCCGCGCCGCCCGGATCGTTGAGTGGGAACCCGTCCTCGGCGACGTAGGCGATGCCGTCCTCCAGCTGGACGAACACGTCGGGGCAGTGGTCCAGGCACAGCCCGTCGCCGGTGCACAAGTCTTGATCGATCCACACCCGCATGACGGGATGCAGGGTATCCAACTCGGCGCCCCGCTGGCGGCCCGAGTGGCTGTGGTTTTGGCCACTACCCTTCGCAGCGATGGAAGCTCCCGTAGCCAAGCAGGTGCCGTTCGAGTGGAGCCGTCCGACAGGACCGATGAGCGATCCGTGGGCATGGCTGCGCGATCGCGATGACCCGGACACGATCGCCTACCTCGAGGCTGAGAACGCCTACGCCGACGCCTGGTTCGCGCCGCGGTCGCAGTTCGTGGAGACGATCTTCGAGGAGATCAAGTCGCGTGTGCAGGAGACCGATCTCGCCGCGCCGGTCCGCAAGGACGGTTGGTGGTACACATCGCGAACCGAGCAGGGACTGAGCTACGGCATCCATTGCAGAGGCCGCACCGCGGAGACGGCCAGCGAGCAGACGCTGCTCGACGAGAACGTCGAAGCCGATGGCCACGATTACTTCTCGCTCGGCGCGTTCGACGTCAGCCCGGACCATCGCCTCCTCGCGTGGTCGAGCGACGTGGACGGCAGCGAGCGCTACACCATGCGCGTGCGCGACCTGGACACCGGCGCCGACCTCGACGACACGCTCGAGGACACCACGTGGGGCGGGTGCGCGTGGTCCTCCGACAACCGCCACCTCTTCTACGTCAAGCCGGACGACGCGATGCGGCCGTTCCAGGTGTGGCGCCACGAGCTCGGCACCGCACAGGACGCCGATGTGCTCGTCGTTGAGGACCCGGACGAGCGGTTCTTCGTCTCCGTCGATCTGTCGCGCAGCGGCGAGTGGATCGTGATCGAATCGGAGAGCAAGCTCTCGTCCGAGGTCTCGCTGATCTCGGCCGCGGACCCGGCCGCGATTCCCCGCATCGTGCGCCCACGCGTGGCCGACCTCGAGTACCACCTCGACCACTGGGCGGACCGGTTCGTCGTCGTCACCAACCTCGACGCCGAGGACTTCCGGATCATGACGGCTCCCATCGAGGCGCCCGATGTGTGGACCGAGTTCGTCGCCCACGAGCCCGGACGGCGCATCCTCGGGGCCGAGCCGTTCGCCACCCACCTCGTCGTCCACGAGTGGCACCACGCCCAGCAGCGGGTGCGCATCCTCTGGGCCGATGGCAAGGAGCGGGTCATCGATCTCGGCGGCGAGCCGCACGAGGTCGAGCTCGACGCCAACCCCGAGTGGACCACCGACACGGTGCGCTACAGCTACCAGTCGCTCACGACGCCGGCATCGATCTACGAAGAGCACATCGTCAGCGCCGACCGCACGCTGCTGAAGCAGACGCCGGTGCCGGGTGTGGACCTGACCCAGTACACCGCCAGCCGCGAGTGGGCCACCGCTCCCGACGGCACACGCGTGCCGGTCGACGTCGTGCGCCGGGTCGGCACCGTGGCCGACGGCACCGCGCCGTGCGCGGTCTACGGCTACGGCTCGTACGAGCTCAGCATGGCGCCGTGGTTCTCCGCAGCGCGCCTGTCCCTGCTCGACCGCGGCTGGACGTGGGCGCTCGTGCACCCCCGCGGCGGCGGCGAGCTCGGCCGGCGCTGGTACCTCGACGGCAAGCTGGAGCACAAGATCAACACGTTCACGGACACGATCGCGTGCTGCGATCACCTCGTCGCGACGGGCTGGGCCGCGCCCCACCGCGTCTCGATCCGCGGCGGCAGCGCCGGCGGCCTCCTCGTCGGGGCGTGCATCAACCTGCGTCCCGAGCTGTTCGCATCGGCGGTAGCGGAGGTGCCGTTCGTCGACGTCGTCTCGACGATGAGCGATCCCTCCCTGCCGCTCACCATCACCGAGTGGGAGGAATGGGGTGACCCGCGCGAGGAGCCCGCCGCCAGCTTCATGCTCGCGTACTCGCCGTACGACAACACGGGGCCGAACCCCTACCCGGCGCTCTACGTCACCGCCGGTCTCAACGACCCTCGGGTCAGCTTCCACGAGCCCGCAAAATGGGTCGCGAAGATGCGTCATGTCGCGCCGACGCAGCGCCCGCTGCTCTTCAAGTGCGAGATGGGTGCAGGACACGGTGGGCCGAGCGGCCGCTACGAGCGCTGGCGCGACGAAGCACGGGTCATCGCCTTCCTCGACGCGAACACCTGACCGGATCACAGCCGGCCGAACCCAGCAGAGCAGAACCAGCCCCCCGGGACCAGCACAGCAGGAGCCACCATGCAGCCACGCATCTCTCTCGTCACCCTCGGCGTCGCCGACATCCCTCGCGCCCGGGCGTTCTACGAGCAGCTCGGCTGGACCGGTGAATCACCCGACGGCGAAGTCGTGTTCCACCAGGCCGGCGGGATGGTCTTCGGCTTGTGGAAGCGCGACCTGCTGGCGGCCGACAGTGGGGTCGGGGCCGACGGCGGCGGCTGGGGCGGCATCACCTTGGCCCACAACGTCGGCTCCCCCGCCGAGGTCGACGAGCTGATCGCCGCCGCCGTCGCAGCAGGCGCCACGCTCGCCCGACCCACGGTGGCGACGGACTGGGGCGGCTACTCCGGGGTCTTCGCCGATCCCGACGGCCATCGTTGGGAGATCGCCCACAACCCGTCCTGGGCGATCGACGACGACGGGTCTGTGCACCTGCACTGAGGAGTGAGCGCGCGACGTCAGGCGACGATCGCGACGATCGCGATCGACAGCAGCACGGCGTTGCGTGCGAGATGCCGCCAGCTGAGCGGCTTCGCACTCCACGACCCGAAGCACGCGCAGGGCGGGTGCTCGCCCTGCGCGAGACGAAGGCCGACGAGGGCCGTGAAGACCACGAGCATCAGGGCCGCGACGATCGCCGGCAGCGGCCGGATCAGCTGCGCGCACAGCGCCGCGCCGACCACGATCTCCAGCCACGGAACGAACGGAACCACAGCGGAGGGGGCTCCCAGCGCCGACCCCTGCGCCGGCCAAGCGGGACCCGCGGCGATCTTCGCACCACCGGCGAAGAGGAACGCCGCGCCGAGCAACACCGACGCGACGACGACCATGCTCACACCGCGAGCGTAAGCCCCTCGGACGCTGCCACCACTTCGACACCCTTGCGCTCGCCCATGATCCGTGCGGCTTTGGTGATCAGATCGATCGCGTCGTCGCAGCGGGTGGGATCGTGGTGGAAGAGGGCGAGCTGCTTGACGCCGGCCTCGGCCGCGAGCCAGACCGCGTACTCCACCGTGCAGTGACCCCAGGTTCGCTTGTGGGCGAACTCGTTCGGCGTGTACTGGGCGTCGTGGATCAACACGTCGGCACCGTCGGCCAGCTCGAGCGCCCCGGGCGCCGCACGCATCGATCCGTCGTACGGCATCTGGTGGTCGCTCATGTACGCGATCGACCTGCCGTTCCAGCTGACCCGGTAGCCGCACGTCGGGCCGACGTGCGGGATCAGCCGAGCCATCACGTGGACATCAGGCGAACCCGAGTCGCTGACGATGGTGAAGTCGGTGTCGCTGACGTCGTGGAACTTGATCTGCCCGGGGAACTCATCGAGCGGGATGGGGAACAGCGGTGGACGCACCGTCTCGTGCATCACGTCGCCGACCGAACGGCCGTCATCCTGTGCCGGGCCGTACACGTCGAGCGTCGAGCCCGCACAGAGGATGGGGGTGAAGAACGGCAAGCCCTGCGTGTGGTCCCAGTGCAGATGGCTGATCAGCGCGTGCCCACGGAACGTGCCGTCCATCGGCTGGCGCAGACCGAAGTAGCGGACTCCGGTGCCCATGTCGAACAGGACGGGATCGTGCCCCGGCACCCGGAGAGACACGCACGAGGTGTTCCCGCCGTAGCGCGCGACCTCGTCGCCGTGGCAGGGGGTGGAACCCCGCACGCCGTGGAACGTGACCTCTACCGCGCTTGTCGAATGCACATGACCCCCCAGAGGCGTTCCACGGTAGGCAGTCGTGAACGTCTTGTAAACGCAGCCGGCTTGTGACGTCGGTCGCAGAGAGTACCCTCGGGTCATGAGCACCGCGCCACGTCCCGCGCTGTCGGATCGGTCGCTGCTGCAACCCGAGCACCGTCTGCCGGACGGCCTCGTCGCTGTCGTCAAGCGCGAGTGCGCGACGTGCGTGATGGTGGTGCCCATCCTCGAACGCCTCGCTGCGGGCGAGGCCGTTCTCACCGTCTACACCCAGGACGACCCGACGTTCCCAGCCGGGCTCGCACCGGTGCACGACGCCGATCTGGGGCTCAGCTGGCACCACGATGTCGAGACGGTGCCGACGCTCGTGCGGGTCGTCGACGGCGTCGAGGTGGAGCGCACGGTCGGGTGGTCACGTGATGCGTGGCGCGCGCTCACCGGCATCGACGATCTCGGCGAGGACCTCCCGCCGATGCGACCCGGCTGCGGCTCCAAGTCGGTGGACCCCGACCTCGTCGACGCGCTCCGCGCCCGGTTCAGCGGCAGCGTCCTGCACGCGCGCCGGGTCGAGTTCGCCGATGCCGAGGACGACGTCGAGGCGATGTACGACCGCGGCTGGACCGACGGGCTGCCCGTCGTCGCGCCGACCGAGGCACGCGTGCTGCGCATGCTCACGGGCACGACGCGCGCACCGGACGACATCGTCGCCGTGGTGCCACCCGACCTCGTCGAGATCACGGTCGAGAAGGTCGCGATCAATGCTGTCATGGCGGGCTGCCGTCCGGAGTACCTGCCCTGGGTCATCGCTGCGCTCGAGGCGGTCTGCACCGACGAGTTCAACATCCACGGCGTGTTGGCCACCACGATGCCCGTCGGCCCGGTGATCATGTGCAACGGCCCCGGCACGCGCCACATCGGGATGAACAGCGGCATGAACGTGTTCGGGCAGGGCAACCGGGCCAACCTCACGATCGGCCGCGCGGTGCAGCTGATCATCCGCAACGTCGGCGGGGGCCGACCCGGCGAGGTCGATCGCGCGACCCACGGCAACCCGGGCAAGATCAGCTTCTGCTTCGCCGAGGACGAGGATGCTTCACCGATCACCTCGCTCGCGACGGCACGGGGCATCGCGCCCGGCGGCAACGCCGTCACCGTGTTCGCCGGCGAGGGCCCCCGCTGCATCGTCGATCAGCTCGCGCGCGATCCCGACGATCTCGCCAACACCTTCGCGGCCTGCCTCCGCACGCTGCACAACCCGAAGCTGGTGCTGGCCTTCGACGCCGTCGTCGTGATCGGTCCGGAACACGCGCGGGTCTTCGCGGACGCGGGCTGGGACCGAGAGCGGATCCTCGCCGAACTGCACAGCCGGTTGCAGATCCCCGGCGCCGACCTCGTGCGCGGCGCGCACGGCATCGCCGAGGGCGTCCCGGCTCACCTGCAGGACACCACCCTGCCCAAGTTCCGGCCGGACGGCATCCTGCTCCTGCACGCCGGCGGCGGAGCCGGGCTGTTCTCCGCGATGATCGGCGGATGGGCCAACGGTGCCATGGGCAGCCAACCCGTGACGCGAATCGTGAGAGCATGACGGGATGAGCTCCGTCGTCCTCGACCCAACGAACGAACGTGCCGTCGCCGAGCGCACCCGCTGCGCGCGGCCGGCATCGGTGCAGGGCCTCACCGTCGGGTTGCTCGACATCTCCAAGGCGCGCGGCAACATCTTCCTGGACCGGATCCAGGAGCGGCTCGTCGAGCTGGGCGCCACCGTGAAGCGGTTCGCCAAGCCGACCTTCACCAAGCCGGCGCCGGTCGATCTCCGGCACGAGATCGCCAGCCAGTGTCAGGTGGTCATCGAGGCGCTCGCCGATTGAGGCAGTTGCACGTCGTGCAGTGTGCACGACATCGTCGATCTCGAGCGGCGGGGCATCCCGTCGATGTTCATCGCAACCCGCGAGTTCATCAGCGCGGCTGACGCCCAGTCGACGTCGTTGGGCTTCCCATCCGTCGCCCGCGTGTTCACGCCCCACCCCGTGCAGGACCGCACCGACGCCGAGATGCGCGACTACGCCGACCTCGTCTTCGCCGACGTCGTCGCCGCCATCACCACCACCTGACGTCACAGCACGTCACACGCGAGACTGGACGCGTGAACGGCCCACTTCTGCGGGCTGTGAGCGTCCAGTTCTCCGGATGCAGTCGCGAGGCCGCTACGGGAGGTGGTACGTCTCAGTTGCCGGGTCGAATCTCGCGAGGCGGTCGGCGACGAGCGAGTCCGCGACCCGCCGTGCACGACCCCCTTGGTCGGGCCATTGCATCACCGTGGCGAGTCCGTCGACAGCGACCCAGCCGTCGCCGAGCGCCTTCATCAGTCGGCCCCGCCCCTGGCGATCGGAGCCCTCGAATCGACTCTGGCGGCCGCTGACCCCGGCCGAACCCGGGGCAGGGTCGTCGCCGACGCCGTGGTAGGCGCAGTCGATCGCGAGCGGGCACTCGTGGCAGCGCGGCGACATCGGACGGCACAGCACTGCGCCCACGTCCATGAGGCATTGGTTCCAGGCCCACGCCTGCTCGCGGGGCACGGCGGCGTCGGCGGCCGACTGCACCTCACGGGCGGTCAGCCGCCGCCCGGCCACGCGGGCCAGCACCCGGGCGATGTTCGTGTCGACCACAGCGGCCTCCGACTCGAACGCGAACGCCAGCAGTGCTCGCGCTGTGTACTGCCCGACACCCGGGAGCCTGAGCAGACCGTCCAACGTGGTGGGGAACGCACCGAGCTCGACCACGCTTTGCGCGGCGGCATGCAGGTTGCGCGCTCGGCGCGGATAGCCCAGGCCCTGCCACAGTCGCAGCACATCGCCGAGGTTCGCGGCCGCGCACACCGCCGGCGTCGGGTAGGCGTCGAGGAAGGCGAACCAGCGCGGGACCACTCGCTCGACCTGGGTCTGTTGCAGCATCACCTCACTGACCAACACCGCCCACGGATCGCGGGTGTGTCGCCAGGGCAGGTCGCGGAGCTGCGCCAGGCCCCAGGTCAGGACGCGGCCTGTGGCAGCTTCCTGCACCAGTACGCCTCGGTCTCGTACGGCACGTCGAACGGGTCGTCGAAGTCGGCGACGACGGCGGCTATCTCGGCCAGCACCGGCTGCCGGTGCTCGGGTGTGCGGATGCTGAGGTAGCTGCGCGATTCCATCTCGTCCAGCAGCAGCTGCTTGGTCGTGCTGACGTTCATCACACCGATCCGGATCACGGGCGTGGTGAACCACGGCTCGTTCTCGAACCTCGAGGTCCACCAACCGTTGCGATCGGGATGCGACGGCTTCGGGTCGTCGCGGTTCATGATCTCGTCGACGGCAGCAATCCAGGGCACCGTCTCGTCCTGCGCGTTCCAGAGCGCGACCAGGTGTCCGCCGTCCGCCAGCACCCGCCAGATCTCGGGATTGGCCTTGGCTTGATCGAACCAGTGATACGCCTGGCCCACCGTCACGACGTCGACGGAGCCGTCGGGCAGCGGGATCGACTCGGCGCTGCCGGCCAGGCTTGTGGCCGCGGGAACGACAGCCTCGAGCTGGGCGCGCATGGCATCGAGGGGTTCGACGGCGGTGACACTTCCGAATGCAAGCAGTTGGCGAGTGAGCTTGCCGGTACCGGCTCCGAGGTCGAGGATCCGCGGCCGGTCGATGCCGATCTCGGCGAAGACGCGATCGAGCAGGTCCTGCGGATACCCGGGCCGGGCGCGCTCATAGGCGGCCGCGGTGCTGGCGAACGATGCTGCGCGCTGGGCGTGGTGGGTCTCGTCGCTCATGCGTCCCAGGCGTGCTCGCCGTCGTACGGGCGATCCCGCAGCGGCGCGAACTCCCGCTTCCACACGAGCACCTTGCGACGGAAGTAGCAGACCTCCTTGCCGTCCTGGTTGAAGCCCTTGGTCTCGACGGTGATCACGCCGCGGTCCGGCTTCGACGACGACGGCTTGACCTCGAGCACCCGAGTCTCGGCGTGGATCGTGTCGCCGTGGAAGGTCGGGAACTTGTGCTGCAGCGTCTCGACCTCGAGGTTGGCGATCGCCGCGCCGCTGACGTCGGGCACGCTCATCCCGAGCACGAGCGAGTAGACGAGGTTGCCGACCACGACGTTGCGGCCCTGAACACTGTGCTCGGCGAACCAGTCGTTGGTGTGCAACGGATGGTGGTTCATCGTGATCATGCAGAACAGGTGGTCGTCGTACTCGGTGATGGTCTTGCCGGGCCAGTGCTTGTAGATGTCGCCGACGGTGAAGTCCTCGAGGTGACGAC
>JAOBWO010000120.1 GCA_025463415.1 Acidimicrobiales bacterium | reverse complement strand
GACGACGCCGATCAACGAGCTGATCGAGACGGCATACTCGGTCGAGGAGAAGGTCGGAGTGCAGCTCGGCCCGGTTGTGGTCAATGGCGTCGATCTCGGACCGCCCGTGCCGACGGTGAGCGACGACCCGGACCTCGCCGCGGCGGCACGGTTCCGCAACCTCCGTCGTGCGGCCCACGAGGGCGAGCTGCGGCGCCTGTCGACCGATCTCGCGCTCGCCCAGATCGTGCTGCCGCAGCTGCCCGTCGCGGGCGTCGCCGCGTCTGATCTGGCAGCGCTGGCCGATGCGTTGGATGCGCAGATCGCGACCCTGGCGCGATGACCACCCTCGACGGCATCGTCCGAGAGGCCGAGATCATCGTCAGCTGCGGCTCCGGAGGCGTGGGCAAGACGACCGCTGCGGCCGCGATCGCGGTGCACGCGGCGTCAATTGGGCGGCGGGTCGTGGTGGTGACGATCGATCCGGCGCGTCGGCTCGCCGATGCGTTTGGGCTGACCGGTGGCCTCACCAACGAACCGACGCTTGTCGAGGTCGGCGGCGCTGACGTGTCGGGCACGGGCCAGCTGTGGGCGATGATGCTCGACCCCGCGACCACGTTCGACGGACTGGTGCGTGAGTACGCCACGTCGCCGGAGCGGGTCGAGCGGATCCTCGCCAACAGCTTCTACCAGAACGTGGCCGGCGCGCTCTCGGGCACCCAGGAGTACATGGCCGCCGAGAAGCTCTACCAGCTCCACCGCGACGAGCGCTTCGATCTCGTCGTCGTCGACACCCCGCCGACGCGCAACGCGCTGGACTTCCTCGATGCGCCCGCGACACTGACCCGCTTCATCAACCACCGCCTGTTCCGGTTGATGATGCTGCCGGCGCGCAGCGGGATGAAGGTGCTCAACATCGCTGCCCAACCCGTGCTGCGCACGATCGGCAAGGTCGTCGGTGGCGACGTGCTGGCCGACGCGATCGCGTTCTTCCAGGCGTTCGAGGGCATGGAGGCCGGCTTCCGTGATCGCGCCGACGCCGTCGCCGCGCTGCTCCGATCACCGGTGACGCGTTACGTCCTCGTTGCCTCCGCGCGCCACGACACCGTGGTCGAAGCGCGCTACTTCGCCGGGCGGCTGGCCGACTCGGAGCTCGATGTCGCCGCCGTGGTGATCAATCGGCTGCAGCCACGGTTCGGCGAGACGTCCGGGCCGGCCGCGCGTACCGCTGCACGGGCTGCTGAGCGGAAGGGATCGGCCGACCTCGCCGCGATGTGGACCAACCTCGCCGATCTGAGTGAGCTGGCCGACGCCGAGGAGGGCGTGATCGCCCCACTCGTGGCCGACGTGCACGCGGACGCCGTGCACCGCGTCCCGTTGCTCGACAGCGACGTGCACGACCTCGCCGGTCTGAGCGACATTGCCAGGCATCTCTTCGCCCGCTGACGGCTGGGTGCGGACAGGGCGGCGGACTACAGTTGCCGATCGTGCACGTACTGATCGCAACCGATGCCCAGTGGGTGGTCGACGAGATCGTCGCAGCGCTCAGCGGGCCCGAGACGAGCTTCACGGTGTGCCGCAACGGCCGTGACGTGACCGGCGTGGTCAAGGCGCGTACCCCCGATCTGGCGATCCTCGATCTGCAGAGCGGCTCGATGGGAGGCATGGCCGTCACGATGAACCTGCGCCTCGACGAGAGCTCCGGCGCCCTGCCCTACATCCCCGTGCTGATGCTGCTGGACCGCACGGCCGACGTCTTCCTGGCCAAGCGCAGCGGCGCCGACGGATGGTTGATCAAGCCGCTCGACGCGTTGAAGATCCAGCGCGCGGTCAGCGCGATCCTCGACGACGAGCCGTCCGAGGCAGCGACCCCTGCCGGCGACACCAGCCTCGATGCCGAGACCGATGTCCCCGACGAGGACGAAGCACTCTCGTCGTCCTGAGCCCGGCCCGGTGCCGGCTGAGGCCATGGAACGGGCTCCGGTTGTGTCTCGACCGGCGGTCCGGTAGTTTCGGCACGTCCGCATCTGGCCTCCAGTCCGAATCGGGCGAGCACCTATCGGGGTGTAGCGCAGCTTGGTCGCGCGCCACGTTCGGGACGTGGAGGCCCCGGGTTCGAATCCCGGCACCCCGACGCCGACCAGGGAGTCTGTCCGAAACGACGGACTCCCTTTGTCGTTCCCGGCGCCGCGTGACGTCCGAGACGTTCCCGAGTACTGTTCGAGCCGATGAGCAATTCCACCCTCGATCCGGAAGCCGTCGTACGGCAATACCTGCTCTTCCTCGAGGATCCGTCGCGGTTGGTCGATGAGGCGGAGATCGCCCGCCTGGAGGCTGAGGCGGCCGGGACCTCCGATCCGATCGAGAAGCTCAGAGCACTCGCAGCGTTGACGCGCGCTCGCAACGTCGACGGTTCGGCTTATGAGCAAGCGTTCGTTCGCGTGGCTCGCGGCTGGGCCAGTGACAACGCCATTCCCGTGTCGTCGTTCGTCGCACTGGGCGTTTCCGAGGCGGTCTTGCGAACCGCTGGGTTGCTGACATCCACCAAGTCCACCGCAGCACGGTCGCGGCGATCCACGGGCGGCCGGGGTCGTTCGGTCTCTGCCAAGGAGATCCAGGCGCACATCGCAACGCTCACGCATGGATCGTTCACCTTGGCCGACATCGCCTCGTCGGTCGGCGGCAGCCCGATGACCATCCGCAAGGCCGTCGACGGCTTGGTGCAGAACGGCACGCTGAAGCGACTCGGCCCGACGCCCAAGTGGGCAGGCCCGGGTCGCGCACCGATCCTCTTCACACTCGCGTCGTAGCGGTCCAGTCTCAGCGCCGGGGTCCGGCGGACAGGTCGGCGAGTCGCTGGTGGGCCCTGGACCGGAGCGCCTCCGCCGCCGCCGGCTCGAGTCCGAGCACGATGTGGTGGCGGTCCGACGGCACCGGTGTGGCGAGGACCAGCAGGCGCACCACGGACTGCTCCCACAGGGCCAGCTGCGCGAACACGTCGAGGAGATGTTCGAGGTCGCTGGCGAGCAGCTGGTCGCGGATGCGTCGCACCGTCGCTCGCCACCCGTCGACCACCAGGTCTGCGTTGCTGCGCCACCAGTCGGGTGATCCGGGATGTCGTTCGATGGTCGACTCGAGGGCGAACCGGAGCAGGTGCCAGATGTCGTCGGGATGCGTCGGGCCGCCCAACTCGACCGAGGCGCGGAGGAACACGTCGTCCACGCACTGGTCGGGGTCGTGCAGTGGAAACATCTCGAGGGAGAACTCGTACACCGTCTTGATGTGATCGCGCACTCGTGCCTCGTGACGCTCGTCGTAGGCGGCCTCGCTCATGTGTTGCCCCTCACCCTCGCCCCCGGCTCGATCTGCGCTCGACAGAGCGCGTCCTCGGTCCATGACTGCCGGCAGGGTGTGGATCGTGACAGGAGAGAGCGAGATCTTTCCTGCTGTCTCGCTTCGTCCTAGCGACCGGTGCGGCGGCGCAGCGATCGGTGCGTCGAGTAGTCGGCGCCGTTCGAGCTCTCGGCCAGCACGCGCGCGTGGGCCACGGCTGCGGCGACGTTCGACGGACGGTTGCGACGTGCGTCGAGTGCGGGAGTGGATCGGCTGCCCTCGCGCGGCGCGTACGACCGAGTCCGCCCGCCCAGCGGTGGACGGCAGCTGCGGTAGAGCAACCACATCAGGCCGAGCACCAGCATGACGTCGCCGATGCTGAACACGTCGGCCAGCGGCCAGCCCTTGGGGACGGCGAAGATGTCGCCGAGGACCGGCAACCGTGGGTTCGCGACCGGACCCGAGTCGGTGAAGTTCGTCGTCGTCGCCCCTCCCACCGTGCGCCATGCGCCGGCCGATGCCGGCATCCGGCCGCCGTTCGCCGCGGTCGCGATGAGGTTCAGACCTTCGCCGGCACACATGATCAAGATGCCCGGCACGCGGCGGTTGACGTACGCGAACGCGCCCGCCAAGGCGCACGTGAGCATGTGGCCGACATCGCCGACCCAGCCCGTGACGTGATCGGCCAGCAGCCACAGGACCACGACTTGGATCGCGAGCGCGAGCCAGACCATCCAGAGGTGCTTGATCGGGACGTCGATCAGCCGGCGCAGATCGGCGCCGGTCATCCTCATGATGTCGACAGCGACGATGACGGCCACCACGATGATCATCAGCGATCCACCCTCATCACCTCGGGGCCTCGCTCACGTCGATCTCCCCGTCCCCGTCCCGCCGGCCGTCGTTGGCCTTCCAGGTCATCGGATCAAATCGCGCGGAGGTTCAACAAGGATCAGTCAAGTTGCTCGAGTGCCCGGATCGCTCGCTCGCGGATGATGGCAGCACCGTGGTGCCCGGCCGCATGGCACGCTTCGTCCCAATCCTCGGCGGTCAGCACGATCGGTTCGTGCACGGCATCGCGTGGGGCGATGACGACCAGTTCGCGATCGCCGACGTGCACATGCCCCTGCAGGTGGTGGTGCTGGTCCCAGCACAGGTCGTTCGGGGCGCTGCCGATCAACCTGCGGAGGTGCCGTCCGGCGCGCGCCCGGCCCTCGTGCTCTGTCAACCGCCCAGATGTCAACATCCCGCTACCTCGTACGTCCCGCTGTGCAGCCGGCAGGTCCCTCTGCCGCTGACAGTTGATCGTCGCCGGGTGCGTCGGACTTGAGCGATATCACCCGTCCCCGACGACCGATCGGAACGCGGTGACGATGCTGCCGAGCAGATCGGTGGCCTCCGCACGCTCCACCGTCATCGGCACGGAGAAGCGGAGATCGGTCACTCCTGCGGCGATGGCGTCCGGAACGGCATCCATCGTGCGTGCCACGTCGACCTCTCCGGACTCGGTGCGCACGAGAGTCAGGCTGCCGACGACACCGATCGACATCGGGTCGCGTCCGGTCGCAGCGACGCCTTCGCGCATCTGCGCGATCGATGTCGAGAGGTCCTTGGCGGACTCGCCCCATGGGATCCAGCCCGAACCGAACCGGGCCAAGCGGCTGATCATCCGCTGGTTGATGGTTCCGCTGACCCAGATCGGCACGCCGTCGGGATCGACCGGCTTGGGCATCATGTGGATCGCCTCGAACTGCAACTCGGGGGACGAGTACTCCGCCCGGCTGTTGCGCCACAGCGCCTGGCACACCTCGAGGGTGTGGTCGAGCAGACGTCCGCGTCCGTCGAAGTCGAGCCCTGCGGCGACGTACTCCTCGCGTTGCCAACCGACGCCGACACCGATGTCCAGTCGCCCGCCGGAGAGGACGTCGAGCGTCGCGGCGGACTTGGCCAGCACGACCGGACGACGCAGCGCGGCGAGGAGGATGTTGGTACCCAACCGGACCCGGGTGGTGATGCCCGCCACGACGGACAACAACGTCAACGGTTCGAGCCACAGTCCGTCGGGTCCGGTGGGCTGGCGGCCACCTGCCACGCCGCCGACCTCGGGCTTGGCGTAGGCCTCGAGGTCCTCGCCGTAGACGACGTGGTCGGACACCACCAGCCGGTCGATGCCTGCCTCGTCGGCGGCGCGGGCGCGGTCGAGGAGGTACTGCCAGCTGTCCGGAGCGGTGGCGGCGAAGTTGAGCAGGGGCATCGACAGCTGGGGGGTGGTCATGCGATCTCTCCGTGGTGAGGTGCGGTCCGGTGAGGAGCCGTGGTGGGTGATGGGAATGCTCGGCGGCCGTCGATCTCCACCCGCAGCGACGCAGCGAACACCACGTCCTCGCCGTCGGTGCGGCCGAGGCGGAACGCGTCGGTGAACGACCAGCCCGGTGTCACCGGATCCGTGCGCGTCCACTCGAACGCGCAGACTCGGTCGGCGATGCGCCAGGTGCCGTCGCGTCGCTCGAAGTCATCGATGTAGCGCAGGCCGACGACGTGGTCGCGGGCAGGTTTCTCGGACGTTGCCGCGAGCCGGTGCGATGCCACCGCGTAGCACTCACTACGCGCGAGGGCGCCGCTGTCATCGACTTCGACGAGGATGTTGCCGAGGAAGTGCACCGTGGATTCGAAGCGCTGCAGCGAACGTTCCGCATGCGCGACGAACTCCTCGACGGTGCCGAGGAAATCCCCGTGCTCGTCGAGCGCGTCCGGGTGGTAGCAGGAGCGGACGAGGTCGAACTGCCGCCGGTCGATGCCTCGGCAGTAGCGGAGACAGACATCGCGTATGTCGCTCTCGGCGATCAGCCGCTCGACCCGCGCAACGTCCAGAGACACCCGGCGACTCTACGGCGATCGCCCGGAGGCGATCCCATCGGACCGGTCACCTGACCAGGTGCCAGCGCGGGCGACCTGACTAGGCGGCTCAGACGACGAAGACGGTCAATTGGTCACGGCGCAGGCGTCGGCCCATGATCGGGAGGGAGTTGCTCCGGGACGTCGGTCACGATCGGGATCGACGACGGCTCACCGGGCTCTGGGCGGTTCGGATCGGGAGGCGTGAAGGGATCGTTCGACATATGGTTGAGGTACCCGTTCGGTCGGACGGGCAACCCAAGAGCGCGTAGGGAGACGTCCGATGAGCGCTGAGGTGCTCGAGTGCAACCAGGCGTTCTACGACGCTCACGAGGCGCGCGACCTCGCCGCGATGGGTGCGGTCTGGGAGCACAGCGAGCGGTCGTGTTGCATCCATCCCGGCTGGCCGATCCTGCGCGGCTGGCCGCTCGTCGAGGAGTCGTGGAGGCGGATCTTCGCGGGTGTGGGACGCAACCAGTTCATCATCACCAACGAGGCCGTCGTGGTGGAGGGTGACGTCGCATGGGTGTCGCTGGACGAGAACCTCGTCGACGGATCCGTGGGAGGCACGATCGCCGCGACAAACGTGTTCATCCGCACCGGGGGCGTGTGGAAGATGGTGCTCCATCAGGGCTCGCCGGTGGCGAGGGCGTGATGGCCGGTGCCACGGCGATCGATGTGCGCGGGCTGCGCAAGACCTACGGCTCCTTCGTCGCGGTGGCCGACATCGATCTCACGGTCGAGCTCGGCGAGATCTTCGCGATCCTGGGCCCGAACGGGGCGGGCAAGTCGACCACGGTCGAGATCCTCGAGGGCTTCCGCACTCGTGACTCCGGCACCGTCCAGGTTCTCGGCGCCGACCCGGCATCGGCCGATGCGGACTGGCGGGCGCGCGTCGGCACCGTTCTGCAGACGTCGGGGTTCACCGACGAGTTGAGCGTGCGTGAGATCCTCGACCACTTCGCGTCCTTCTATGCCACGCCCCGCGACACCGCCGAGCTGCTCGCCGCGGTCGGGCTCACGGAGAAGGCGGCGGCGCGCGCCCGCACGTTGTCGGGCGGTCAGCAGCGCCGGCTCGATGTCGCGGTCGGCGTCGTCGGTCGACCGGAGCTGCTCTTCCTCGACGAGCCGACCACCGGCTTCGACCCCGAGGCCCGCCGCCAGTTCTGGCAGCTGATCCGCGGCCTGCGCGACGAGGGCACGACGATCGTGCTGACCACGCACTACCTCGACGAGGCCGAGGCGCTCGCCGATCGGGTCGCCGTCCTCGTCGGTGGCCGGGTGATGGAGGTGGCCACACCGGCCACGCTCGGCGGACGTTCCGGCGCCGACGCCTCGGTGCGGTGGGTCGACGACGACGGTCCGCACGAGATCCTCACCGATCGGCCCTCGCGCGTGGTCGGCGAGCTGGCCGAGCGGTTCGGCGGCGAGGTGCCCGAGCTGCGGGTGATGCGGCCGTCGCTGGAGGACGTCTACCTCGCGATGGTCGCTGCGTCGCAACTCACGGGTGACGCCGAGCGGGCGTCGACGTGACGGCCACAGTCCGCCCCACGGCTCCGCGCGCCGGCGCGCTCCGGCTGGGGTGCAAGCGCGGCGTTGTCGAGCTGAAGAACACGTGGCGGAGCAAGCAGTCGCTGGGGTTCACGGTGCTGTTCCCGGAGATGATGCTGCTGCTCTTCGCCTCCATCTTCAAGGGCAGGATCGACTTCACGAACGTCAAGGTCAGCCAGGTCTACGTCGCCGGGATCATCGGCTCGTCGCTGATGTCGACCGGGTTCGTCGGCCTCGCGATCGGCCTCGCCGCCGAGCGTGACGCCGGCATGCTGAAGCGGTTGGCCGGTACGCCGATGCCGAAGGCGTCGTTCTTCATCGGCAAGATCGTCATGGTCCTCGCCACGGAGATGCTCCAGATCGTCGTCCTCGTCGCGCTCGGCGCCTCGTTGTTCGGCGTCGAGGTGCCCGGTCCGTCGCGGTGGCTGACGTTCGTGTGGGTGTTCGGCCTCGGCACCACGGCAGCGACGTTGATGGGCATCGCGGTCGGCTCGGTGATCCGCGATGCGAAGTCGGCGCCGGCAGTGGTCAACCTGCCGTTCGTCGCGCTGCAGTTCATCTCCGGGGTCTGGATCACGGTCACCCAGCTACCGGGGTGGTTGCTGGGAGTGGCCAAGGTGTTCCCGCTGTTCTGGATCTGCCAGGGGATGCGCTCGGTGTTCCTGCCCGACAGCTTCCTCGTGGTCGAGCCCGGGCACTCCTGGCACCACGCGACGGGGGCGCTGGTCCTCGTCGGCTGGTGCGTCCTCGGCTTCGTGCTCTGCATGCGCAACTTCCGCTGGACCCGGGACTGACCCGGGTACCTTGTCCGCATGCCGACGGGAGCGCAGACGGATCGATCGATGCTGCCCGGTGGGCGGAACTGGTGGCGTGGCGCGATCGGCTACGAGATCTACCTCCGCAGCTTCCTCGACAGTGATGGTGACGGGCTCGGCGATCTCGGCGGCATCTCCGCGAAGCTCGACGTGCTCGATCGTCTCGGCGTGGACGTCGTGTGGATCACGCCCTTCTATCCCAGTCCGGGCAAGGACCAGGGCTACGACGTGGCGAACTACGTCGACGTCGATCCGGCGTTCGGCACGCTCGCCGACTTCGATCATCTCGTGGCACGCGCCACCGAGCTCGGCATGCGGGTCTTCGTCGACATCGTGCCCAACCACAGCTCGGATCAACACCCATGGTTCCAGGCTGCGATCGCCGACGTCGACAGCCCGTACCGGCAGTACTACCTCTTTCGCGACGCAGCGCCGGATGGCGGGCCGCCGAACAACTGGGTCAGCCACTTCGGTGGCCCGGCGTGGACCCTGGACCCCGCCGGCACCGGCCAGTACTACTGCCACCTCTTTCTGCCGGAGCAGCCGGACCTCAACTGGGCCAACCCCGCCGTGCTCGAGGAGTTCCGGGAGATCCTGACCTTCTGGTGCCGGCGCGGTGTCGACGGCTTTCGCATCGACGTCGCCCACGGCCTCACCAAGGATCCGCAGTTCCGGGACAACCCGCAGATCCGCCCGGTCACGCCGGGAATGCACCCCAAAGACGTGTTCGCCTCCTACCAGCACGTGCACGACCTGCATCGGCCGGAGACGACCTTGATCTTCGAGGAGTGGCGGCGGATCGTCGAGCCGTACGACGCCGTGCTGCTCGGCGAGATGGACGTTCGCAACGTCGAGCGCTTCACCGAGTACGTGGACGGCAGGGGCCTGGATGCCGGGTTCGTGCTCAAGCTGAGCTCGTCGAACTGGGAGGCAGCGACGATCCTCTCCGACCTGATGACCTACGTGCGCGCCGCGCACGGCGGTGCGGCATGGGCCCTCTCGAACCACGATCAGCCACGGGCGATCAGCCGCTTCGGCGCGGGCGAGGTCGGCGTGCGGCGGGCGATGGCCGTCACCACGCTGATGGTCGCGCTCGACGGGATCACCTTCGTCTACCAGGGCGAGGAGCTCGGACTGCCCGATGCGGTGCTGACCGGTGTGGCGATGGATCCGGTCAGCACGCGCAACGGCGGCGCGGCCGGTCGCGACGTTGCTCGTGGTCCGATGCCGTGGGACTCGTCCAGGCTGAACGGCTTCACGACGGCGGCTCACGCCTGGCTGGAGACGGCGCCGCTGCCGGCAGAGATGACGATGGCCGACGAGATCGCTGACCCGACATCGGTGTGGGCGCGCTACCGGTCGGTGATGGATCTTCGCCGACGTCTGCCCGCGCTGTGGTCGGAGCCACTCGAGATCTTCGATCGTCAGGCGACGTCGCTGGTGTTGTTCCGCGGCCCGCTGACGATCATCGCCAACCTCGACGACAAGCCGTTCGAGTTCGTTCCCGAGGGCGAGTACGTCGTCGAGTTCGAGAGCCAACCCGGCGCAGCCGGCGGCGACGGTGGACCGTTGCGGATCGACGCCGAGTCCACCGTCATCATTCGCCGGCGCGGCGACTGATGGAGATCTCCGAGCTGCAGGACGTCATCGAGCGCACCTTCGGCGAGCGCGATCGTGCTCGTGGTGTCCCGAGCACCGTGGCCTGGCTGGCCGAGGAGGTCGGCGAGCTGGCCCAGGCGGTGCGCAAGGGCACCGTCGATCAGCAGCTCCACGAGTTCGGCGACGTCCTTGCCTGGGTGGCCACCCTGGCCAACCAGATGGGGATCGACCTCACCGCTGCCGTGCAGCGGTACGCCGCCGGGTGCCCGCGCTGCCACGCGCTTCCCTGCGCCTGCCCCTGACACCGGAGGCCTTCCGCGCCGGTTGGGCGCGTCACATGGCCTCCGATAGACGCGTCAGCGGTTGTTGAGTCGGGGGATCAGCAGCTCGGCGATCTGGACCGCGTTGAGCGCTGCGCCCTTGCGGAGGTTGTCGTTGCTGAGGAAGAGGGCGAGCCCACGTCCGCCGTCGACGCCCTCGTCGACCCGGATCCGGCCGACGTAGCTCGGGTCCTGGCCGGCCGCATCGAGCGGGGTGGGCACGTCCATCAGCTCGACGCCGGGTGCGGACGCGAGCAGCTCGGTGGCCCGCTCGACGCTGAGCGGCCGGGCGAACTCGGCGTTGATGCTGATGCTGTGCCCGGTGAAGACCGGCACACGAACGCAGGTGCCGCTGACGCGGAGCTCCGGGATGGCGAGGATCTTGCGGCTCTCGTTGCGCAGCTTCTGCTCCTCGTCCGTCTCGAACAGACCGTCGTCGACGAGCTTGCCGGCGAACGGCAGCACGTTGAAGGCGATCGGCTTCACGAACTTCGACGGGGTGGGCATCGACACCGCATTGCCGTCGTGGGTCAGCTCCCGGGCCTGGTCGGCGACCTGCCGGGCCTGCTTGTCGAGCTCGTCGACGCCGGCGAGCCCACCACCGCTGACGGCCTGATAGGTGCTGGCGATCAGGCGCACCAGCGCGGCTTCGTCGTGCAGCGGCTTGAGCACCGGCATCGCTGCCATGGTCGTGCAGTTCGGGTTGGCGATGATGCCCTTTCGTGCGTTGGCGATCTCGTCACCGTTGACCTCACTGACGATGAGCGGCACGTCCGGGTCCATCCGGAACGCGGACGAGTTGTCGATCACGATCACGCCGGCCGCCGCGAAGCGCGGGGCGAGCTCCTTCGACGACGTCGCACCGGACGAGAACAGGGCGATGTCGAGGCCGGTCGGGTCCGCCAGCGCGGCGTCCTCGACGGTGATCTGCTGATCGCCCCACGGCAGCGTGGTGCCGGCTGACCGCGCCGACGCGAAGTACCGCATCTCGGTGACCGGGAAGTTGCGCTCGGCGAGGATCGCTCGCATGACCGAACCCACCTGACCTGTTGCGCCGACGATTCCGACTCTCATTGCCTGCTCCTAGCGTCTGCAGGCCCTCGGCCTGCGATCCGCCGATCAAGGCTAACGGCCGATGCGTAGGCCCTGGCCGGAATTGTTCGACCGTTCGACCAGCCCAGCGCGCGCCACCGTTCCGATCACAGCCGCTCGGCGACGAGCCACCAGTGGCTCTGGTTCACGCCGTCGAAGGTGCGCAGCTCGGCATCGGAACGCTTCGCCATCGACCGGTCCGGCGAGTGGTAGATGACCCGCGTCGCGAACTTCACGTCGAGATCATCGAGGTAACGCGAGACCTGATCGGGCGAGAGGCGGTTCGCCTGCCAACCGAGGCGGGAGGCCAACCGGCGCTTGGCCAACCAGGGACCGAACTTCGGGATCCGCCACATCGCGCGGGTGACCTTGCCCAGCGGCCACAGGACGAAGTCGACGCCTGTCCACGTGCGGAAGTTGAGGGCCACGTGCCCGCCGGGCTTCGTGACGCGCGCCGCTTCGCCGACGAGCGAGAGGGCATCGTCGTGATCGCAGTGCTGCAGGGTGATGTAGCTGAACGTGAGGTCGGCCTCGGCGTCGTCGACCGACAGCGTTCGTCCGTCGGCGACGTGCACGGTGCGCAGCCGCTCGACGATGCCGAGCTTGGCGACGGTCTGACGGCAGCGCTCCAGGAAGGCGGCGTCGAGGTCGCACGCGACGACCTGACCGAACGCCTTGCTGAACCCGGCGGTCATCCGCCCGATGCCCGATCCGATCTCGACGAGCGTGTGCTCGGCCATGTCGGGGCTGAGCAGATCGAACGCCGTCAGGTAGGCGTAGATCTCGTTGTCGCCGGTGCCAGTGAACTCCTCGAGATCGAGGGTGTCGCCGGTCTCGTTGTTGAACACCCAACCGATCTCACGGACGACGTCGTCGGCCGAGGTCTGGTCCTCGCTGGTGCGTCCCGCGGTGCGCCACGGGATGAGCTGCGGACGGCGGGCCATCACGGCAGTCTGACAGGTCGGCAGGACGTGATCACAGCGACGAGCCCTGGCCAACGGTCACAGCCGTGCGGCGCGGCACGGTCACTTGCGTTCGGGCAGGGGCGCTGCGTAGTCCGAGGGCCCGTCGAGCCCGAACGCGGTGTGCAGGCTGCGCGCAGCATGCTCGAGATCGGCCGCAGCGCAGACGACGCTGATCCGGATCGTGCTCGTCGAGATCATCTCGATGTTGACGCCTTCGTCGGCCAGCACGCGGAACATCTTCGCGGCGATGCCGGGGCTGGTCTTCATCCCCGCGCCGACGAGGCTGATCTTGGAGATGCTGGCATCGTGGCTGACGCCCAGGGCGCCGATCTCGGCGGCGACGCGGGCGACGATCTGCTCGGCGACGTCCATGTCGGCCTTCGGCATCGTGAAGCTGATGTCGGTCGTGCCCTCCTTGGAGGTGTTCTGGACGATCATGTCCACGTTCACGTTCGCCGCCGCCAGTGGCTCGAAGAGGGTCGCCGAGATGCCCGGCCGGTCGGGCACACCAACGATGGTGACCTTGGCGTCGTTCGTGTCGGTGACGACTCCGGAGATGATCGGATCTTCCATGTTGGGCTCCTTGGCGCTGACCCACGTGCCGGGTTCCCAGGTGAAGCTGGAGCGGACGTGGAGCGGGACGTTGTGGTTGCGCGCGAACTCGACGCTGCGCAGGGCGAGCACCTTGCTGCCGGCGCCCGCCATCTCGAGCATCTCGTCGAAGTTGACGTGGGCGAGCTTGCGGGCCCGGGGCACGATGCGCGGATCGGCGGTGAACACGCCGGTGACATCGGTGTAGATCTCGCACGCATCGGCGTTGAGCGCGCTCGCGAGCGCGGAGGCCGTGAGGTCGCTGGCACCGCGGCCCATCGTGGTGATCTCCTTGTCGAGCGACACGCCCTGGAAGCCGGCGACGACGCAGACCTTGCCCTGGGCGAGGGCGTCACGAACCCGGTCGCCTTTGACCTCGACGATCTTGGCCTTGCCGTGCACGTTGTCAGTGATGATGCCGACCTGGCTGCCGGTGAAGCTGATCGCGTCGACGCCGAGGTCGTTCAGCGCCATGCACACCAGCGCGGCCGACATGCGCTCTCCGGTGGTGAGGAGCATGTCCATCTCCCGACCGGGGCGGGTGTTGGAGACCTGGGCGGCCAGCGCGATCAGGTTGTCGGTGGTCTTGCCCATCGCGCTGACCACGACGACGACATCGTTGCCGTGGCGCTTGGTGAAGGCGACGTGATCGGCGACGGCGCGCATGCGGTCGGGATCCGCAACGGAGGTTCCGCCGAATTTCTGGACGATCAATGGCACGGACCGGAAGGCTACCGGCGGGCTCGTTGCCCACGACACGCTGATCCGGAGCCGGTGATCAGTACGGTGGCTGGCCGTGTTCGGCAGCCGTCTCGACGAGACCTACAGCGTCGAGGTCCGCTCGTCATTGCTGCCGATCACCGTCGCCAAGGTCGCTGCGAACAGTGCGTTCCGATTCGTGGCTCCGTTCGCCGCGACCATCGCCAGTGGCCTCCACGTCAGCCTGGCCAGCGTCGGTGGGGCGATCGCGGTCGGCGAGTTCGCCGGGCTGTCGGCTCCGTTGATCACCCGGGTGGCCGGCCGGTTCCAGCGGCGGACAGCCATCACGTGCGGGCTGCTCGGCATCGCCCTCGGCGCGTCGGTCAGCTCGACCAGCCCGAACATCGCGGTCTTCGCAGTCGGTCTCGTCGTCCTGGCGCTGTCCAAGATCGTGTTCGACCTCGGGGTGATCGCATGGCTGACCGACCGCATCGAGTACGCCAAGGTCGGGCGGGTCATCGGCCTGACGGAGACCGCGTGGGCGATCGGGCTGTTCGTCGGCGTGGTCGCGATGGGTCTGCTGACCGGCGTCACCTCGTGGCGTTGGGGGTATGTACTGGCGGTGGTCGCGATCGTCGTGATGGCTGCCGTGCTGCGTGGCCGCCTCCCGGACGAGCCGCATCGCGCCCGCGTCCCGCCGACTCCCCGCCACGAGCGCAGCCGCCTCGGCAGCGCCTGGTGGGCGATCGCCGGCGGAGCCACGCTGACGGGATCCGCGCAAGCGGTGTTCGTCACGTTCGGCAAGTGGCTGCAGGAGGACTTCGGTTTCAGCGATGCGCAGCTGACGGCGGTCATCTTCACGTTCGGAGCGGTGGAGCTCGTCTCGGCGTCGTCCACGGTGCGCTTCGTCGATGCCTGGGGCAAGCAGCGCTCGACGATGCTGGGTGTCGCGGCGATGGTGCCGGTCGGTCTCACGCTGGCACTGCTGCACCACCACCTGTACGTGGGCATCGGTCTGCTGGCCCTGTTCATCGGTGCGTTCGAGTTCGCCGTGCTCGCCAACCTGTCGCTCTCGAACAGCTTGCTGCCGTCGAACCCCTCGGCCGGCTTGGCCATGATGGTCGGCAGCCAGACGCTCGGGCGGGCAGCGCTCGCGCCCATCGCCGCTGCGGCCTACGGCGCGCACGGGATGTGGCTACCCGCCGTGCTCGGTGCCGGATGCGCCGCCGTCACGTGGTGCTGCCACGCCCGATACCGGTCACTCTCGGCCACTCCCGTCGACGCCGTTCCCTGACTCGTCCCCGGAGTCGAGGTCCGCATCGGTCGGCTCCGCGCCCTTGGCCTCGGACCATCGCCGAACGATGCTCGTGTCGGAGACGAAGCGCACGCTGCGATCAGGCGCCCATCGCCACGCCGCCTCCTGCAGGCAGTCGTCGACGAGCGCGGCCACGGTGCCCGCTGAGCGGACCGGCGCGTGCACGAGCAGTTCGTCGTGCAGGCACAGCACCACCCGCGCGTCGTGCTCTGCGCCGCGGGCACGCACGGTCACCGCCCAGGACTTGAACAGCTCCGCGGCGGCGCCCTGGACCAGCGCGTTGCGGGCGTAGCGACCGCGACCGTTGGCCACGGCGCGCTGGTCGCGATCGTCGAGGTGATCGGGAGTGGGCCACATCCGGATCAGCCGCCCGCCGTAGGTGCGCAAGTCGCGCCCCGCCCGACCGGCCTCGTCGGCGGCATTGAGGTGGGCGATGGCCACCGGGTAGGCCGCCTCCATGCCGCGCAGGGCCTGTCCGGCGGCGCCGGAGGTCTGGCCGTACATCGCAGCCAGCACGGCCACCTTGGCGATCGCCCGTTCGACGCCGAGCCGCTGAGCCACCGGCGCGTACATGTCGTCGTCAGCCGTGGCTGCGGCGAGCAGCCGGTCACCGGAGATCGCGGCGAGGACGCGCGGCTCGATCTGGCCGAGGTCGGCGCGCACGAACACCCATCCTTCGCCGGCATCGACCGCGGAACGCATGTCCGCCGGCATGTTGTGCAACCCGGCCTGGGCCGTCATCCGTCCTGCCGCGCCGTCACTGCCGGACCACGCGCCCCGGAGGCGACCGTCGGCGCCGACGTGCTCGTCGAGCCATGCGTATCCGTACGTGGTCGCGACTCGCTCGGCCTTGCGCCAGGTCAGCAACGCATCCACCGCGGGGTGCTCGGCGCGGAACGGCTCGAGCCTCCACGCACGGGTGTCCGGTACGTCCACCCCGATCCGGCGGAGCAGGGAGCGGACGTGCGCGGGGTTGCGGAGGTCGATGTCCGAGCTGGCGGGGACGTGGCGGAGCACCTCGGCGTCGCGCTCCGCGCGACGTTCTGCGGCCGCGCGCTCGGTCGTCGTGCGTGGCCCGACGAAGGATGCGATCAGCTCCTCGATCGCGGTCACATCGATCGGTAGGCCGTCGGCAGCAAGCTCAGTGCACAGCAGCTCCGCCGTCGACTCCGAACGAGCGGTCGCCGTGTGGCGCGGTGCGGCCTCCGACGTGGCCAATCGCTCGAGCTGCCCCTCGGAGGCGGCGAGTGCTGCGGCGGCCCACGCCGCGAGGTGCTCCACGTCGGCGTGCCATCCGCCGGCAGCCCACTCCGGCCGCAGGTGCCCATCGGGACGCACCGGGTCGGTGAAGTCGGACCCATCGTCGCCCGCAGCATCGAGCAGGCTCAGCTGACCCATCGACGGGATCGTCGATATCGACAGTCCGGCCAGCAAAGCCACGATGCGCGCCGGCTCGGCGCGCCACCCGCCGAACAGCAGACGGTGCACGGCCGCGAGGTCCCAGCACGTCGCGATCCGAACGCCGGCGCCGATGAGCGTGCCGGTGGTGTCGCCCGACCAGACCACCCACCGCGGCCGGATTTCGGCATCGATAGCGGCCACGACCGCGGATGGATCATCGATCACGATCCCGCTCACATATCCGTCGGCGGTCGCCAGTCCGAGGCCGACACCCGGCCTCGACGCCAGCGCGACGAAGCCACCCCGTTCGATGCCGGCCTGGCGGAGGTCGGCCAGGACACCTGCGACGACCTCCGCAACGACCTCGGCGACGAAGTCGGGTGGCGCCATCGGCCACACGTTACGGGGCGGTGCTGGCACCCGACAGCCCCCGATGGTGGGCCATACTCTGCGGGGAACTTCGGTGAGTCCCTGGGAAGGATCACAGTGACTCAGATCGTCATCACGGGCACCGGTCTCTACACGCCACCCGAATCGATCAGCAACGCAGAGCTGGTGGCGTCGTTGACCACTGCCGTCACGCAGTGGAACGCAGATCACGCCACCGAGATCGCCGCCGGCCACGTGATCGCCCGGGCCGCTCCCGACGAGGAGTTCATCCTGAAGGCGTCCGGAATCCGCTCGCGCTACGTCATCGACAAGGCCGGCGTCCTCGACCCCGAGCGGCTCCGACCGCACCTCAAGCTCCGTGGTGAGAACGAGCTCGGCATCCAGGCCGAGATGTCGCTCTCGGCCGTGCATCAGGCGCTGGCGATGGCCGGGCGCACGGGGTCCGAAGTGGACGCGGTGATCGTCGGCTGCTCGAACCTGCAACGCGCCTACCCGGCCGTGTCGATCGAGATCCAGAACGAGATCGGCGCGAACGGATGGGCGTACGACATGAACGTTGCCTGCAGCTCGGCGACGTTCTCGATCCAGGCCGCAGTCGACGCGCTGCGCAACGGTTCGGCGAACTGCGTCGTGGTGGTCAACCCGGAGATCACGTCGGGGCACAACAACTTCGAGCTCCGCGACTTCCACTTCATCTTCGGCGACGCGTGCACCGCGCTGGTGCTCGAGCGTTCCGAGGATGCCGTGGTCTCGGAGGGCTGGGAGGTGCTGGGCACCAAGTTGGCGACTCAGTTCTCCAACAACATCCGCAACGACGCCGGCTTCTTGAACTCCAGCGAGGTCGGCGAGCGCGACCCACACGACCTCGTCTTCCGCCAGCGGGGGCAGCAGGTGTTCCGCGAGGTCTGCCCGATGGTGGCCAACCACATCACCGCGCACCTGTCCTCCCTCGGGCACGCCGCCCACGAGATCAAACGGTTCTGGCTGCACCAGGCCAACCTCAAGATGAACCAGCTGATCGCAAAAGGCGTGCTCGGCAGGGTGCCCACCGAGGAAGAAGCGCCGGTCATCCTCGACGAGTACGCCAACACCAGCTCGGCGGGTTCGATCATCGCCTTCCACGTGCACCGTGACGATCTCGCCGTCGGTGATCTGGGTGTGATCTGCTCGTTCGGTGCCGGCTACAGCGTCGGCAGTGTGATCGTGGAGAAGACGTCGCTCTAGGCTGAGCCACATGCTGTTGACCGAGATCGATCATGTGGCCATCGCCGTTCGCGACCTCGAGGCCGCGATCGACTACTACCAGCGTGCCTTCGGCGCGACGGTCGAGCATCGCGAGATCGTCGAGTCCGACGGTGTCGAGGAAGCGCTGCTGAACGTGGCCGAGAGCTACATCCAGCTGCTGACCCCGACCAGTGATGCGTCACCCGTCGCGAAGGCGATCGAGAAGCGTGGAGAGGGCCTGCACCATATCGGCTACCGGGTCGCGGATTGTGGCGTCGCGCTCGACTCGATGATCGCGGCCGGCGCAACGCCGATCGACAAGGCGCCGCGCCCGGGCAGCCGTGGCACGACGGTGGCATTCATCCATCCGAAGGGAAGCTTCGGAACGCTGATCGAGCTGGTGCAGGAGAACCCGTCCACCCACTGAGATCGCGCCGAGACGCAGGCATCTCGAGGGTGGAAAAATGCATCGAGGGCCGCCCGCGTTTCGGCGAGCAGCCCTCGAAGCCGCAGTGAGAGCCGAGGCAAATCAGCTCATCGCAAGATCACTTGTCGCGGTGCAGAGCGTCCTTCACCTTGTCGACGGCGCCGTCGAGCTTGCCCTTGGCGTCCCCGAGGAACTCCTTGGCCTTGCCCGCGGTCTCGTCCGTCTTGCCGTCCTGCTTGAGCCTGTCGTTGTCCGTCAGGTCTCCGGCGGCTTGCTTGATTCGGCCCTTGGCCTGGTCCAGATCGTTGTCCATCTCAGTTCCTCTCTCTCGATGACGAGAGTGACAGTGCCCGAGGGGAGCGCGATCCAAACGTGATCGACGGTTCGGTCAGTCCGCCTGGAGCACGAGGCCCTTGAGGTATGCCGCCTCGGGAAACGACAGGGGCACCGGGTGGTCGCTCGCCTGATCCAGGCGGCCGACGATGCGCAGAGTGCGCTTCGCGTCCAGCGCGGCGCCGGCGACGACCTTCTGGAACAGCTCAGCGCTGACCCCGCCGCTGCACGAGAACGTCATCAGGATCCCACCGGGCGCGAGGAGCTTCGCAGCGAGCAGGTTGAGGTCCTTGTAGGCCCGAGTTGCACGCGCCACCTGGGCTTCGGTCTGGGCCAGCTTGGGCGGGTCCAGGATGATCAGGTCGAACTGCTTGGCACGGTCGCGAAGGGTGCGGAGCTCCGAGAAGGCGTCGCCCTCGATCATCTCCCCCGCTTCGACACCGTTGAGCTCCGCGTTGCGCCGGGCACCTGCCAACGCAGGGCCGGACGAGTCGAGGCTCGTCACCTCGCGCGCGCCGTTCGCAGCGGCGATCACGCCGAACGCCCCCGTGTACGAGAACGCGTTCAGCACCGAGCGGCCGGCCGCGACGTCCGCAACCACCGCACGGGCGTC
The DNA here is from genome assembly GCA_025463415.1 of Acidimicrobiales bacterium. Taxonomy (GTDB): domain Bacteria; phylum Actinomycetota; class Acidimicrobiia; order Acidimicrobiales; family Ilumatobacteraceae; genus WLMZ01. The sequence goes on along the minus strand of JAOBWO010000120.1, from coordinate 3,626 downwards.
GCGCTGGTCGAGGTAGAAGCCGGTCTTCTGGCCCTCGGTGAACCCGACGGCGTACCGCACCCCGCGCTCGGTGATGATGGTCTCGGCTGCCGGTTCGTCACCGCGCAGCAGACCGGTGCGCGGCGGAAGGTCTTCGCGTTGGCGGGCATCGATGTCGGACCGTTCGTACACGCAGTGCACGCCCGGCAGCGAGAACAGCGCGTCGGCGACCACGTCACGCCAGTGATCGGCGCCCGCGGACCCGAGCTGCACCACCACCGTGTCGGCGTACCGGTCGGCGATCACTCCGGGCACACCGTCGGCCTCGCTGAACACCAGCCGCGCCGCGTCGGTGATCCCAACCAGGTTGCTGCGCCGTGCTGCCGCAGCCAGCACGCGTGCGGTCACGAGCTCGTCGTCGACTTCGGTGTCGGCGTCGAACGTCCACAACCGGGCGCGGAGCTGCGAGGCCGGCGCGTACGACGCCCGGCCCAGCACCTCGCCCGTCGAGGCCGTGACGCGAACCGTGGCTCCCGCCGCGGGCTGGCCGTCGACCCGCGCCACGCCACCGCTGAAGATCCACGGGTGGAGCCGTCGAACGGACTTCTCCCGCCCCGGACGCAGCACGAGGGTCGGTTCCATCGCCTGCAGGGTAGGCCGTCCGGCGCGCCGCCGGCAGGGCGAACTAGACGGAGGCTTGGCCGCAGCTGGCCAACCAGCCGTGCTCTTGCAGTTGACGCTCGAACATGATCGCGATCGAGTTGGCGAGGTCCTCTTGATACCTCAAGGTCTGCGCGAACTGACGGCTGAGCTCTTCGAAGCGGTCCTCGAGCATCGCGATCCGAGCGGCCGTCGCGAGCTCTGCGGGTGACGGTGTGGACGGCACGGCGGCGATTGCAAGTGGGCTGCGGCCTCCTTCGCCGAGCGCCTCATCGCGAACACGTTCCACCAGCGACACGATGGTGGCCTTCTCCCGGTCGAGATCGGCGCGGGACTCGGCACGCGCGGTCTCGATGGCCTGCTGCGAGATCTGCGCGTACGCAGCCATCGACGTGAACTGCGAGCGGAGCTGCTCTTCGACCATGGCCAAGCGCTCGCGCACGTCGGCGGCAGCGGCCGCTGTGGCCTGTTCGCCTTCACCGGGCAGAAAGGAATCGGAGTTGCTGAAGTCCTGCCACATGTCGCTCTTGCGTCGCATCACGATCTCACCAATCTCTCCAATGGCCGTGGGTCGTCAGCCTTCGCGTGCACGACCAAGCCTCACCGCGTGACAGCAACATCGGCCGTTCCAGACCCGATCTTGAGGCGAACCTGAGCAGGTCTTGACAGTGTGACGGTTGTGCAAGGAACTCGTCATCGCCGAGACAACAAAAGTGCTCAAGGTGTGTTGCTGGAGTGCCGAAGACGTGTGAGCACCGAGCGATGAATGGGTTCTTCTCGGTGTGGTTCGTGGGACAAACAACTTTGCGGAGGAACGCACACATCATGGAAAACCACATTGACATCGAAGAGACCAGCAGCAAGAAGGACAAGGGATTCACCCTCGTCGAATTGCTGATCGTGATCGTGATCCTCGGCATCCTGGCCACCGTGACGGTGTTCGCTGTTCGTGGCATCACCGACAAGGGCACCACCAGCGCCTGCGCCGCTGACAAGAACACCTTGGCGACGGCTGCCGAGTCGTACTTTGCTCAGTACGGCGGCACCACAATTCCGTCAGCCACCGCGGCCGAGCAGACTGCAGCGTTGCCAACCGTCATCACGCTGACCCCCGGTGGAAAGCTCGTCGCGGTTGGCTTCATGCGCACGATGTCGACCAAGTACACGGTGAACGCCGACGGTTCTCTCACCGCCATCGCTCCTTGCACGTGATCTGAACCTGCAGCAAAAGACAACACGATCGGTCGGGCCTTCATGGCCCGACCGACTCGTATCCGGACTTGGATGGGAACGAGCTTCACAGAGAACGGAACCTGATGATCGACCGATTCGAGATCGTCGACGAGGAAGAAGGCTTCACCCTGGTCGAGCTGTTGATCGTGATCGTGATCCTCGGCCTCTTGGCTACGGTGACGGTGTTCGCGGTGCGCGGCATCACCGACAAGGGCACAACGAGTGCATGTTCGGCAGACAAGGCGAGCTTGGGCACCGCTGCGGAGGCGTACTTCGCGAACTACGGCGGCACGACCATCCCCGATGCGACCGCATCCCAGGTCTCGACGGAGGCAGCACTGTCTCCACCTGTCACGATCACTCAGACACCTGCGGGCACACTCGTCGTGCTCGGACTTCTGCGATCGATGTCCACCAAGTACACCGTCAACGCGAATGGATCGCTCACACCGATCTTGCCGTGCACGTGAGCTGACGACGGCGAGGACGTTCTGTGAGCCGAAATGCTATGTCGGATGATGTCGCCTCTGCAGCCGGTGGGCAACGGGCCGTTGCCTACGGATGGCGACTTGAGCTGAAGCGAGTCCTGGCTCTTCGCTACGTCGTCCTAGCATCGGTCGCTCTTTCGGCGATGGTGGTCGCTGGTGGTCGCGGAGACTGGAACGTCTTCGTCGATGCCGGGCGGGACATGCTCGGCAGAGATGGTCTCCATGTCTTTGCCCGCCACGGGGACATTCAGACGGGTCCTGTGACCCTGCTCCTGGCGGCGTTGTTCGCCTTCACGCCTCGCAATGGCTTCGTCATGTGCGCTGCGCTGTGCCTTGTGCTCGGCCTCCTCACGCTCCGGCTCCTCGAACTGATGAGAAATCGCGTCGCCCCGAGTGATCCGAGCCGCAACGCTGCGACCATGCTCGTTGGTGGGATCTGCCTCATGTTCTGGTGGCCGAAGTTGGGCGGCTACGGACACCTCGATGACTGTTTGGTGTTGAGTGCCGCTGCTGGATCGGTCCTCGCCGCGCGTGCTGGCCGACCGCGAGTCGCTGCCGTTCTTGTCGGCATAGGCATCGGCATCAAGCCTTGGGCGGTCATCCTCCTCCCGCTGACCCTGCGGCGATCGGGGGCTCTCCAGTCCAGGGTCTCAGCGACCATCCTGGCCCTGGCGATCGGTGCGGTGTCGTGGCTTCCGTTCCTCATCGCCGTGCCCCGCACGCTGGGCTCGCTGCGAGCCACAGTCAGTGTCGCGTCGGACTCGGCCATCCGATTGTTCGGCTTCACCGATGAGAACCTGCCGGCCGTGTTCAGGACGGTGCAGCTCATGCTTGTTCTGATCACCGCCTTCCTCGCGATGCGGCGAGGTCGCGTTGCCGGCGTGATGCTGGCCGCCATCGCTGCTCGCGTCGTCACCGACCCAGGCACGTGGAGCTACTACACAGCAGGCTTCGTTCTCGCAGCCCTGGTCTGGGACATGTGCGAGTCGAACCGTACGTTTCCGATCGCCACGGTGATTGCCAGCTGCAGCCTTGTTCCGGGGTGGGTCGTGCCAGAAGCTGATGCGCGTGCCGTCATCCGCTTGCTGGCGTGCGCCGGCGCGGTGACCCTTGTGTTCTGGCCTCGAGACGAACCCGGGTCAGCGGACCAGCTCGACCCGGAGCCCGTTCGCATCCCAGCTCGGATCGACCGGTAGGCGGCTGATCGCGCGGCCCACGGCACGACGGGCGGTCCAGAGCAATCCGGCTGCCTGCACGACGTGGAAC
>JAOBWO010000109.1 GCA_025463415.1 Acidimicrobiales bacterium | reverse complement strand
CGCCGCCAACAGCACCGCATCCGGCGCGTCGGACAGCCAGCGCGCTGCAACCGAGCTGGCGCGCATGTCCTCGGACCTGCAGGCCCTGGTCGCCCAGTTCAACTACTGAGCCCCGGTGGGCTGACGGCCATCGGTGGTACCGAGTCGCCGGAACCCACCACTGCGTCTTCGCCCTGAGCGACGGCCTCGAACGCCGAGTGCGGCATCGACAGAACGTCGGTGCGGCACTCGGCGTTCGTGCTGTCCGGGCTTCGTGCTGTCGGGGCTTCGTGCTTGTTCGTGCTCGTCCGGGCGGAGGTCCACAGACCGAACCTGGCCCGTGACGCGAACGAGGCGGTGAACGACTGCCGGAGCAGTCGTTCACCGCCTCGCCGGCGCCCAGTTCAGGACGAGTGTTCGAGGATGTGGCAGCCGAGGGTGCCACCTTCGGTGACGAAGCTCACCTCCGCGACGAGGCGGCTGCCGGGGCAGCGCTGCATCGCGTTCGAGACGACCGGCAGCGACAAGCCCCACTGCTGCTCGCCGTCGCTGACGACGCCCTTGAGGTTGCCGCCGATGATGTTGACCAGCTCACCGATCACGTCGTGGATGTCGTCGTCGGAGACCTCGGACAGCTCCATGCCGAGCACAGCTGCCGTGCCGGAGGCGGCCAGCTTCGTGTCCGCGAAGAACAACACCGTCGCGCTCGTGGAGCCCGAGATGGCGATCGACGAGCAGACGACGTTCGCCGGCGGGGGCTCGTTGTCGATGCGGACCAGATCGGAGCCGATGAAGGTCGACCACCCGAGCGCGACGAGCTCGTCCAGCACCTCGGTGATCTCCCAGATGCTCTCTTTGGCGGTTGTCATGTGTTGGTCTCTCCTCGCAAAGCCGCGCCGGTCGAGGCGACGGATCACCGAGACTGTCCGGCTCGGTTGTCGCCAGGCATGGCGCTGGCACTCATGTGTGAGTGCCTCGGGCGCACGTTCCGCTCGGGCTCCTTGACACGAGCGAAGGGACCGAACGATCCACAGGCGATGGCGATCACGGCCGGCATTTCGAACGTCACGACGAGAGTGGGGGAGATCCGCGCCCTGATCGCGACGCGGGTGGGCACATCGGCGCAACCCGCGACCGAGGTTTCAGGGCCGGTGGATCCGCTCGTCGGGTTCGACCCGTTCGGAACCGCGTACCAACAGGCGCTCGCCGGCGTGAGCCCCGGGCTGTCCGATCCGGTGCGGCCCGGCGGGTTCGTGGATGGCTCGTCCGGCTCGACGATCAGCGATCTGCGCACGGCGTCGGTGGGCACGTCCTTCGCAACGCGCCGCGCCGACGCGACCGTCTCCGCGGACCGAGCCTCGATGTCCGCCGGGAGCACGGTCGGCCAGGTCGGTGGCTACGGTCCGATGCCCGTGCCGGCGCAGCTGGTTGCGTACGGCAACGGCACGCTGCCCTCGTCGGAGCTCGAGTCCATCGGTCAGGGCGGTCACCGGCTGTTCACGCCGGCGGCCGAGGCGTGGAAGCAGGCGGTCGCCGCCGCGAGGGTCGATGGGATCGATCTCCGAGTGACCGACTCGTATCGCTCCTACGACGAGCAGGTCGACCTCGCCCGGCGCAAGGGTCTCTACGCGGATGGCGGCCTTGCCGCGGTGCCCGGCACCTCCAACCACGGTTGGGGCCTCGCCGTCGACGCCGACGTGACGGGCAAGGCCGCGTTGCAGTGGTTGCAGGACAACGGCCACCGCTTCGGGTTCGTCCAGGCGGTGCCGCGCGAGCCGTGGCACTGGGAGTTCCGGCCCGCCCAGGCGTGAGCTGGGGGAGGGTCGGGTGAAAGCCCGGCGACCTCCGTGCGGGACGGGGAGGTGGGACACACAGTTCCCGTCTGCCGACACAGGCGGGCCCCACGGATCGGGACCAAACACACCCCACACACGGAGGTAGGGAATCATGCGTATCAATCAGAACGTGATGGCCAACAACGCTTCACGCAACCTGTCCAACACCAACGTCATGCTCGGCAAGAGCCTGGAGAAGTTGTCCTCGGGATTCCGGATCAACCGGGCGGCCGATGACGCAGCCGGACTCGTCGTCAGCCAGGGCCTGCGCGCCCAGGTGAGCGGCCTCAAGCAGGCAACCCGCAATGCCCAGGACGGCATCTCGGTCGTGCAGACGGCTGAAGGCGCCCTCAACGAAGTGCACACCATGCTGACCCGCATGCGTGACCTGTCCGTCCAGGCCGCCAACACCGGCGGCAACGATCTCGCCAGCCGCAGCGCGGCCCAGGCCGAGATCAACCAGCTCGCCACCGAGATCACCCGGACCTCGACCGACACCAAGTTCGGTGGAGTGGCCCTGCTCGACGGTTCGTACGGCGCAACGGCGGGCAAGCTCTCGTCGTTCGACCCGAACGGCTCGCTGACCTTCGCCGCCGGCAACACGATCAACGTGAACGTCACGGGTGGCTCGGGTTCGGTGTCGGTCTCGCTGCAGGCCGGTACGTTCACCGGTTCCAGCGCCGCCGCTTCGATCGAGTCCTCGGTCAAGGCTGCATTGAACGCCACGGGCAACGCCGTCGACAAGGCAGCCGCTGCCTCGTTCCATGCGACGTTCGACGCCGTGGGTGCCGGTGGAGCGTTCACGCTCTCCAACGGCTCATCGGCCGCCATCGCCGTCACCGACGGTACTGGCACCCCCTTGGCCGCCGGTACCAATGGTCTCGGTGGCCTCATCGGCACCGTTGCTGCGGCAACCGGCTCGGGTGGCAACTTCCAGATCGGTGCCAACTCCGGCCAGGTGGTGTCTCTGGCGATCACCGACAGCAGCGCCACTGCTCTCGGCGTGTCAGCGCTCAACGTCACCACCG
>JAOBWO010000092.1 GCA_025463415.1 Acidimicrobiales bacterium | reverse complement strand
GTCGTGCACCCATGAACATGCCCTTGAGCGCTTCGTAGTGCTCGATGCAGTGCCCGGCGCCGAGCACGACGGCTTCGAGCGGCATCGGCGACATCCGCACCGGAACCCGGGTCTCACGCTCGATGCGTTGAGCCAGGCCGCGCAGCAGACCGCCACCGCCGACGAGGTACATGCCACGGACGAGGAAGTCCTGAGCCAGCTCCGGCGGCGCCTTCGCCAGGCAACGCACCACCGAGGCGACGATGCTGGACACGACGTCGTCGATCGCGAAGCGGATCTCCTCGGGGGCCAGCAGCACGGTCTTTGGCAACCCGCTCATCAGGTCGCGGCCGCGGACCTCGGCCTCGTTCTCGTCGCCGATCGCGTCGGCTGAACCGATCGCGACCTTGATCTCCTCCGCAGTGCGCTCGCCGATCGCGATGCCGTGCTCGCGACGCACGTAGTTCTGGATCGCTGCGTCGATGTCGAACGAACCGACGCGCACGGCCTCCAGTGCAACGACACCGCCGAGGCTGATCACTGCGGTCTCGCTGGTGCCGCCGCCGATGTCGATGACCATGTTGCCGACCGGTTCGTCGATCGGCAGGTCGGCGCCGATCGCCGCCGCCATCGGCTGCTCGATCAGCTGTGCGTCCGCTGCGCCGGCGCGGCGCGCCGCATCGGTGACGGCGCGGCGTTCCACCTCGGTGATCGCCGATGGCACGCAGATGACCACCTTGGGACGAGTGAACCGGCTGACGCCGACGCGCTGCAGGAGCAGGCGGATCATCCGCTCGGTGATCTCGAAGTCGGTGATCGCTCCGCCGCGCAACGGCCGAACGGCGACGATGTAGCCAGGGGTGCGGCCGATCATCTGCCAGGCCTCACGGCCTGTCGCCAGCACCTCGCCGGTCTGACGGTTGAGGGCGATGACGGACGGCTCGTTCAAGACGATGCCGCGGCCCTTCATGTACACCAGGGTGTTGGCGGTACCGAGGTCGATCGCGAGGTCGCGAGCCATCGACGGCTACTTGCCCTTCCCCGAGTCGCGTGCGTTCTGCACCCGGTCGATGACCTCGCGACGCGCCGCCGGCGACAACGCGTCGATGTGGCGACGGAACGACTCCACGCCATCCACCGGACGACGACGGGCACTGACGCGAACGGCCGCGAGGATCAGGACGAGCACCGCGAAGACGATGAGCAGGACGGCGATGATCACGACGCGCGCTCGCCGGCGTACACAGCAGTGGGCACCTGGCTCGCTTCGGCGACGACCTGTGCACCGGTGCCCCAGTCGGACCCGCCGTCCCAGACCTCGTGCTTCCAGATCGGCACACTGGCCTTGAGTGCGTCGATCGCGAACCGGGCCGCCTCGAACGCTTCGGGACGGTGCGGCGACGACACGACGACGATCACCGAGCTCTCCCCGACGACCAGCAGGCCGGTACGGTGCAACAGCACGATCGCGCCGGTCTGCGGCCAGCGAACACGGACTTCTTCGGCGATCTCGGCCAGCTTGACGGTGGCCTGCTCTTCGTAGGCCTCATACGTCAGCGACTGCACGCCCTCGCGACCGTCCGCGTGGTCGCGGACGGTGCCGGAGAAGAGCACGACGGCACCGCAGTCCGGACGAACGGCCCATTCGTAGGCCTGACCGACAGGCATGGGATCCGCGGAGATGCCCACCCACGTGTTCGCATCGGCCGGTGCATGCATCGCTGGCATCGTAGCCGTGAGCGGGCGCGTTACCCATCGGCCGAGCCAAGGGGCCAGGGCGAGGATGTTCCCCACCGCGCGACGTCCGAGGCGGAGCGCCGTTCACTACGATCTCCTGTTCGTGGAGCGCGGTGAGTGGGAAGACGATCCTGAGTACCCCAACGCGCCGCTTCCCGCGCACGAGCGCACCTGGAGGCACCCCTCCGAGCAGGGCGCGACGCAGTGGGTGCGGTCGGAGCCGCCACTCGTCGTCGGCCGGGGGCTGTCGGTGGCCACCGGCACGGTCGGCGCGGTCCTGGCCGTCGGACTGCTCTGGCTGATGATCCCGAACGACAACAAGGGCGGCGGCGTCGCCGTGCAGGGGAGCACGACGGTGCGCGTGGCGGCCGAATCGCTGACGTCGCGACCCACCTCCAGCCTGCCGGCCAGCGCACCTGCAGAGCTCTCGTCCGCGCCGATCACCTCATTGGCCGCCACCTCGACGGCACCTCCGCCCACGGACGGCACCACGACCTCGCCGCCGACGTCGCCCGACACCTCCGACCCCACGTCGGCGTCATCGCCGGCCGATTCGACGCCACCGTCGTCGGCGGCCACGCTCGTCGACAGCTCGCTGCCGAGTTCGACCGGGGAGACGGCACCGCCGGTGGAGACCATCCATCCCGCGCTCGCGCTCGCTGTCTCCGTCGGCTCCAGCCACTACGTCGCCGCCACCGCCGCGGCCGTCGGCGACCAGTCGACGATGACCGTGCAACTTCCCTCGGGTGACAGCACCACCGCCTCCGTCGTCAGCGTCGACAGCAGCACGGGCATCGCCGTGCTGGCGATCCCCGACGACGTCGACGCGGCTCCGATGGAGGCGAGTCACGCTGCGCTGCCCACGGACGCGGCGATCGTGCTGACGCCGGACCCGATGCCGGTCAGCGTCTGGCGTGACGACACGGGTACGAACCTCACGTCCGACCCAGAGGTGAGCGTGCCGGAAGGTTCCCTCGTCCTCGACACCGACAACCGGTTGATCGGGATGTGCACCACCACCGCCAACGGCATCCACGTGCTCGACGCCGTGGCACTGCGCGACGCGATCAATGCTGTCATCGCCCGCCAGTCGCAGGCCTGGGGCGGCTTCCAGGTCGCCGTCGCCGACAACGGCGATCTGACGGTGACCGGAGTCGCCGCCGGCAGCCCGGCCGCCACTGCCGGTGTCCAGGTCGGCTCGCTGATCCGTGGGATCGACGGCGCGGCGATCCAGGGGCCCGACGGGCTGGAGGCGCTCCGTGCCACCCTCCGCTCGCACGTGCCTGGCGACACCGTCACGCTGTCGGTGGTGGCACCGGGTGCGACTGATCCCGCTGACGTGGCCGTCACGCTGGTCGCCAACCCCGGCTCGTTCTGACGTTCCAGCCGCCCTTCGTGGGCGGCACCGCGGGTCCTGTCAGAGCACGCGCCGGCGGCGGCGAGCCCGACGCACGATGACCACGACGGCAGTCGCGAGGCCGACGGATGCGGCCACCATCGCACTTAGCGACAGCTCCTGCTTGCGCTTCGGCGTGATCATCGTCCACCACTTCGCCTCGGTGCCTTCGACGTAGGCCTGCTCGTTGGTCACCGTCGGCCGCCAGCCGACCCCCTTGAGCCGATCGTTGGCAACGAGCCAGGGCGACTTGGTGTAGCTGCGCAACCCCGGCGGGATCGGGCCGCGCTGGAACCGCCACCGCACCCGCGCGACGACCTCGGCCACGCGGTCGGGCAGTTTCACCTTGGGCGCCGAGCCGGCCAGCGCTCGAACGCGTTCGCCGGCCACCCAGCCGTCGGGCGACACGTTGAACACGCCGTCGAGGCGGCGTTCCGTGGCGATCACCACGGCGGAGGCGAGGTCGTCGAGGTGGAGGAACTGCGCACCGGGATCGTCCTCGCCGGAGCGTTGTCCCATGCCGGCTGCCAGGGCGCGGGCGAGACCGGAGGTGCCGTCGGCGGCCATCGTGATCACCGGCCGCAAGACGGTGGCGGTGCGCCCTGGCGCGCTCGTGCGCCAGTCGTCGACCATCTGCTCCACGGACGCGAGCTGCCGCGCGAAGACGAAGTCGAGGTCGGGTCGGAGTGCCGCCTCCTCGGTCAGCGGCACCGGGTTGTTCGCCCACGCCCCGTAGACCATCGCCGACGACACCAGCACGAGGTGCTCGACGTGATGCTGCTGCGCGGTCTCCAACAGCGCTGCGGCGCCCTTGGTGACGCTCTCGCGCCGGCGGGCTCTCGCGTCGTGGTCGCCGGCGGCGAGGTGGACGGCGATCGGAACCGTGCGCGGGTCGTCGGCCAGCGCGGCCGGCGCGACCACTTCGTAACCGCCGATGTTGGCCAGACGAGCAACGACCCGACCGCCGAGGTTGCTCTCCGTCGCGGTCACGAGCACCTGGGTCAGCACCCGCCCGACGTTAACCGGTCGCACCCCGTAGCATCTCGGTATGGCCGAGGGCGACCCCGCCGACAACCCTTTCGGGGGCATCCCGATGTTCGGTGACCTGGCGCGGGCGCTGTCCGGGCAGGGTCCGCTCAACTGGGAGGCCGCTCGACAGTTCGCCCAGCTGGCCGCCACCGAGGGCGCGACGGAGGCCAACGTCGAGCCGTCTGTCCGCTTCGCGCTCGCCGATCTGGCCCGCATCGCCGAACCGCACGTGCTCGACGTCACCGGCCGCGGCGTCGCCGGTTTCGAGGTCACCACCACCACACCGGGCGTGTGGGCCCAGCAGGCGCTCGAGGCCTACCGGCCGCTCTTCACCGAGCTCGCTGTCTCGCTCGGCAAGCGCCCCGCCGCCGATCCGGACGACAGCGAAGACTCGGGCGATCCGATGATGGCGATGATGGCCGGACTGAGCCAGATGATGGCGCCATCCATGCTCGGCATGGCCATCGGCTCGATGATCGGCCGGCTCGGTCGGCGCGCGTTCGGACAGTACGACCTGCCGATCCCCCGCCCGGCGGCCAAGACCGTGGCGCTCGTGCCGGCAAGCATCGACGCCTTCGCCGAGGACTGGAGCCTGCCCCGCGACTCGATGCGGCTGTGGGTGCTCGTCCACGAGCTCACCACCCATGCGGTGTACTCCGTGGCGCACATCCGCGAGGGCCTCAGCGATCTCGTCCGCGCCCACGTCGGCGCGTTCCGTCCGGACCCCTCGGCCGTGGCCGACAAGCTCAGCTCGCTCGACATCGAAGGCGACGATCCCATGGCCGCGCTGCAGCGCACGCTGGGCGACCCCGAGATCCTCCTCGGTGCCGTGCAGAGCCCCGAGCAGATCGCGATGCAGCCGCAGCTCGATGCCGCGATGGCAGCCGTCATCGGGTTCGTCGATCACGTCGTCGACACGGTGACCACGCGACTGATCGGCGGCGACGCCCGACGCATCAGCGAAGCCGTTCGTCGCCGCCGGATCGAGACCTCCCCGGACGACGTCTTCGTCGAGCGTCTCCTGGGGCTGCACCTCACCCGCCAGCAGGTCGAGCGCGGCCGGGCGTTCGTCGCCGGCGTGGTCGAGCGTGGCGGGCTGTCGGCGATCAACCAACTGCTCGAGACACCCGGCGCGATCCCCACGCCGGCCGAGATCGACGCCCCCGGGTTGTGGATGGCACGCCTCGACATCGACCCGGTCACCGAGATCGAGCCCCCCGCCGGCGACACCGGCACCGACGACCTGTCCGACTGAACGAACCCCGCCAAGAGCGGGCGCGTTGCGGATGGGTTTCGGCTCCCGCGGCGGCCGCTCCCTCGGCTTGCGAGCCACTGGAGGCCCTGCGGCGCGACCGTCCGCGCCGTGAAACCTCCGGCAGTCACGAGAGCGGCGCAGTGGAGGGATTGTGATGCACCCGACTGCGCCGCAAGACCTCCGGTAGCTCACTGGGGTGCGGGCGGGAAGGCGGCCGCCGCAGCCGCAACACGCCACAGCATCGTCCCGTTTCAGTGCAGGGGGGCGGCAGGCCGAGAAGCCGGCCGTCAGCCCTTGCGCGAGCGGCGCAGGGGGTCGCCCCGGAGGGCGCGACTCACCGGGTCGTCGGGCAGCGTCGGATCGGAGGCACGGTCGGCGAGACGCGGGGGCGGCAACGGGCGGCTGACCGGGCGCGTCGTG
>JAOBWO010000082.1 GCA_025463415.1 Acidimicrobiales bacterium | reverse complement strand
GACACGATGGCCAAGTACCACCCGCACGGCGACGGCGCGATTTACGACGCGCTGGTGCGCATGGCCCAGCCGTTCTCGCTGCGCCATCCGCTGATCGACTTCCACGGCAACTACGGCTCACCCGACTTCGGCCCCGCTGCGTCGCGCTACACCGAGTGCCGCTTGCACCCACTGGCGATGCAGCTGTTGGCCGACATCGACGAAGAGACCGTCGACATGAACCCGACCTACGACGGCAGCCGGTTCGAGCCCGCCGTGCTGCCGGCGCGCTTTCCCAACCTGCTGGTCAACGGCAGCCAAGGCATCGCGGTCGGCATGGCCACGAACATCCCGCCGCACAACCTCGGCGAAGTCGTCGACGCGACGATCCATCTGATCGACCACCCCGAGGCGACACCTGACGATCTCATGCAGTTCGTCAAGGGCCCTGACTTCCCGACCGGCGGATCCATCCTCGGCCGCGCCGGGATCATGGACGCCTACCGCACGGGGCGTGGCAGCGTGAAGATGCGTGCAACGGCAAGCATCGAAGAGACCAGGCGCGGCGGGTTCGAGATCGTCGTCACCGAGCTGCCCTACCAGACCAGCTGCAACTCGGTGGCCGGCCGCATCCAGGAGCTCGTCGACGCCGGCGATCTCGATGGCATCTCCGACGTCAACGACGCGTCGGCCGGCGGCAAGACCAAGCTGGTCGTGTCGCTGAAGCGCGACGCGAACGCGAACGTCGTGCTGAACAACCTGTTCAAGCTGACCCAGCTGCAGACCAGCTTCGGCGTCAACATGGTGGCCCTCGTCGACGGCATCCCGCGCACGGTCAACCTGCTCACCGCGCTCGAGGGCTACGTTCGCCATCAGGTCGAGGTCATCACCCGACGCAGCACGTATCGCCTGCGGATCGCCAACGAGCGGGCCCACAAGGTCGAGGGCCGGATCAAGGCGCTCAACGTCATCGACCAGATCATCGCCCTGATCCGGGCCAGCGACGACACCGCTGCCGCCCGCGACGGCCTGATGGCTGCGCCGTTCGAGTTCAGCGAGATCCAGGCGCAGGACATCCTCGAGATGCAGCTCCGCCAGCTGACCCGGCTGAGCCGGATCGACCTGGAACGAGAGCTCGGCGAGCTGCAGGAGCGCATCGTCGAGCTCCAGAGCATCCTCGACAACCCTGATCAACTGCGCGGCGTGATCAAGACCGAGATGCTGGCCATCAAGGAGGAGTTCGCCACACCACGCAAGTGCGCGATCACCCTCGACACCGGCGAGATGAGCATCGAGGATCTCGTCGACGACACCGAGCTGGTGATCGTGATGACCGAGGCCCAGTACGTGAAGGCGGTCCCCGCTGCGAACTTCAAGACCCAGGGTCGTGGCGGTCGTGGCGTCGCCGGCGCCAAGCTGAAGACCGACGATCTCGTCCGCCATGTGATCTTCACGTCGTCGCACGCGTTCTTGTTGTTCTTCTCCAACCGCGGCAAGGTCTACCGACTTCGCGCACTGGAGATCCCCGAGCGTGAGCGCACGGCGAAGGGCATGCCGATCGTCAACCTCTTGCCGTTGCAGGCCGGTGAGACGATCCAGGCCATCATCGACACACGCGACTTCGCCAGCGAGCGCTACCTGTTCTTCGCGACGAAGAAGGGCACCGTCAAGAAGACGGCGTTCAACGAGTACGACTCCAGCCGTCGTGACGGTCTGATCGCGATCAACCTGCGCGACGGCGACGAGCTCGTGCGGGTCATCGAGACCAGCGGCAGCGATGACATCTTCATGGTCGGCCGCGGCGGCACGACCATCCGGTTCAGCGAGGACGAAGTGCGCCCGATGGGCCGGTCTGCCGGCGGCGTGCGCGGGATGAAGATGAAGCCCGGCGACGAGCTCGTCAGCGTCGACGTCGCCCGCGACGACACCGCGATCTTGATGATCACCGAGAGCGGCTACGGCAAGCGCACCCAGCTCGAGCGCTTCAACCGGCAGGGCCGTGGTGGCCAGGGTGTGATCGGCATCAAGCTGACCGGTCGCAAGGGCAAGGTCGTTGCGGCGTTCATGGTCGGTCTCGACGACGACATCGTCGCCGTCTCCAGTGGTGGCGTGATGATCAGGATGAACGTTCGCGACATCAGTTCGCAGGGTCGCGATGCCACCGGTGTGCGGGTGATGAGCCTCGACGACGGCCAGACGGTCGCCTCGGTGGCGCTGATCCTGGCCTCGGACACCGACGAGTAGTGCGCTGGAGCGTGCCGGGGATCGTGGAGCTCCCCGGCACGGATCTCCGGACGAACGATCTGCTCCGCCTCGTGACCCGGCGTCGTCGACGCTCGGATGATGGAGGTGTGTCATGGTCAAAAGACAGCGACGGCGTGGCGACGACATCGGTCAAGCCATCGGGCTGGTGCTGATCTCGATCGCGCTGATCGGCGCGGTGGCCGTGGGGATCGTCCGTGTGTCGCAGCATGTGACCCAGCGCGCGCTGGCGCAGACCGCCGCCGACGCTGCTGCGCTGGCCGGTGTCGACGGTGGTGCGTCAGCCGCTCACGCGGCAGCCGGACGCAACGGCGCGTCGCTGCAGGGCTTCGAGCGGAGCGCTGCGGGTGATGGTTTCGTGGTCACGGTCGACGTCTCGATCGGGGATGAACACGCGGTTGCGAGTGCATCGAGCGGACCATGAGACGCGACGCGCCAGCAACGGGGCCATGTTTGTCTCTACACTTTGGCCGTGAGCTCGAACGGCCGGGGGGACGAACCTCAGGGGACACCACCCGCATCGTCTCGACCGCGGCCGAATCGGCCGATGTCCACGGCGGAACGGCTCAAGGAAGAGCCGGAGCCCATCGCTGATCCGCGTGAGGCGGTGCTCAACAAGCGCCCGACGTCGACCGGCTCCGCGTCGAAGCGGGCCACGAAGAACTCGAACGGTTCGCGTGGGTCGGACGGGGTCCGCAAGAACGGAACCAACGGCAACGGAACCAACGGCAACGGCACGAACGGCAACGGGAACGGATCCAGCGGCAACGGCAGCAATGGCAACGGCGCGCGCGGCGAGGGCACGACTCCGGCGACGAGCGGGCAGTCGGCCGCTCCGTCCACCACGGACTCCGGCTCATCCGGCAACGGCTCGGTCGCCCATGTCGCCGGCGACAACGGTGCTTCCGGCAATCGTGCTTCCGGCAACGGTTCGTCGGACAAGACGTCGAGCCGCAACGGGTCGAGTCGCAACGGCTCACGTCGCAATGCGTCGGATGGCAATGGATCCGGCACGTCAGCAGCGAACGGGAACAAGCCGGCGAGTGCGAAAGAGGGTGCGTCGAATGGCTCGCCGCCGCCCGCTGCTCCTTCGGTCGTGTCACCCGCCGCATTGGCGGTCGATGACATCGATGCCGATGTACCCACTGTGTCCATCGAGCCGGTGACCCTCTACGACGTCGAGCGGGAGAAGCCGGTCAAGGTCAAGCGATCCCTGCGCGACTTCGTCGCCGCCAAGCTCCTGCCTGCCGAGCCCAAACCGAGCGAACCGCAGCAGCCCTCGGATGCACCGTTGTTCGACGAGCCCTCGGCGTTCGAGCACGTGCCCGGCCGCAGCGCGCCGATCACCGGCCCGGTCGAGGTCATCCCGGTCACACCACCAGTCGCAGCAATGCCTACGTCACCGCCGGGGGCCGAACTCCCCACGGCTCGGTCGCCGTTCGTCGGGATGCCGATCGTCGAGCCCGACCACGGTCCACCGGTCGGTTCACCCGTGCGGATCGACCCGGGTCTGCTGCCGGAACCGAGCATGCTGGTTCCCGCGATCGCCCCACGTGTCGTGCCGTTGCCGGCCGTGTTCGACGACGAGCCGACCTCGAGCGGGTTGTCGTTCGGTGACCTCTTCGACCCGGTCGACGGTGTGGAGCTCGATCCGGAGCTGGACCTCGACGACGATCGACTGCCCGCAGCACATGCGATCCGCTCGCGCACCCTCCAGTTCGCGCAACGAGGTCGCCGCGGCCGACCGCGCGTACGACGAGTCACGCGCGTCGTGCGTCACGTCGATCCCTGGAGCGTGTTCAAGGTCGCGCTCTGCTTCAGCCTCGTGCTCTACGGGGTGTGCCTCACCGCTGGAGTCCTGCTGTGGAACGTCGCCTACACCACCGGCACGATCGACAACGTCCAGCGGTTCTTCGAGTCGTTCGGGTGGGACACCTTCCGGTTCAAGGGCGGTGAGCTCTTCCACAACGCCTGGATCGCCGGGTTGTTCGCTGCCCTCGGCCTGACCGGGCTGATCGTGCTGACTGCGACACTGTTCAACCTGATCACCGATCTCGTCGGCGGGATCCGGATCACCGTGTTGGAAGAGGAAGTCGTCGAGCGCGCCCCCGTGGTGAGGGGCCCGTTGCTGCGCCGGCGCAAGGGCATGCTCGTCGGTCCGCTGCTCGGGCCGCGACCTGGTCAGCCCGACGCCACCGTCGCAGAATCAGAGAACTCCGACGATCCTTTCGGTTGAGGATGAGCCGTCTGCCCCGATAACCTGCGTTGCCCAGAAGTCCCGGGGCTATAGCTCAGTCGGTTAGAGCGCATCCCTGATAAGGATGAGGTCCACAGTTCGATTCTGTGTAGCCCCACTGGAATGACCAGGTCTCAGACCTGAGAGGCCCCCGCAAGGGGGCCTTTGTCGTTCCCCTGTCCGCGTGCGACACGCATCGCGCCAGCGGGTGCGGCTGCTTTGGGGATGGCGTTGGCGACGAGGACCGCGGCGATGGCGGCAGCGGTGGCGAGGGTGTCGCTGTCCAGGACTCGGCTGCGCACGGAGGCGCCGTCCAACAGCAGCGCCAGTTGCTCGCCGAGCTGTTCTGGGTCCGTGGCGCCCGCCTCGCGGGCGGTGTCGGCGAGCCGGGCGGCAAAGGCTCGTTTGTAGTCGCGGGCGTGGAGGCGTGCCGGGTGGCCAGGGTCCGGGATCTCCACGGCCGCGGCAATGAACGGGCACAGGGGCGCGTGCACCTCGAACGCGGCGAGGAGCCGCTCGCGCGGCGTGAGGTCGGTGCGGTCGAACACCTCGGGCAGGATGTCCGGATCGAAGCGGCGCAGGTGTTCGGCGATCAGCTCGTCCTTGCCGCTGAAGTGCTGGTAGAGCGTGCGCTTGGACACCTCGGCCACTGCACACAGCTGATCGATGCCCGTGGAGTTGATGCCTTGATCGCGGAACAGTTGCTGTGAGGCGTTGAGGATCCGCTCCCTCGCGCCCCTTCCTCGACGCAGGCCCTGTGGGCCCTTCTCCAACTCCGTCATGCGCCCATCGTAGCCCGTTGGGTACCGATCGGTGTGCATAGGTTGCGCGCTGCGTCGCTGAGCGGTACGTTAACCATCCAGATCGGTATACATAAGATCGGTACCACAGGAGCACACGTCATGACAAACACCAGCATCACCATCATCGGCTCGGGCAACATGGCCAACGCCATCGGCACCCGGGCCAGCAAGCACGGCCACAGCGTCGAGCTGATGAGCCGCGACACCGCCAAGGCGCAGGCACTCGCCGACGAGATCGGCAACGGCACCACCGTCGGCACGTTCGGCGCACGGCCGGCGGGTGACATCGTCGTCATCGCCGTGCTGTACGCCAGCGCGGTCGATGTCGTCACGCACTATGGCGACGCGCTGGCCGGCAAGATCCTCGTCGACATCACCAATCCGTTCAACGCCGACGTCAGCGGCCTCGTGACGGCCCCCGGCAACTCGCTGTCCCAGCAGATCGCGGCCGCGGCGCCCGAGGGCACACACGTCGTGAAGGCTTTCAACTCGATCCTCCAAGGCGTCGTCGCTCAGGACAAGCCGGTCGACGTGTTCTTCGCCGGCGACGACGCCGCGGCCCGAGCGCGTGTCGCAGCGTTCCTCGAGAGCTTGGACATGCGGCCGCTCGATGCAGGAGGGCTGGAGATGACCTACGCGCTCGAATGGGCCGGCGTCCTCCTGGTCGGCGTGACACGCAACGGTGCCGGCTTCGACATCGCCTTGGGCGCCCGGGTTCCCTGACGCTTCTCGGCGGATGTCGCACTCGCGTTCATGGGTCGAGGATGCCCATCCGCCTCATGAGTGCGACGAGCACGTCCGGGCGTCGCGTGTAGATCCCGTCCACGCCGAGATCGATCAGCGTCGTCATGTCGGCCGTGTCGTCGACGACCCACGTGAGCACCGCCGTGTCCGAACGATGCGCGAAGGCGAGCGAATCAGCGGTGACCCGCCTGGCACCGTCGGAGCCGATGTACTCGGGCTGCGCGACGAGCTGGTGGCTGACGAACGAGGTGTCGCCGGCGGCTCGGGCCGCACGCTGAGCAGCCCGCTCGGCGTCGGTTCCGGAGGTGCGCACCTCCGGGCAGACTCGTCGGAACTGGATGACTTGCGCCGCAGCGTCGACGCCGATGTAGATGTCATTGGTGCGGTTCAGTCGCTCCAGCAACGTGCACAGCGGTGCCACGGCGTCGACACGCAGATCCTTGAGGTCGAGCGTGACCAACGTGTGTGGGAAGGCGAGCAGGACGGACTCGATGCTCGGGATGCGAAGTCCCTGTCCCCGGAACGGATGTGTCGTGCCATCGGTGGTGAACCGGTAACCGGCGTCGAAGGTGGAGAGCTGTGCCAACGTCTTCGTCTCGACCGCACCGGTTCCGTCGGTGGTTCGGTCCAAGGTGCTGTCGTGGAACGCGATCGGGATGCCGTCCGAGCTGAGCAGGACATCCATGTCGACAACGTCGCCGCCGGCAGGGATGCTGTGCTGGTACCCGTACAGCGTGTCTTCCGGGTAGAGGCCATCGCCGCCGCCGTGGGGGATCACCAAGGGACGCCCGATCCGGAACGGGTTCGGGTCCGGGTGTGCGATCAGGCGCGCTGCCATCGGAGCGTGTGCGGTGGCGCAGCTCGCGAGCGCCGCTGCAGCGATCGCGAGCGCGATGGACGCGATCCACCGGCGCCTTGCTGTCCCCATGAACGAAAGGTACCGGTGCGAGCGACCGGCTTGCGGTCGCGCTTCAGCAGGGCGGGCAGCCGCGTCTCCGCAGAAATCCCGGACATTCTTGTAACGCCGGGAGCTCCCGTGGGACTGTAGGCCCGTGATCTCACCAGGACGGGCGGTGCGGGTCCCGTACGGCCTGACGGTCACCGCCGTCGTCGGTGGTCTCGGTGTGCTGGAGTGGTACGGGTTCACGAGAGGGTTCCGGCTGAACGACCGGCTTCCGGCGGTGAAGCTCGGCGCCGGGCCCTTCGTCGGCTCCTGGGACTTCCGTCTGACCGCACTCGTCATCCCCGCCGTGGCGATCGCCGCCGTGGGCGTGTGGATCCTGCCGCTCATCGTCGAACGGTGGCGCGCCTGGCGTGCGATCGGCGTCGTCGCGGTCGCCGCAGCCGGGTTCGCACTCGCGCTCGCTGCGTCCGATGGATGGGCCGCAGTGATCGCGCCGGTGACCGACACCACCGAGTACTGGTCGGGCATCGCCAAGGCGAAGCCGGCGGGGTCCTACCTGACCACCTTCCTGGCCCGTCAGCCCGGCTACAGCGTGCACGTCCGCGGCCATCCGCCCGGCTTCACCCTGCTCCTGCTCCTGCTCCGCTGGGCCGACCTCGGCAGCGCGTGGGCAGCGGCCGCGCTGTCGTTCATCGGCGTCGCCTTGGCGGTCGCGGCGGTGGGCTTCACGGTGTGGCGGATCTCCGGTCCGGACACGCTGCGTCGAGTGCTGCCGTTCCTCGCGTTCGCGCCGTACGCCGTGTGGCAGGGCACGTCCGCCGACGCGTTCTTCAGCGGCGTCACCGCCACGGGCATCGCGCTGCTGGTCGTGGCGATGACCACGACACAGCGCAACGTGGAGATCGCCAGCGCAATCGGTGGCGGCCTGGTGCTCGGTGCGGCGTGCTTCTTGACGTTCGGCGTCCCGACCCTCGCCCCGCTCGTGCTCGGGCTCGCCTGGCGGACGCGCCGGATCCGCTGGGTCGTCCCCGCGGCGATCGCGGCGAGCGCGATCTTCGTCGCGTTCGCGCTGCACCACTACGGGTGGTTCACCGGTCTGCAGCACACGCGCATGTTCTATGCCGCTGGCACTGCGAAGTTCCGGCCGGCCTTCTACTTCTTCTTCGCCAACCTCGCCGTCCTCGCGATCGCGGTGGGACCGGCGGCCATCGCCGGCCTGACGCGTCTGCGTCAGAGCCCGGTGGGTGTCATCGTCGTCGGCGCACTCGCGTGTGTGCTCCTGGCCGATGCGTCCGGGCTGTCGAAGGCAGAGACCGAGCGGATCTGGCTCATCTACATGCCGTGGATCGCCGTCGCTGCCGGTGCGCTGGCAACGACGGCGTGGCGGCAACGCATGTGGTTGGGCGCGCAAGCAGCTGGGGCCGTGCTGGTGCAGGTGATGTTGGTGTCGAAGTGGTGAACGCTCCCACCAGAGTTCTGGTCACGGGTGGAGCCGGCTTCATCGGGTCGAGCATCGTCGATCAGCTCGTCGCTCGCTCGGTCGACGTCGTGGTGCTCGACAACCTCTCGCCCGCCGCACACGCACGCCGACCGGACTACCTCAATCCGTCCACCCACTACGTGTGGGGCGACGTGCGCGACGCGACCGCATGGGCCGAAGCGCTCGACGGCGTCGACGCGGTGTGCCACCAGGCCGGCAAGGTCGGACTCGGTGTCAACTTCGGCGACGCCGGCTCCTACGTCGACGACAACGATGTCGGGTGGGTCGTCGGGCTGGGCGCCCTCCACCACCGGCGCTTCGTCGGGCGGATCGTCCTCGCGTCGTCGATGGTCGTCTACGGAGAAGGGCGCTACACCTGCGTCACGCATGGCGTCGTCCGCCCGGCACCCCGCCTCAGGGCGGAGCTCGACGCAGGGCGGTTCGAACCGCGGTGCCCGACGTGTGCCAGTGAGCTCGGTGCCGAACCGATTCCGGAGGATGCCCCGTTGGAGCCGCGCAACGTCTATGCCGCAACGAAGCTGCATCAGGAGCACCTGACTGCGGCCTTCGCCCGCGAGCACGACGTCGATGCGTGTTGGCTGCGATACCACAACGTGTACGGGCCGCGGATGCCGCGCGACACGCCATACGCAGGCGTGGCCAGCATCTTCCGCAGCGCGCTGGAGAACGGACGAGCGCCGACGGTGACCGAGGACGGGATGCAGCGTCGCGACTTCGTGCACGTGGCCGATGTCGCCAACGCCAACGTCAGAGCACTCCTCGGCGACGAGCCGGTCCACGGCGCGGTGAACGTCGGCAGCGGCACACCGAGGTCGGTGCTGGAGATGGCCGAAGCACTGGCCGGCGCGATGGGCGTGACGCCCACCGACGGCCGCTGGCCGACGGTGTCGGGCGGCTATCGACTCGGCGACGTCCGCCACGTCTTCGCGTCGACCGACACGGCGGTGCATCGGTACGGCCTCGTCCCTACGGTCGACTTCGCCGACGGCATGCGCGAGTTCGCGACGGTGCCGTTGCGCGACCCGGTTGTGTCGCCGTGAGCGACGTGACGCCAGAGGTCGACGAACGCGCGATCATCGACGCGCTGCGACGCGGTGACGCGCAAGCGTTCCGCGAGCTCGTCGACACCCACCAGCCGTCACTGCTGCGACTGGCGCGAACCTTCGTGCCCTCGACGGCCGCCGCGGAGGAGGTCGTGCAGGAGACGTGGATCGCGGTCATCAAGGGCA
Source organism: Acidimicrobiales bacterium (assembly GCA_025463415.1). Classification (GTDB taxonomy): domain Bacteria; phylum Actinomycetota; class Acidimicrobiia; order Acidimicrobiales; family Ilumatobacteraceae; genus WLMZ01. The sequence goes on along the minus strand of JAOBWO010000082.1, from coordinate 4,343 downwards.
TCGACCGGTTCGAGCAGCGGTCGAGCCTCAAGACGTGGATCACCCGCATCCTCGTCAACATCGCCAAGAAGAAGGGCACGAGCGAGCGGCGAACCGTGCCGATGGGTTCGTTGACCAGTGACGGCTCGGATGGCCCTGCGGTGTCGCCGGACCGGTTCGTCGGACCGCCGGGCAAGGGCAAGTGGTCGCAGCCGCCTGCGCGGTGGAGCGACCTTCCGGAAGAAACGGTGCTGTCGCGTGAAACGATCTCCGCGGTCACCGACACAGTACGACGCTTGCCCGAACAGCAGAGGTTGGTCGTGATGTTGCGAGATGTAGCGGATTGGTCATCCGGTGACGTGTGCGACGCGCTCGGGCTCACCGAAGGCAACCAGCGCGTGCTGCTGCACCGCGGACGGTCGATCGTTCGGGCCGAGCTCGAGCATCAGTTCGGAGGCGAGTCATGAGGTTCGGACGGCGAGTCGTCGTCTGCCAGGAGTGGACCGAGCTCGTCACCGACTACCTCGAGGGAGCGCTGCCGCGTCCGCTCGTCAAGGCGATCGACCGGCACCTCGCCGGCTGCCCGCACTGCCTGGAGTACCTCGCCCAGATGCGACGCACCATCGAGCTCACCGGGCACCTCGACGACGGGGACTTCGACGCTGCTCCGATCGAGATGGTCGATCTCCTCGTCCGCGCCTTCGAGGAGTTCCACAGGGGCGACAGCTGAGACGGCGCCTGGCCGTGCTGCAGCCAAATGACTCCGTCGGACGATCGTGACGATCGCGACGAGCCACACGAGCACGAGGACGATCGCGAGGTGGCGCCCGTAGGCGAGCGGCAACGTGGACGAGTTCGTCGTGCGCTGCCCCCAACGGCGGATCAACGGGTAGGCGAACAGCGAGAACAGGGCCGACACCGCCACGGCCGACCGCACGGGACCGCGAGCGACTGCAGGCACGACCTTTCCTATGGCCCAGCCGATGAGCAGTGCCGTCGGAACCAGGAGCAGGTCGTGGCCGAGGTCGAACGTGACCACATGGACGGCGAGCGCGAACGGATGCGCATCGCGCGCGTTGTCGAGCGCAGTCATCGCGCCGTACACGATGACCGCCCAGCCGATGACGAACGCCGGGACGAACAGCCGGCTCCGATCGTCGTGCCCGGCGTTCACGAGACCACCAACGTCGTGACCCACTTGGTCTGGAGCACGCCCGGGCGGTTCGGCGCGATCAACCGCAACGGATAGCCGTGGTCGGGCGCCAGCTCCTGGCCGTCGACCATCACGGCCAGCAGCGTGTCCTCGTCGGTGTACTCGCCGTGGCTCAGGATCGAGCGCCGGTAGCGCCCGCCACGTTGCAACGACTCGACGGCCACCTGGCGAACGTCGCCCGCGCCGGCGAGCTCGACGAGTGCTCGCACCTGGACACCGGTCCAGGTCCGATTCGCGCTCCACCCTTCGACACACGCGATGGGCAGGGTCGCGGTTCGCATCGGCATCGTGCGGATCTCGGCGATCGTGAAGGTCCGCAACATCGTGCTGCCGTGCTGGACGATCACCGAGTAGTTCGGGTCCTGCGCAGTCGTCGTGACGCCGGCCTCGATCGCCGTCTTGTTGACGGGAAAGCCCTGGACGCCTGTGTCGGGTCGACGCGGCGCAAGGATGGAGATCTTGCGCAGCGGCGACACCGTCTGACCGACCGTTGCCAGCACCAGCCCGGCCGACGATGCCACCGCGACGCCGATGAACTGCCGACGTCCGTTGCCGACGCGCGTCGGCTCCACGGCCTCCGGCTCGACCGAGGTCCGGCGCAGGACCCGTCGGGTGATCCGGATCTTGGCGAACACGTGGATGAACAGCGCACCCATGGTGACGATCGCCATCGCATAGTGGCCGGCCGGGAAGAAGAACACCCAGGGGTACCAGAGCTCGATGTTGGCGACGCCCGTGACGACGAGGAAGATCGAGCCACCGACGAGAGGGAGCAGGCTCAAGCGCTCGAGAAGGTGCAGCGGGTCCTTGAACAGCGGCCACTGGAACAGACGAGGGAAGACCGACCACAGCTTGGCGAACAGCAGCGGGATCGAGGCGACCCCGGTCGCGACATGCAGACCCTGCGTGATGCGGTAGAGGCCGGCCGGTCGGGCGGTCCACGTGAACCAGCTCGGCGGATGTTGGATGAGGTGCGACAGCAGTCCGGTGACGAAGCAGATCGTGAAGCACGCGCCGAGCGCGAGCCCCAGGATGGCCGCGACTCGATCACCGTGCTGAGGCTCGGCGAGGCGCTCGTCGCGCCACCGCGTGAGCCGGGACGTGACGGGGCTGAGGAGCCGGTCGACTCGGTGGCGTGTGGGCGAGATGACCGCGAGCACGCGCGTCGACGCACTCACAACGAGCCGCGCCGGAGGCGAACGGTCTCACCACGAGCGAGGTCGAACACGCAGTGTTGTTGCATCGCCCGACCCATGAGGCACGCAACCATCGACAGCCCCGGCGGCACGATCCGCACGACGTCGAGCCAGACCGTGTCCGACACCGGATCGAGCCAGCCGCCGATGCAGCGGGACCGCCAGCCGTACTCGCGTGACCGATCCCTCAGCCATCGATCGACCGCGCCGTCGTTCCAGTGGCAGAGGGTGAATGCGAACGATCGTGACGGTCGGGTGCACACCGAGATGCCGTGCTCGACAGGTTCGCCGTCCATGTGCCGGACCGTGAAGCCTCCTTCGTCGACGACGAGATGCCGCAGTCGTGCCGCGCTCACGCCCGTGTGTGGGGTGTGTCGTACGGATCTCATGCGACGTCAAGCTTCGAGTCGAGCGCGATCTGAGCCGCGATCCGCTGCACGGTTGCGGCAAACCCCGAGCTCGAGCTCGCTCCGGCCACGGTCAGCGCCGCCGCGAAGTCGTCGACATCGGTGAGCATCGGCAACAACCCGTACGCCATGTGCCGAGACCGCAGGGCACGGAACAGCGACGCGCACGTGTCCGCGCGGCTCATCGGCACGGCGTGGCAGAGATCGGCGGCGGGATCTCGGAGTCCCAACGACCAGAACCCGCCGTCCTCCGACGGTCCCACCAGGGCGTCGGGGCCAGACGAGGATCGCAACTCGTCGAGCGCTCGATCGATCATGTGGACGGTGATCTGTGGTGTGTCCATCCCGATGAGGAACGCCGGCGCGCCCACCGCGCGGAAGGCGTGGTCGAGGCGGTCTCCCAGCGATCCATCGGGCTGCGGATGGACCTCGAACCGCGTGGGGAGCCATGAGCCCGGTGCGCCGTCGAGCGCGATCACGACGCGGTCGGCCGAGCACGCGTCGACCGCGGTGAGCGTGTCGACCAGCGCGGCCTCGGCGAGTTGCGCGGCCTGCGCCGGCGAGCACGGTGGCGTGCACCGGGTCTTGACCCGACCGGCCACCGGAGCCTTCGCAATCACGATGACCACAGGCGCTTGCGCAGTCATGCTGCGAGCACCCTGCTCATGTCGCGGATCGTCCGCACGGTGCCCCGCACCGTGCCGGTCACCTTCGACTTGCCAGTCCTCGCCGCGTAGCGCACCGGCACCTCGCCGATCGTCCAACCATGGTCGGCGGCGCGCAACACCATCTCCAGCGGCCACCCGAACCGGCGATCACGGATGCCGAGGTCGATCAGGTCCTGCCGCCGTGCAGCCCGCATCGGGCCCAGATCGTGCAGCGGTGCGCGTGTGCGCCGGCGGAGCTCCACCGCCAGAGCGCGGTTCATCAACCGCGCCGAGACCGGCCATGCGCCCCTGTCCGGTTGACGCGCTCCCATCATCAGGCGCGCCGTGCCGTCGGCGATCCGTTCCGTCACCAGCGGCAGCTCTCGCGGGTCCAGCGACCCGTCGGCGTCCATGAAGCACACGATGTCGGCCGAGGCCGCCATCAATCCGGCGAAGCAGGCAGCTCCGAAGCCGCGCACGTCCTCGCGCACGACGGTTGCCCCGGCCGCAGCGGCGAGCTCCGCTGTGCCGTCGGTGGACCCGTTGTCCACGACGATGGGTCGGTAGCCAGTGGGCATCAGCGAACACAGGCGAGCGATCGCTCCTGCCTCGTTCAGAGCGGGCAGGACGACGTCGATCATTTCGCACAGTCCTGCCGTGAGCGGATTTCGTTACAAATTCTCGTGAGGTTCGGTCAGCGGCGACTCCGGACGACGTCACCGGCGTCGGTATGGTCGGCCGGATGGACGGCGTCAGTCAGGACCACATCGGTGTCATCGGCGGATCGGGCCTCTACTCGTTCCTGACCGACGTCGAGCACGTCGACGTCTCGACCCCGTACGGAGATCCCAGCGGCCCGGTCGCGATCGGCACGCTCGACGCAGCCGGCGGCGCCAAGCGG
>JAOBWO010000037.1 GCA_025463415.1 Acidimicrobiales bacterium | reverse complement strand
GCTGCTCGTCGGCGCCGCGGATGCGCTGACCCGGGCCATCGAGGACGGCAAGACCAAGTGGCTCGTCGCCGTCGGAGTCCTGATCGGCTTCGGCTTCTTGACCAAGATGCTCCAGGCCTTCGTCGTCGTGCCCGGGTTCGCGGTCACGTACCTCGTCGCCGGCCCACCTCGGTTGCGCAAGCGGCTGGGCCAACTCCTGATCGCCGGTGCAGCGATGTTCGCCGGTGCCGGTTGGTGGGTTGCCATCGTCGAGCTCGTGCCCGCGTCGTGGCGTCCATACGTCGGGGGCTCGACCAACAACAGCGTGCTCAACCTGATCTTCGGCTACAACGGCCTCGGCAGGGTCACCGGCAACGAGACCGGAAGCGTCGGCGGCGGCGGAGGCGGCACCGGGATGTGGGGCGAGACCGGTTGGCTGCGGATGTTCAACAGCGAGTTCGGCGGGCAGGCCTCGTGGCTGATCCCCGCCGCGCTGATCCTCGGTGGCGCCGGCTTGGCGATGACGCTCCGCCGGCATCGCACCGATCGCAGCCGTGCCGCGCTGTTGCTGTGGGGCTCGTGGCTGGTGGTCACTGCGACCGTGTTCAGCCTGAGCAAGGGCATCATCCACCCGTACTACTCCGTTGCGCTCGCGCCGGCGATCGGTGCGCTCGTCGGCATCGGCGGGCACATGCTCTGGAAGCAGCGCTCCTCGTTGCTGGCCCGGGCGATGCTGGCCGCGACGGTGGTGGCATCGGCCGCTTGGACGTACGTCCTGCTGAACCGGTCGCCGAACTGGCATCCCGAAGTGCGGGTCGTCGTGCTCGTGGCCGCTGCCATCGCTGCCGCTGCGCTGCTCGCCGGGCCGCGGTTCGGCAGGGGCGTGGCCATCCTGGCGGTAACCGCTTCGCTGGTGGCCGGTCTCGCCGGCCCCGCGGCCTACGCACTCGATACCGCCTCGACCGTCCACTCCGGCTCACTGCCGTCGGCCGGCCCCACCGTTGTCGGCGGTCGCGGCGGCCCCGGGGGTGGGCTTCGCGGTGGCGTTGGTGGTGGTGGCGGAGGCCGCGGTCCCGGAGCAAATGGCGGGTTCGGCGGCGCGGCCGGCGGTGCTCCTCCCACCAACGGCGGGTTCGGCGGCGCGACGGGCAACGCGGCAGCCGGCAACACGACCCGCGGCGGTGGGGCAGGCGGCCTGCTCAATGCGAGCACGCCGAGCGCTGCGCTCGTCTCTCTGCTCGACGAAGATGCGAGCAACTACACGTGGGTGCTCGCCACGATCGGCGCCAACCAGGCGTCGGGCTACCAGCTCGCCAGCGATGATCCGGTCATGGCGATCGGGGGCTTCAACGGCACCGATCCGACGCCGACCCTTGCCGCGTTCCAGGGATACGTGAGCAGTGGGCAGATCCACTACTTCGTGGCCGGTGGAACCGGTGGCAGCAGCTCCGAAGCCGGCGAGATCCGCATCTGGGTGGAGGCCAACTTCACGACGGTGACGGTCGGCTCCACCACCCTGTACGACCTCACTCAGCCGGCCGGCTGATCAGGCGTTTGGCGCATCGAGACGCCCCTTTCCGGAACCAGATCGACATCCGGAACGGGGCGGAACGATGTGCAACAATGACGCTTCTCACAACGGGACACAGCGGCGGAAGAGGCAGCGGGATGGCAGAGACGACAACCACGGACAAGTCGGGCACGGCGTCCCCGGAGGCGGGGTCCCCATCGCTGCTGGCGAGGATGCGCTACCGCTTCGACGCCGCGCTTTCGCGTGGCCCGTCAGTCGTCATCGCCTACCTCGGCCTGATCACGGTCACGGTGATCCTGGTCGCCTCGGCGATCCTCACCGTCTTCCAGCTCCGCGGCATCAACGGTGTCGACAACAAAGAAGACCTGCTGGAGAACTTCTGGCTGGCGATGACCAGAGTGCTCGACCCTGGCACGTTCTCCGGCGAGAACGGCTGGCCGACCCGGATCATCATGTTGCTCGTCACTCTCTCGGGCATCTTCATCGTCGGCAGCCTCATCGGTCTGATCGCGAACTCGGTCGATCAGCAGATCGAAGAGTTGCGCAAGGGTCGCAGCACTGTCATCGAGACCGATCACACGCTCATCCTCGGCTGGTCGGCACGCGTGCCGGCCATCGTCAGCGAGCTCGTCATCGCCAACGAGAGCCGCAAGAAGTCGGCCGTCGTCATCCTCGCCGATGTCGACAAGACCGAGATGGAAGAGACGCTGCGCGACGCCATCCCCGACACCAAGACGACTCGCATCGTCTGCCGCAGCGGGGAGCCGTGGGTCACCAAGAACCTGGAGCTGGCCAATCTCGCCAAGGCTCGCTCGGTGGTCATCGTCGGCGACGGCAAGGACAGCTCGACCGTCAAGTCGCTGCTCGCCATCCGCTCGGCGCGCAGTGCCGATGGTGCCGAGCCATCCGGCGCGCACATCGTGGCCGAGGTGGTCGACAACGACACCGCCACGTCGTTGCGTTCACTGCTCGGCGACAACCTCGTCACGGTCAGCTCCGACAGCGTGGTCGCCGAGCTCACAGCCCAGGCCTGCCGCCAGCGCGGCCTCAGCGGCGTGTTCCGCGAGCTGCTCGACTTCGACGGCGACGAGCTGTACTTCGCGCCCTTCCCCGAGCTCGTCGGCAAGACCTATGCCGAGACCCAGCTCGTCTTCGAGAAATGTGCCGTGATCGGGGTTCTGAAGAACGGCGGCGGGGTCGAGCTCAACCCGGCTCCCGACACCGTGTTCGCCGCTGGTGATCAGCTGATCGCCGTCGTCGAGGACGATTCGCTGTTCCTCGTCGGATCCTCCCCGGTGCAGGCCGCCGTGCAGGCGTGCGAGGAGGCAGAGGTCAACGACACGCCCCGCCGCATCGTGATCGCCGGATGGAGCAACCTCGGACCCCGTGTGATCGCCGAGCTCGACGAGTTCCTCGACGGACGGACCACGATCGAGCTGATGCTCGACCCGGCCCTCGTCGACCCCGCACTGGTGCGCAGCCAGCTCAGCACGCGCAATGTCGTGCTCGAGGTCACCGAGCTCGGCGGGGGGCCGGAGTTCGTCGCATCGCACGCGGCGCGCCGTTCGTTCCACGAGGTGATCGTGCTCGGCTACCGCAACGCGCTCAGCGACGACGAAGCCGATGCGCGCACGCTGCTGACCCTGCTCGCCTTCAACCAGGTGCGTCAGCACGACGATGTCGGACCGGTGCGGATCGTTGCGGAGATGCTCGATCAGCGCAACGCTGCGCTGGCCGAGGCCACCGGAGTCGACGACTTCGTGGTCAGCGACGAGCTCACCAGCCTGATGCTCGCCCAGCTCAGTGAGCGCGGCGAGCTCAGCCAGGTGTTCACCGACCTGTTCGATCGCGCCGGATGCTCGATCGAGCTGCGCAAGTCGCCGCTCTACGGCGGCCCGACTGCGAAGTCGTTCGCCGACATCGTCATGACCGCCTCGAGCAAGGGCCACAGCGCGATCGGCTACCGCCGCGCGTCGTCCGGCCAGGTGATCGTCAACCCGCCGAAGTCCGATGCGCTCAGCCTCAGCCGCGACGACGAGGTCCTGGTGCTCGCCCCCGGCATCGGCTGAACGAGCCGTCCCCGGCTCCGTCGTGGTGCTGTCTGGGCGCCGGGTCGACGAATCGCCGGGAACTGTCGCGGGTTGCGGTTGCCATCACACCACGGAACCCCCTACCATTAGCACTCGCACTCGTCGAGTGCTAACGCCCGTGGGGCAGCCGCCATCCGGCTCTGCCGACGACACGTCAACAACAACACATGGAGCTTCTCACTATGAGCCTCAAGCCGCTGGATGACCGCATCGTGGTCAAGCCGAACGAAGCCGAGCAGACCACTGCCTCCGGTCTCGTCATCCCCGACACCGCCAAGGAGAAGCCCCAGCAGGGTGCTGTTCTCGCCGTTGGCCCCGGCCGCTGGAGCGATGACAAGGGCACGCACAGCCCGCTCGACATCAGCGTCGGCGACACGGTCCTGTACAGCAAGTACGGCGGCACGGAAATCACGATCGACGGCGAGGATCTCTTGATCCTGACCAGCCGCGACGTACTCGCAATCGTCACCAAGTAGGAGACCGCCACCATGGCAAAAGTCCTCAAATTCGACGACGAGGCGCGCCGCGCCCTCGAAGCCGGCGTGAACAAGTTGGCCGACACGGTCAAGGTCACGCTCGGGCCGAAGGGTCGCAACGTCGTGCTCGACAAGAAGTTCGGTGCACCGACGATCACCAACGACGGCGTGTCCATCGCGAAGGAGATCGAGCTCGACGATCCCTTCGAGAACATGGGCGCCCAGCTGGTGAAAGAAGTCGCCACCAAGACCAACGATGTTGCCGGTGACG
>JAOBWO010000387.1 GCA_025463415.1 Acidimicrobiales bacterium | reverse complement strand
GGTCGTCGAAGTAGAGGTCTGGCCCCAGGAACTGCGCGTTGCCGCTGGCGTCGCTGCGGTTGAGGTGCACGAACGCAGCGTCGAGGCGGATCGCCGGGACCGCGAGGAGCTCCTCACCATCGGCGTAGGGCGATGTCACCGTGCGCAGGTTCGGGTTGACGTCCATCACGCCGGAGCCGAGCCCGGCCCGGGTGGGCAAGAAGGGCAGACGCAGCGAGCCGGCGTACAACCCCCACTGGAGCATGCCTTCGTCGTACTCCACCGGCTCCGCGATCGATCCGCTCTGCCGCGCCGCGCGCCAGTGCGGCTCCAGCGCGATCGAGTCGAGCGACACGAAGCCGTAGATGATCTTGCGGATCTTGCCGGCCGCGGCGAGCAGGCCGACGTCGGGCCCGCCGTAGGACACGATCGTCAGATCTTTCAGGTCCGACCGCAGCACGGCCCGGACGAGGCTCATCGGCTTGCGCCGGCTGCCCCACCCGCCGATGCCGATCGTCATCCCGTCGGAGAGCGTGGCGACGGCCTCGTCCTCGGTCATCCGCTTGTCGCGACCCATCAGTTGGCCCCCTTCGCCGTGCCGGCGCCCGCTGTGCCGGCGCCCGACTTGCCAGCACCGGACTTCTCGGTTCCCGAGAACTCGTCGCGCAGTTCGTCGGCGACACCGGACAGGTTGAGCTCGAACGTGAACCCCTGCTCGAAGCGGTAGCTCTTCTTGACGTCCCAGAGGTCGATGCCGTTCAGGCACTCTTTGGCGGCCCGGATGACCACCGGTGACTTGTCGGCGATCTGGTGGGCGACGGCCATCGCCGCATCGCGCAACTCGGCGCGGGGCACGACCTGCAGGACGCTGCCGAACGCGTGCAGCTCGGCGGCCGTCGCGGTCGCGGACGTGTAGACCATCGCGCGCATCTTGTGCTGCGGCACCAACCGGGACAGGTGCGTGGCCGCGCCGAGCGCGCCGCGGTCGACTTCGGGCAGGCCGAAGTACGCGTCGTCGGTGGCGATGATGATGTCGGAGTTGCCGACCAGGCCGATGCCGCCGCCGACACAGAAACCCTGCACCGCCGTGATGACGGGCACGGGGCAGTCGTACACGGCGGCGAACGCCGCGTAGCAGCCCTTGTTCGCGCCGATGAGGGCATCGAAGCCCGAGGTGTTCTGCATCTCCTTGATGTCGACGCCGGCGTTGAAGCCCTTGCCCTCGGCGCGCAGCACCACCGCCCGGGTGGCCGTGTCGCGTCCGGCGACCGTCACCGCATCGGCGAGCTCGAACCACTGCGCGACCGTGAGCGCGTTCACCTTCGGACAATCAACGACGATCTCGGCGACGCCGCGTTCGTCGACACTCGTGGATATACCCATCCGGCCGACCTTAGTGGCCATCTGACGATCCGTCAGATTCGAGTGCGGCCCGCCCCGCTACGCTCGCCGGGATGGGGATCACCATCGACTTCTCGGGCAAGGTGGTGCTGGTCACCGGCGGTACCAAGGGCGTCGGCCGAGGCATCGCCCAGCGCTTCGCGGACGCAGGTGCCACCGTGATCGTGTGCGCGCGCAAGCCTGCCGACGACCTCCCCACCGGCTGGCAGTTCGTGTCCGCCGACCTCCGCGACGCACAGGCCGCGTTCGACGCCGTTGACGCGGTCGTGGCCGCGAACGGGCGCATCGACGTGCTCGTCAACAACGCCGGCGGGTCCCCGCCGTTCGACACGGCGACCGTGGCCCCGCGCATCACCGAGCGCCTCGTGCAGCTCAACCTGCTCGCGGCGATCTACTGCAGCCAGCAGGCCAACCACCACATGCAGCAGCAGCCCGACGGCGGCGCGATCGTCAACATCTCCAGCGTCTGCGGCACCCGCCCGTCTCCACTGACCGCGGCCTACGGGGCTGCCAAGGCCGGGCTGAACAACTACACGATGACAACGGCACTGGAGTGGGCGCCGAAGGTGCGGGTCAACGGTGTGATCGCGGGGATGATCCGCACCGAGCAGGCGCATCTGTTCTACGGCGACGAGGACGGCATCGCCGCCGTCGGAGCCACGGTGCCGATCCAACGCCTGGCGATGCCGAGCGAGATCGGCGACGTGTGCGTGTACCTGGCGTCACCGATGGCCAGCTACGTCACCGGGGCCAACGTCGCCGTGCACGGCGGCGGAGAGGCGCCCGCCTTCCTCGACGCTGCCAACTGAGCCCGCTTCTGGTTCCGACACGACCCCGTTGAGGGTCGCGCGCACGACGAGCAGCCATGCCATCGCGGCTCCCGCCGCGACCAGCACGGTCATCGGCATCGCCCCGGTCGACCCGTCGAGCAGTTGGCCGATGAGGAACGGCAGCGCCAGCCCGCCGATCCCGGACGCACTGACGAACCACGACGTCGCCCTGCCGGAGAGCGTGATCCGCTCCTCGGCATAGGCGATCATCGTCGCGAACTGGGGGGCGACCGCGATGCCGATCAACGGCGTCGTCACCCAGACCATCGCCGGCGATCCATTGGCGATCGCCATCACGAGCAGCAGGCCGACGGTGAGCCCGGAGGACGCCGCGAGCATCAGCCCGGATCGAACGTGCTTGGCCAGCACCACCGCGAGCAGTCGGCCGAGGGTGAACGACAGCCAGAAGACGGTGTTCAGCCACGTCGGCGCGTTCGTGCCGGGCAGGTGGATGCCCTCCGCATACGTGGTGATCCAGCCACTGAAGCCGATCTCCACGCCGACGTACAGGAAGAAGAACACGCCGATCACTGCCAGGATCCGCGTCGGTGTCTGCGGCGCGTTCGGATCGCTGCCCGCCGGCGTGCTCGGCTTCGGCGACTGGTGGACCAGCAGGACGACGGCGACCAGCGCGGCGTAGACCGCCATCACCGTCGTGACGAGCGTGAGCCCGCTGCTCCACACCAGCGAGCGGTTGACCAGGCCCGGCACGAGCAGCGCACCGATGCCGAAGAAGAGGTGCAGCCCGTTGAGCAGGCGGATCGATCCCGTGCGACGTGAGTGCCACACCACGAGCGTGTTACCTCCGACGTCGACGCACGCGCCGAAGAGGCCGACGAAGGCGACCGGGATCGCCAGCATCACCACGCTGGACACATGAGGGATGACGAGCGAAGCCGCCGCGATGCCCAGCAACCCGGCCGCGACGCCTCGATGGCCGATCCCACGGTCGTAGAGCCGTCCACTGGCCAGCGATCCGACGAGGTAGCCGAGGGATTGAGCGATGAACAACACGCCGATCTCGCCGGTCGACGCATGGGCTCGTCCGCGCAGGAACGTCAGTGCCGGTCCGAGGAGGCTCAGCGACATGCCGAGCGCGATGAACGCGGCCAGGTACGGCCATCCGGCCGTCGACCGCTTGGTGGTCATCTGGGTTGGCGAGGCGGACCGAGTCGTCCGGAAGCCAGCCTCAGCGAATCGATCAGCACCTGGCGGAGATCGTCGGGGTGCACGACCTCGTCGTAGCTGAGGGTGTCGGCCTGCCGCCACGGCCCGCCGGCCTCGAGCTCGACCAACTTCTCGCGTGTGGCGTCGTCGGCGGCGATCGCATCGGCGCCGCCTTTGGCGGGCATCGCCCCGACCGTCGCATCGGGCAGCGCCAACGTGACGGTCTGGTGGCCGTACGGGTTCTGGCCCATCATCGAACTGCCGAAGCCGTACGCCTTGCGCATCGTCACGTGCAGCTTCGGGTGTGGATGCCGATGCTGGGCGACGAACATGTTCGCCGCGGCGCGCAGGGCGCCGGCCCGTTCGGCGGCGGCACCGGGCAGCACACCCGGGTTGTCGGCGAGCTGGATCAACGGCAGGCCACGCGAGCCGGCCAGGCCGATGAACCGTTCGGCTTTGCGGGCCGCATCGGCGTCCAGGGCGCCGCCGCGCACCAGCGGTTGGTTGGCGACGATGGCCACCGTGACGCCGGCGAGCCGACCGAACGCGGTGATCAGTGATGCGCCGTAGCGCTCCTGCATGACGAGCACCGAATCGGCGTCGAACAGCGCGGCCAGCACGTGGCGCATGTCGTAGGGGGCGCGCTGGTTGGCAGGGATCAGCTCGGTCAACGAGCGGGTCTCGCTCGGGTCGGCGGGTTCGGTGAGCTCGTCCATCGAGAGCAGCCGGCGAACGAGGGCAAGTGCGGCGTGGTCGTCGGCCGCACCGAGATCGCCGACCCCGGACGCGAGGTGGACCTCGCTGCCACCGAGGGTCTCCTTGTCGATCTGCTCACCGGTGGCAGCAGCGACCAACGGCGGGCCGGCGACGAACAGCTGGCCCTGACCTTCGACCATGATGATCGTGTCGCACAACGGTGCGGTGAGCGCCCCATGACCCGCCGACGCGCCGTGCACGACGGCGATCGTCGGCACGTGACCGATCAGATCGGCCATCAGGGCGAGGTCGCCCGGCGCCGGGCGGTGTCGCTCCATCGCCGAGCTGACCCGGTGGCCGGCGCCGTCGAGCAGCATCACCAACGGCACGTGCTCCTGCAGCGCGAGCGCGGCCAGCCTGGCCCGCTTCGAACTGCCGGCCGAACCGATCGACCCGCCCTGCACGGTTGCGTCCTCGGCGCCGACCAGCACCGGACGACCATCGATCAACCCGTGGCCGGCCACCAGCGCATCGCGGGGCGACTCCACCGCCAGCCCCGTGAACGTGCCGATCTCGCGGAAGGTGCCGGGATCGAGCAGCTCGACGACGCGCTCGATCGCGGTCAGTGCGCCCTTGCCGTGCTGGCGGTCGATGCGCGCCTGACCACCCATGCTGTGCGCGATCTCGGTGTGTCGGTCGAACCGGTCCAGCAGCGCGTCCCATCCCGCGTCGCGCTCACCCGTTCCACCACGTTGTTGGTCAATCGTCACGACGTTCCTCCAGCCGCCGATGGTAACGATCGAGGCGTGCCAGTATCGGAACGTGACGACGACGACGCTCGAACATGCTCGCCAGGCGTTCGCCGACAGGCATCCGCAGAGCCGGCTCCAGCACGCCGCTGCGCGCGCCGTGCTGCCGGGCGGGCACACGCGCACCGTGCTGACCCACCTGCCGTTCCCGCTCACGTTCGTGGCCGGCAAAGGGTCGGTGCTCACCGATGCCGACGGCCAGGACTACATCGACCTGCTCGGCGACTACACCGCTGGACTGCTCGGCCACAGTGAGCACCGGGTGCTCGATGCCGTCACGGCCGCGCTGTCCACGCTGGCCAGCGTCGGCGGCGTGCACCGACACGAGGTCGGCCTGGCGCAGCTGATGTGCGCACGGTTCGGGCTGGAGCGGGTGCGGTTCACCAACTCCGGCACCGAGGCCAACCTGATGGCGATCACCACCGCGCTCATGTACACCGGGCGGTCGAAGATCATGGTCTTCCACGGCGGCTACCACGGCGGCGTCCTCTACTTCGCCAGTGGCGCCGCGCCGTGGAACGCGCCGTACGACTTCGTCGTCGCGCCGTACAACGGCACGCCCGCCACCCTCGCGCTCATCGATCAGCATGCCGGCGAGTTGGCGGCGTTGATCGTCGAGCCGATGCTCGGATCTGGCGGGTGCATCCCCTCCGCGCCGGGTTTCCTGGCCGACACCTTCGCCGCGGCACGCGCCGTCGGCGCAGTGTGCATCGCCGACGAGGTGATGACATCGCGGCACGGTCCGTCCGGCCTCGCCGACCTCCTCGGCGCGAAGGCCGACATCACCACCTACGGCAAGTACATCGGCGGCGGCTTCTCGTTCGGCGCCTTCGGCGGCACGGCGGAACTGCTCGACCAGTTCGATGACGAGCGGCCGCAGGGTCCTGGCCGACGCGTGATCAGCCATGCGGGAACCTTCAACAACAACATCGCCACGATGGCTGCCGGCGAGGTCGTGCTCGGCGAGGTGTTCACCGCCGACGCCGCCGTCGCGCATACGGCTCGGGGCGAGGAGCTCCGCGGGCACGTGGCCTCCGTGCTGAGTCGACACCACCTGCCGGTCAGCGTCAGCGGGTTCGGCTCGATGATGTCGTTGCACGCGCTCGCCGAACCTCCACGCACACCTGCCGATGCTGCCGGACGCGACGAGGTGCTGCAGGAGCTGCTGTTCCTCGGCCTCTACCAACGCGGGATCTACACCGCAGCTCGCGGGATGATCAACCTCAGCCTGGCGGTCACCGACGATCAGCTGTCGGTCGCTCTGGACGCACTCGACGACTGCCTCGACGAGCTGGCGACGTGACCGACCGCCGGGGCGGTCGATCCACCCTGGTCGTCGTCGTCCATCCGGTGGCGACCAGCTTCACGCACGCGATGGCGGCGGCCGCGACCCGGGGACTCGAACGAGCCGGCCGGACCGTGACCACGCTCGACCTGTACGCGATGGGCTTCCGGCCGGCGATGACCGAGGAGGAGCGTCACGCCTACCACGGCGAGGAACCCGTCGTCGATCCGCTCGTTGCCGAGTCGGTGGCTGCCGTCCGTGACGCGGACATGCTCGTGTTCGTCTACCCGACGTGGTCGAGCGGCCTGCCGGCGATGCTGAAGGGCTGGCTCGAGAAGACGATGGTGCCGGGTCTCGCATTCGTGTTCGACGCCAGCGGCAAGGTACGACCCGGCCTCCAGAGCGTGAGGTCGATCGTCGGCGTCACCACCTACGGTTCGTCTCGCGCGCACATGAGAGCCGTCAACGACAACGGCCGGCGGATCCTGCTCCGCGCGCTGCGGTTGAACACCGGATGGCGGACCAAGCGCGCGTGGCTGCCGCTGTACCGCGCCGACCATGCGACGGTCGACGCGCGCGAGGCGTTCCTGGCCCGCATCGAACGCGAGATGGCAGCGACATGAGGACGCTCGTGATCTTCTGCCATCCGAATCCCGAGTCGTTCGTTGCTGCGGCGCGTGATGCCGCGCTGGGCGGACTACGTGCCGGCGGCCACGAGGTGCGCCTCACCGATCTGTACGCGTCGGGGTTCAACCCGGTGCTCTCTGACACGGAACTCGTCGGGACGGCAGGCACTGCGACCGACATCGCCGGCCACGTCGCCGACCTGTTGTGGTGTGAATCGCTGGTGCTGGTCTACCCCACGTGGTGGGCGGCGCAGCCGGCGATGCTGAAGGGGTGGATCGACCGGACGTGGGTCGAGGGCGTGGCATGGACGAGGCCCGCCGGAGCGAGACGTGTGCGCGCCGGTTTGCGCAACATCCGCCGGATCACCGTGGTGACGACGCACGGATCCTCCAAGTTCGTCAACGCACTCGAGGGTGAGGCCGGCAAGCGCACGGTGACCCGCGCCCTGCGCATTCTCTGCAGCCGCACGTGCCGGACGCGTTGGATCGCGTGCTACACCGTCGATCGATCGACCCAAGCCGAGCGCGCAGCGTTCCTCGAACGGGTCAGGCGCGAGCTCGCTCGCTGACCGCCACGGCCACCAACGCCGCGACCCCGGCGTTGTTCTCGGCCAGGGCGAGGTTGGCCGGCAGGCTGCGCCCGGCGGTCGCCTCGGAGATGCGGCCGAGCACGAACGGCGTGACGGCTGCACC
>JAOBWO010000409.1 GCA_025463415.1 Acidimicrobiales bacterium | reverse complement strand
ACGGACTCCCCCACATCGCCCGTGGCGCGGTCAGCATCGTTCCGCACTCCGGTGGTGTCGACGGCGACGAGATCGCCGCGCTGCTCCAGCGGTGGACCGGCGTGTCGTTCTTCGCTGCGCCGACGATGGTCAAGCGGCTGACCGGTGACCGGTCGATCACGGATGCCGACCTCGCCCACGTGAAGACGATCATCTACGGCGGGGCACCGATGTACCTCGCCGATCTCGAGGACGCGCTCGCCGTGTTCGGTCCACGCCTCGCCCAGATCTACGGGCAGGGCGAGACGCCCATGACGATCACCGCGCTGTCGAAGGCAGATCATGCCGACCGGGACCATCCGCGGTGGCACGAGCGGCTGCAGAGCGTCGGCACCGCGCGGACCGACGTCGAGGTTCGCGTCGTGGACGACGAGGACAACGAGCTTCCCGCGGGCGAGGTGGGCGAAGTGGTGGTGCGCGGCGACGTCGTCATGCCTGGGTACTGGAACGAGCCCGATGCAACCGCCGAGGCACTCCGCGGGGGCTGGCTGCACACGGGCGATGTCGGCAGCTTCGACGCCGACGGATACCTGACCCTGCGCGACCGATCCAAGGACCTGATCATCAGCGGTGGGATGAACATCTACCCGCGCGAGGTGGAAGAGGCGCTGCTCCGCCACCCCGGCGTCGAAGCCGTCGCCGTCGTCGGCCGGCCCGACCCGGAGTGGGGCGAAGCGGTGGTCGCGTTCGTCGTGGCATCTGGCGCCGCAGCCCCGGGCGCCGAGGACCTGGACCGGACCTGCCTCGAGAGCATCGCCAGATACAAGCGGCCGAAGGACTACCGGTTCGTGGAATCCCTTCCGACGAACAACTACGGCAAGGTCGTCAAACGGGACTTGCGCGACCGGCTCCGGGACGAACCCCAGCGCGGGTGACGCCGGCCGCCGGTCAGGATCGTGCTGCGGGGTCTGCGCGCTCGGTGGCGGCTGTGGCCTCCGCGGACATCGCCAGGCGGCCGTCTGCTGACGCGGCCCACAGTGAGCTCCTGTCCCCCTCGCGGCGTCCGTTGATCGTGAAGGTGTCCGGGATGAACAGCGGTGACTCCGCTCGGTACCGGAACGAGTGCAGTGGCCCGTGCCGGCGGACGGCGAGATCGACCAGCAGCGTGGCCAGCAACGGACCGTGGATGACGACGTTCGGGTAGCCCTCGACCGACCGGCAGTAGTCGGCGTCGTAGTGGATGCGGTGGCCGTTGAACGTCAGCGCCGAGTAGCGGAACAGCGCGGTGCTGTCGAGCTGCCAGGTGTCGCTGAACTGGGCGTCGTCGGGCGCAGCCGGCCCGGTGACCACCGCCGGTCCGCTGGGCATCTCGCGGTACACGATCGTCTGGGTCTCCGCGAGCGCCGGCGCACCGTCGACCCGGATGTCGTGCTCGACGCTGACGAAGTACAGCGGCCCGGTTCGGCCGCGCTTCTCGGTGATGTCGCGAACGGTCGACGTGCGGACAGCGGTCTCACCGAGCCGGAGAGGTCGTGTGAAGGTGAGGTCGCCGCCGGCCCACATCCGGCGGGGCAGGGGCACCGGAGGCATCGTCTCGCCGAGTGCCGGATGGCCATCGGCGCCGAGGCGAGAGGCGCGCACGACGTTGTGGAAGTACAGCCAGTGCCAAGCGGCTGGGAGCTCGTCGCCCATCGCGAAGATCGGCTCGCGATCGAGGGTGACGGCCATCTCGTCGGCGCGCGCCGGGTCCAGGTACGCGGTCGTCGTGTGACTGGTCCCGATCCACGCCTCCCAGGCGTTCACGGGGTGGACGGAGGGGTCGACCGGGTCAGGAGCACCACACCGGCGGTCGACTCGGTGTCGTAGTAGTCGAAGCCGGTGCCGTTGGTTCGTCGGCCGTGCATCAGTGGCTGCAGGCCGCTTGCCAGCGCCGCTTCGCGTGCTGCATCGGCGTCCGGCACCTCGAAGCCGATGTGGAAGACCCCTTCGCCCTTCGTGTCCAGGAAGATCCTCTGCGGGCTCGGGTCGTCGTTGGGTTGGCACAGCTGGAGCTGCACGTCGGGCAGGTTGCACACGCGGTACTGCATGCCCATGAACCCCTCGAGGTTGGGCACCTCCAGGTCGGTGTAGTCGGTCAACGGCGGATAGGACTGCCACGGACCGATCCCGATCGACTCGTAGTGGGCCTGGGACCGGTCGATGTCCCGGACCACGATGCAGATGTGATGGAGGTGGTCGAAGATCGGCGGCATCGATCAGCCCTCGACGGGCACGGTGTAGTTGAGGACGAGTCGTCCGCCGTCGGGGTACACCGTCTGCCCGGTCATGTACGAGGCGTCGTCGCTGGCGAGGAACGCCACCACTCCGGCGACCTCTTCGGGCATCCCGAACCGTCCGGCGGGCGTGCGCGACATGACCATCCGGTGCTCGTCCTCGTCGCGGATGAACGACCCGGCGATCATCTCGGTCGCGATCGTGCCGGGGCCGACGCCGCACACCCGGATGCCGAACGGAGCGAGGGCGATCGACGCGGTGCCGGTGAGCTGGTTGAGGCCGCCCTTGGAGATCGCATAGGTGGTCACTCGCGGATTGGACAGGCGGGAGTTGATCGACGACATGTTGATGATCACCCCACCCCGGCCCTGGCTGATCATCTGCCGGGCGGCGGCCTGCACCCCGAAGAACGGTCCCTTGAGGTTGACCGCGAGCACGGCCTCGTAGTCGGCCTCGCTGATGTCCAGGAAGTCCTGAATCATCGCGATCCCGGCGTTGTTGACCATGATGTCCACTCCACCGAAGGTCGTGACGGCCTCGGCAACCAGTGCGTCCACCTGTGCCTTGCTGCTCACGTCCGTCACGACCGCGTGCACTCGCTCGGGCACACCCAGCTCGGCAGCGGTGGCCCGCACCGCGTCCGCAGCGATGTCGGCGAGCACGACCATCGCCCCCTCGGCCAGCAGCCGCACCGCGCACGCCTTGCCGATGCCCTGTGCTGCCCCGGTCACGACCGCGACCTTGTTCTCGAACCTCATGTGTCTCCTTCGGGTTGGGATGTGTCGTTCAGCGTGGCGTCAGTAGGACCGGGGCATGCCGAGCACGTGCTCGCCCAGGTACGACAGGATCAGGTTGGTCGAGATCGGGGCCACTTGGTAGAGGCGGGTCTCGCGGAACTTCCGCTCGATGTCGTACTCCTCGGCGAACCCGAACCCGCCGTGGGTCTGGATGCACACGTTCGCCGCCTCGAACGACGCGTCGGCGGCCAACATCTTGGCCAGGTTGGCCTCTGCCCCACAGTCACCGCCGGACTCGTAGCGGCGAAGCGCTTCGCTGACCATCAGCTCCGCGGCGCGCATGTTGGCGTACGCGCGAGCGATCGGGAACTGGACTCCCTGGTGCTCTGCGATCGGACGGCCGAACACCGACCGCTGACCCGCGTAGGCGACCGCCTTGTCGATGAACCACTTCGCGTCGCCCACGCACTCCGCCGCGATCAGGATCCGCTCGGCGTTCATCCCGGAGAGGATGTAGCGGAAGCCGCGACCCTCGTCGCCGATCAGGTTCTCGGCCGGCACCTCGAGGTCGTCGAAGAACACCTCGGTGGTGGCATGGTTCATCATCGTCCGGATCGGCCGGATCGTGAGCCCGTTGCCCACTGCCTCGCGCATGTCGACGAGCAGCACCGACAAGCCCTCGGTGTGCTTCATCCCGTCGGTCAACGGCGTCGTGCGCACGAGCAGCACCATCAGGTCGGAGTGCTCGGCCCGGCTGGTCCAGATCTTCTGACCGTTGACGACGTAGTGGTCGCCGTCGAGCACGGCTCTGGTGCGCAGGGCTCCGGTGTTGCTGCCACTGGTCGGTTCCGTCACGCCGAAGGCCTGCATCCGCAGCTCACCACGAGCGATCGCCGGCAGGTACCGCTGCTTCTGCTCGGCCGAGCCGTGACGCAGGATCGTGCCCATCGTGTACATCTGCGCGTGGCACGCACCGCCGTTGCATCCCGATCGCTGGATCTCCTCGAGCACGGCGGCGGCTGCAGACAGCGGCAGCCCTCCCCCGCCGAGCTCCTCGGGGATCAGCACCGACAGCCATCCTGCCTCGGTCAGCGCGGTGACGAACTCCGTCGGGTAGGCCATGTCGCGGTCGAGCCGCTGCCAATATCCGCCGTCGAAGTTCGCGCAGAGCTGAGCGACAGCACCACGAATGTCAGCGATCAGTTCCGGATCCACGCACTCTTGCTAGACCCGATCGAGGCTGACCGCAACGTCGGAGGTAGAAGTGAGGGCATGAACGTCGACGAGTTGGAACGAGTGGTGGAGCCTGACTGGCCCAGCGAGGTGCACGCCGTGCTGCGGCGCGCGGACGTGACGCACGTCAGCTACGTGCCCGATGCCGGTCACACGGCGCTGATCAACCTCTGCACAGCCGACGACGACATCGTCACGAACGTGCTCACCACGGAGGAGGAAGGCATCGCGATCGCGACCGGTGCGTGGCTGGGCGGCAAGCGCTCGGCGATCCTGATGCAGTCGTCCGGAGTGGGCAACTGCATCAACATGCTCTCTCTGCCCGTGATCGCCCGGGTGCCGCTGCTGATGCTGGTCACGATGCGCGGCGAATGGGCCGAGTTCAACCCGTGGCAGAACCCGATGGGTCGGGCCACCCAAGCCAGCCTGCAGGCCATCGGCGTCACCGTGCTGCGCGCCGAGACGGCTCGCGATCTGGTCGAGACGGTCGAGCAGGCCACCACGATGGCGTATGACGGCGATCAACAGATGGCCGTGCTCATCGGCCAGCGACTCCTCGGGAGGAAGCAGTGGTGAGTGCCGACGACGTCCTGGACCGCCGCGACGCCGTGTCCCGCCTGCTCGCCGGGCGCGGCAAGACGCTCGTGGTCACCGGTCTCGGCTCACCGACCTACGACGTGCACGCCCAGGGCGACCACGACGCCAACTACTACCTCTGGGGTGCGATGGGCGGCGCGGCGCTCGTCGGGTTCGGCCTCGCCCAGGCGCAGCCGGACCGCCGGGTGTTGGTGATCACGGGCGACGGCGAGCAGCTGATGGCGCTCGGCGGTCTCGCCACCATCGCGGCCGCCCGGCCGACCAACCTCGACATCGTGGTGCTCGACAACGAGCACTACGGCGAGACCGGCATGCAGGCCAGCCACACCGGTCTGGGCATCGACCTTGCCGCAGTCGCCTCGGCACTCGGCTTCGCCGACGCTCGCGTCGTCGCCACCGATGCCCAGCTGGGCCGCTTGATCGACGACCACGCGGCACCATCGGCCGGCCCCAGGTTGGCGGTGGTCAAGATCCGACCGGAGAACCTGCCGCGCAGCATGCCCTCTCGCGACGCAGTGTTGATCAAGAACCGCTTCCGAGCTCATCTCGGCCTGACCCCCAACTGATCCGACGACTGAGCCCCGATGAGCCCGTCCCGCACCCAACGCGTGGTCATCGTCGGAGGCGCGATCGTGGGCAGCTTCTGCGCGTGGGAGCTGCGTCGAGCCGGGCACACCGGTCCGATCACGGTGGTCGACAAGGACATGACCTACGCGCGCTCGTCGACTGCGCTCTCCGCGGCGTCGATCCGCACGCAGTTCGGGACGCCGACGTGCATCGCGATGAGCCTGCACGCGGTCGAGCTGTTCCGCGACCTCGGCCGACAGTTCGGTGAGGCGGACGCTCAGATCGACTACGTGGAGGCCGGATACCTGATCCTCGGCACTCCGGATCAGATCACCGAGCGCACCGCGGCCGCGGAGATGCAGCAGGGGCACGGTGCGGATATCGCGGTGCTGACGCCGGACGAGCTGGCCGCCCGGTTCCCCCACCTCGACTTCGACGATGTCGGGATCGGCACCTTCGGCATGTCGGGCGAGGGATGGTTCGACGCGTGGAGTCTGCTGTCGCTGGTCAAGCGCGCCGCCCGCCGTCTCGGGGTGGAGTACGTGGAAGCGCCCGTGACAGGGTTCGAGATCGCGGGAGACGCGATCACCTCGGTCCGGATCGGCGGGGCAGCGCCACTTCCATGCGACACCTGCGTGCTCGCCGCCGGGGCGTTGTCCGGGCGGCTTGCCGCACTGGTGGGGATCGATCTGCCGATCGTGCCGAAGAAGCGCTCCGTGTTCAACTTCCAGTCGCCGGTGCCGCGACAGGGGTTCCCGATGCTGTTCGACTCTTCGGGCATCTGGGTGCGCCCCGAGGGCGACGGCTTCATCGGCGGCATCCAGCCTGCCCCCGATGACGACCACGATGCTGATGACGACTTCGAGCCGCACCGTGACCTGTTCGACGACATCTACTGGCCGCTGCTCGTCCAGCGGGTGCCGGAGATGGATCAACTCCGACTCCGGCGCTCGTGGGCAGGCCACTACGAGGTCAACCTGCTCGATCACAACGCGGTGATCGGATCGCACGACCTGCTCGGCAACCTGCTGTTCGCGACCGGGTTCTCCGGGCATGGCGTGATGCACGCTCCGGCGGCCGGACGCGGCATCGCCGAGTTGATCACCGCCGGGCGGTACGACACGATCGACCTGACCCCGCTGGGATGGGACCGCGTGCGCGACGGGCGCCCGATGGTCGAGACGATCGTGTACTGAGAAGATGACCTGCACTGCGATGAGAACGAACGAAGGGAACGTGGGATGCGAACGATCGATCTGAACTCCGATCTCGGCGAAGGGTTCGGCCCGTGGGTGATGGGCGACGACGCGGCGATGCTGTCGGTGGTCAGCAGCGCCAACGTGGCCTGCGGCGGCCACGCAGGCGACTCCGAGACGATGTATGCCACATGCCGCACCGCCGCCGAGCACGGGGTGGTGATCGGCGCCCATCCGTCCTACGTCGATCGTGAGGGCTTCGGCCGCCGGATCATCCCGATGCGTCCGGACGAGATCGGCCGGATGGTGGTCGCCCAGGTGGGCGCGCTGGCAGCGATCGCACGACTGGCCGGCACGGAGGTTCGCTACGTCAAACCGCACGGAGCGCTGGGCAACCTGGCCGCAGCCGATGCCGAGGTCGCCGGCGGCATCATCGAGGCCGTACGTGCCGCGTTCCCGACGCTGGCGATCCTCGCCATCTCCGGGACCGAGCTGGAGCTCGTTGCGCGAGCCGCCGGTGTCGAGGTCTACTCGGAGATCTTCGCCGACCGCGCCTACCAACCGAACGGTCAACTGGTGCCGCGCAGCCAGCCCGGCGCCGTGATCCACGACGCCGATCAGGCGCTGCAGCGGCTCCTGACCTTCATCGACAGTGGGCGGATGGCGGTCCTCGGCGGCGAGCCGATCGAGCTGGCAGCGCACTCCGTCTGCGTCCACAGCGACACGCCCGGCGCAGTCGAGATGGCTCGCCACATCCGAGCCGAGCTGTCCGGCGCGGGACTCGCGCCGCGTCCGTTCCTCGCAACATGAAGCTGCTGCCGCGCCTGCGCCGCTCGGAGCTGTCGACGCCCGGGTCGAACCCGAAGATGCTCGCCAAGGCTGCGGCATCGCAGGCGGACATCGTCGTGATCGATCTCGAAGACGGCGTCGCGCCGGATGCGAAGCACCACGCGCGCACTCACACCGTCGCCGCCCTGCGCACGCTGTCGTGGCGCGGCATCGGGCGCGCTGTGCGGATCAATGCTGTCGAGACCTCCTGGTGTCACGACGATCTGATCGCCATCGTCAGCGACGCTGCCGCCACACCCGACGTCATCGTCATCCCCAAGGTCTACGGCCCGCGCGAGGTCTGGTTCGTCGACGACCTGCTCACTCAGCTCGAGATCAAGCACGGCTTGGCGCCTGGGCGGATCGGCCTCGAGGTGTTGATCGAGGACGTCCGCGCGCTGAGCCGCGTCGAGGAGATCGCTGCGTGCAGCCCCCGGATCGAGGCGCTCGTGCTCGGCATGGGCGACCTCGCCGCCAGCCAGGGCATGCGGCTCGGGCACATCGGCGCGACGTCGTCGTATCCCGGCGACATCTGGCACCACGCCAGGACCCGGATGATCGTCGCCGCGCGAGCCGCGGGGATCGAAGCGATCGACGGGCCCTACGCCGACTTCGCCGACGGCGACGGCTTCGCATCGACGAGCCAGACCTTCGCGCTGCTCGGCGGCTCAGGCCGATGGTGCATCCACCCGTCTCAGATCGAGGCGGCCAACCGCATCTTCGCGCCGACTGCCGAGGAGATCGCCGAAGCCGAGCGAGTCGTCGCTGCCGTCCGCGCCGCCGCAGCGCGAGGCGACGGTGCCGCATCGCTGGACGGCAAGATGATCGACCCTGCGACCGCCCGCAACTTCGAGGGCGTCCTGGCCCGAGCCGGCCGCGTCAGTGACTGCCCGGCTTCCTCACCGCCAGGTTGAGAGCAACTCAGGCGAGGCCGGAGAAGTCCACCTGTCCGGTGGTCATCGCCGCGCCGAAGCCGCCGTCGGCGATGAGGTCGGTGCCGTTGACGTAGGACGCAGCCTCGCTGCCGAGGAACGCGAGCGGCATCGCAACCTCCCGTGGGGTCATGATCTTGCCCGTCGTCTGGGAGACGTTCCAGTCGATGATCTTCGCGCCCATCGTCTGCTTGAAGTCCTCGAGCAGAGGCGTGTCGATCGGTGCCGGGCAGACGGAGTTGGTGCGGACGCCCTTCGCGATCGTCGCGCGGCTGCTGCGCATTCCCCAGACCCGCACGACCTCCTTGGAGAACGAGTAGGAGTCGGAGCCGATGCCCGGCAACTTGGCGTCGATCCATTCCAGCGAGGCGTCCCAGTCACCGATGTCGAGCAGCTCGTTGATCTCGGTCAGGTGGGTCGCCCACTGGCCGCCGGCGATCGAGGCCGTGTTGACGATCGCGCCCCCGGACGGGATCCGGTCGAGCAGCGCTTCCGACAGGCGGCGCAGCGCGAGGTAGTTCACGGCGAGCACGATCTGCGGCGCCTGGGTGGAGGCCACACCGGCGTTGTTGAACAGGACGTCCACGGGCCCTTCGATCTCGGCGATGGCCGCGTCGACGGCACCGCGCTCGGAGAGGTTGCAGGCGATGAACTTCGCGTGCGGACCGGTGGGCTGCTTGATGTCGAGCACCGTCACCTCCGGGCTGCCCAGCTCGACCAGCAGGTCGAGCAGCGCGGCGCCCACCCCGGTGGCCGCACCGGTGACGACCACGCGCCGACCGGCATAACTGAAGGGGTTGCTCATGTGGGGATGCTCCTCGGTGATGGCCAGCGAGCAGTTCGCCGGCGCCTGTGTGCGCCAGGCTGGCACGGCCCACCGTCGCCCGCCGACCCGAACGGTCCGGCGACGGCTCAGGTGGTCGCGACCAGCAGGTCCTCGCCGGCCGGTGCGTTCGTCGCGATCGGTTGCGTACCATCGGCACGTGCAAGGCCGCAGTCGGAGCATCGGTGTCGTCGTGGCCGCCGCGTTGTTCGTCGTCGGCTGCACCAGTAGCGCCGACCGGTCCAGCGCGACGACGCCTCCGCCATTCACCTCGGCTGCTGCGGCCACCAACTCGAGCCCCGCAGCACCGACCACGGAGGCCGTCGAGAACACCGACGTCGTCACGACGACCGTCGTCACAACGACCCTTCTTGCGTCCAGCGTCCCCGGCGTCGTCACCACCACCACTGCGGTTCAGCCGGTCACCGCCGAATCCATCGCCGCCGAGATCGCAGCAACCGAGCGAGGGATCCGCGACGTCTCGGTGCCGGCGGCGTCGGTCGCAGCGTTCGGTCGACGGCAGCAGCGCGCCTACCAACTCCTGGCGAGGCACCCGGGACTGTCGGATGCCGTCACCGCCCTGATCCCTGCCGATGTCGCCGTGGCGTTCGGGCTCAACGTCGCCGCGAGACAGGCCGTCGCGGACCACGCCAGCGGGAGCCCGCCGGCGGCGCCGTCGCCGACGCTGCCGGCATGGACCATCGTCGAGCCGCGCCCGATCGACGAGCTGCTGGCCGACTACCACGAGGGAGAAGCAGCGACAGGGGTCCCGTGGCAGTACCTGGCAGCGATCAACTTCGTGGAGACGAGGATGGGGCGGATCAGTGGGTCGTCCTCGGCCGGTGCCGAAGGGCCGATGCAGTTCCTGCCCGAGACGTTCGCCAGTTGCTGCACCGGGGACATCGACGATCCCCACGATGCGATCATCGGCGCGGCGACCTATCTGGCCGCCAGCGGTGCGCCGGGCGACATGCTGGCGGCGCTGTACACGTATAACCCGAACGAGGGCTACGTGCGTGCCGTCATCGCATACGCGTCGAACCTCGTCGCCGACCCGCTCGCGTATCGGGGCTATCACGCGTGGGAGGTGTACGTCGGCAGCGTCGCCGGCACCGTACGACTGCCCGTCGGGTATGCCGCCGATGCCCCGATCGATGCCGGTGCGTATGCACGCGCCCATCCCGACGATGTGACGTGAGGGCCGCGTTCTCAGCAGATGCTTATGCTCGGTTCAGCTCGCGCCCAGCCACGGCGACGAACGTGGCAGGCAGGGAGAGGATCGAGATGCAGGTGTTGGTTGTCGATGACGAACGTTCGGTGCGAGACGCGCTGTCGCGCGCGCTCCGGAGCGAAGGGTACGACGTGCACCTGTCGACGTCGGGTGGCGACGCGCTCGGCTTCCTCACCCAGCAATCGCCCGACGTGATCGTGCTCGACGTCGGCATGCCCGGCCTCGATGGTCTGGAGACCTGCCGACTGATCAGGGCCAAGGGCGACGACGTGCCGATCCTCATGCTCACCGCACGCTCCGGCGTCTCCGACCGCGTCGCCGGTCTGGACGCCGGCGCGGACGACTACCTCGTCAAGCCCTTCGCGCTGGAGGTGCTGCTCGCCCGGCTCCGTGCCCTGCTCCGACGGCAGGCCCAGCCGGCAGCCGTCCAACCCGAGCCCAGTGCGATCTCGTACTGCGGGCTGGTGCTGGATCCCGTGACCCGCGACGTGAGCGTGCACGGTGAACCGGTTTCGACGACTCGGCTCGAGTTCGCGCTCCTGGAGCTGTTCCTGCGTCACCCTCGGCAGGTGCTGACGCGTGAAGTCATCTTCGACCGGGTGTGGGGCTACGACTTCGGCGCGAACTCGAACTCGCTCGAGGTGTACGTCGGCTACCTCCGCAGGAAG
>JAOBWO010000292.1 GCA_025463415.1 Acidimicrobiales bacterium | reverse complement strand
CAGCAAGCCGCGCAACCTGGTCCACACCTCGTCCACCTCCGGCCTGTTCAGCAACCCGGGGCAGACCAACTACGGGGCGGCCAAGTCAGGCATCGCCACGTTCAGCCAGATCTGCGCCAAGGAGCTCAGTCGCTACGGGGTCAAGAGCAACTGCATCGCCCCGGGAGCGCGCACCCGGCTGACGCTCGCCACGCCCGGACTGGAAGACATCATGGCGCCCAAGGAGGGCACCTTCGACATTTGGGACCCGGCGAACATCTCTCCCCTCGTCGCCTACTTGGCGACGGCGGACTGCGCGTTCAGTGGTGAGACCTTCTTCGTCCAGGGCGGCGTCGTCACTCGCATCGACACGTGGGCGATGGGCGACTCGGTGGAGCACGACGATCGCTGGACCGTCACCGGTCTGGCCGAAGCGCTGGCACCACTGCGGCGCGACTGAACGCTCGCGACTGAACGGCTCGCAACCGGCGGTCGCAATGACAGGAGCGACGGCTCAGCCGGCTCGACGGGCATAGAGCTTGTCGATGGCCGCCACAGAACGAGCATCGGCGATCGCCGAGGCCATCGGATCCCCGGCGGTGAGCACGAAACGGGTGCGGAGGCCGACCTCCATCTGTGCGACCAACCCGCGGGCGACGAGGTCGCCGAGGATGTCCCCGACGGCCGCCTCGCTCATGTGCATCCGACGCGCCAGTTCAGCCACGCTCGGGTCGCGGTCGCGAGCCACGAGGATGAGCGCATGTCCGTGGTCCGAGAACAGCCCGGACCGGCGAGCGTGGCACCGCGGGTCAGGGGCGAGCGACGGCTCGAACTCGAACATCCGAGCGAACTCCTCCGGATCAATGATCGTGCTGTCGTCCACCTCAGGCTCCTCCATGAACCGGACCCATTGGCAGGCCACCTGCCACTTCCGTCCGTAGCAGTATCGTCACGGTGCGTGCGATTTGGCCGCGACGCCACCGTGATCACCTGGATTTCCCCCGGTCCGGACCGTCTGCGCGATTGGTAGG
This sequence comes from Acidimicrobiales bacterium, assembly GCA_025463415.1. Classification (GTDB taxonomy): domain Bacteria; phylum Actinomycetota; class Acidimicrobiia; order Acidimicrobiales; family Ilumatobacteraceae; genus WLMZ01. The sequence continues at coordinate 5,740 of JAOBWO010000292.1, read as the reverse complement.
GCGTCAACCGGCGAAGGTGGCCGCGCGGCAGGCGGACACCAGCCCGTCGTCCGCGCCCAAGGCGTGGCGTCCGGGCTCGTTGCTGAGCTGCGACGCTCCGTGCTCGGCGATCGTCCCGGTGCTGACGTCGACGATCCATCGCACGCAGGTCACCACGGTGCGGACCGGCGCGACCGAGTTGGGGTCAGCGCTGGCCACCGTGCCTGATGTGTCGCCCGGAGCAGGCACGGGTGAGTCGACCCTCCCGATCACGGCGCGCACCGAATAGGTGGTCGCGGTCGTGGCCGAGGAGCTGACGAGGAGCACGCCCAGGACGCTGGAGGTGGACCCGGGGAGCACCTGTCGCAGTGCCCAAGGCGCAGCATTGGCGACCGTGATGTCGCTGACGTTCGGCGGCGCACCGACGTCCTGGGGATGATCGGTGCCACTCAGGCTGCTCGCCACGAACACGAGTCCGACGAGGATCAGCGCGAACGGGAACAACCACGGCACCAGGCGCCAGAGCAGCGACCGTGACTCCGACACGGTGTCAGCGTACGTTGCCGACCATTCGGCCGACCGGCATCAGTCGGCCGTGATCGCCTTGATCTCCTCGGCGATCGCCTTGGATGCGTCATCGGTCGGCATCGCGGTCTGCAGCGCCATCATCTTCATCATGTCGCCCTGCACCTTGATCTTGCCGCCCATGAACGCCTGCATCGCGGCCGCGGCGTCCTGGTCGACGAAGAGCTTCTTGGCTGTCGCATAATCGGTGGTGACGGTGACATCCGGCTTGTCGAGGGAGCCGATGTCCATCACCATGTCGCCCGAGGACGTGTCGATGAAGCTGTTGATCGTGCCGTCGCCGAACGGGACGTCGGTGATCGTCTGGTTGACCCGGATCGACTGGCTGACCTTGCCGGTCTGGCCGTCGTACTTGGCGCGGATGGCCTTTGCTTCGGCCATCCAGGGGTCCGAAAGGAATGGGTTGGGCATGTGGTTCCCTCTGCTGAGTGCGTCTCCGGACATTAGCCCAGCGCCCCGGGACAACTGCTCAGCGTCGTGCGCGCCGTGTGCCGCTTGACGAATCGTTCAACGCGCAGGGAGTTGGACACCACCGCCGATAAGGATGGGGACATGTCCCGCATTCTCGTGACCGAGGAGATCGCCGACGGCGGCCTGGATCGGCTCCGTGCCGCCGGGCACGAGGTCGACGTCCAGCTCGACCTCAGCCAACTGCTCCAGCACATCGCTCCCACCGCGACTCGGTCCGGTGCGCACGCGCTGATCATCCGCTCCGCCACCCAGGTGACCGCCGAGGTCCTCGAAGCCGCCACCGATCTGATCGTGGTCGGTCGGGCCGGCATCGGTCTCGACAACGTCGACGTCGAGGCGGCGACCCGGCGCGGCGTGATGGTGGTCAACGCGCCGCAGTCGAACATCATCTCCGCGGCCGAGCACACCATGGCGCTGCTGCTGTCGCAAGCCCGCAACGTTCCCCAGGCGCACGCCGCGTTGAAGGCCGGCCGGTGGGAGCGCACTCGTTGGGAAGGCGTCGAACTGGCGGACAAGACGCTCGGCATCGTCGGGCTCGGGCGGATCGGCAAGCTCGTCGCCGATCGCGCCAAGGCCTTCGGGATGCGGCTGGTGGCCTTCGACCCATTCGTCTCCGCGGACCGGGCTCGCACGATGGGCGTCGAGCTGCTCACGCTCGATCAGCTCGTCGCCGAGTCGGACTTCATCACCATCCACCTGCCCAAGACCAAGGAGACCACCGGCATCATCGGCCGCGACCTGTTCTTGAAGGCCAAGCCCAGCCTGCGCGTGATCAACGTCGCCCGCGGCGGCATCGTCGACGAGGAAGCCCTCGCCGAGGCGATCAGCGGGGGCGTGATCGCCGGTGCCGCGCTCGACGTGTTCACCAAGGAGCCGATGACCGAGTCACCATTGTTCGGCCTGGACTCCGTCGTGGTGACGCCTCACCTCGGTGCCAGCACGCGTGAGGCGCAGGACAAAGCCGGTGACACGATCGCCGACATGGTCCAGCTCGCGTTGGCCGGCGAGTTCGTGCCGTTCGCCGTCAACATCAACGCAGCCGAAGCCAACGAGACGCTCAAGCCGTTCCTGCCGCTCGCCGAGCGGCTCGGTCGGTTGTTCGCGTCGCTCGTCGGCGGGTCACCGCAGACGCTCGAGATCTGTGCGGAAGGCGAGATCGCCGGATACGACACGCGCATCCTCACCCTCGCCGCGCTGAAGGGCTTCTTCGGTGCGCACAGCGAGGAGCCCGTCACCTACGTCAACGCGCCCCAACTCGCCAAGGACAGCGGCGTCGACGTGCGCGAGGTCAGCTGTGCGACCTCGGCCGATTACGTCAACCTGATCACGCTCATCGGCGGCGGGCACAGCATCTCCGGCACGCTGTCCGGTCGACGCAGCGAGCAGCGCATCGTCTCGATCGACGACCACACCTTCGACGTTCCGCCGACCGACTACATGATGATGGTCAAGAACGACGACCGTCCCGGTGTGATCGGTCTCGTCGGCACCCTGCTGGGCAACGCCGGCGTGAACATCGCCGACATGGACGTCGGCCGCGCCCAGACGCCCGGCACGGCCGTGATGCTCATCGCCCCGACGGGTGAGGTGTCGGCTGCCGTCGTCGATTCCGTGCGCTCGGCGCCCGGCATCCTCAACGTCTTCGTGCTGCACGGCTGAGGACACGCCTCGCCGGTGCGCTGTCAGCCGACGGCAACTCCACGGATCTGATCGCGGGTCGCCTCGGCGACGATCCGCGCCGCGTCGGCGAAGTCGTCGCCATCGCTGGCATAGAGGATCGCACGCGACGAGCTGATCACCAGCCCCAACCCGGCGCTGTCGTGACCGGCCGTGACCGTGGCATCGACATCGCCACCCTGCGCCCCGACCCCGGGGACGAGGATCGGCAGATCGCCGACGATCGACCGGACGACCCCGAGCTCCGATGGATACGTGGCGCCGACGACGAGCCCGCACTCGCCCAGCCGGCTCCAGTCGTCGGCGATCCGCCGGGCGACCTTGACGTAGAGCGGCTCGCCGTCGACGAGCAACGACTGGAAGTCGTCGCCGCCGGGGTTGCTGGTGCGGCACAGCAACAGCACGCCCTTGCCATCGTGTCGGAGAAACGGCTCGACCGAATCGGTGCCGAGGTAGGCGTTGACCGTGACGGCGTCGGCCTGGTACCGAACGAACGCCTCACGCGCGTAGTGCTCGGCCGTGGAGCCGATGTCGCCGCGCTTGGCGTCCAGCACCAAGACGTGATCCGGGTACCTCTCGAGGATGTACGCGCAGACCCGTTCGAGCGATTGCTCGGCGCCCTGCGATGCGAAGAACGCGATCTGCGGCTTGAACGCACAGGCCATCGGCGCAGTGGCATCGGCGATCGCCGTGCAGAACTCGAACACTGCGTCCGGTGACCCGCGCAGTGGAGCCGGCATCCGCATCGGATCCGGATCGAGACCGACGCAGAGCATGGATCCCGTCAGCCGCCACGCCCGGTTGAGCTTGTCGTGGAAACCCATCGTCGGACGCGGGCCGCTGCTCAGCCTTCGACGCTGATCGCGCCGGTCGGGCAGAGATCGGCTGCCTCTTCGACCTTGGCGCGCAGCTCTTCACCAGGCTCTTCCTGGAGGATGTACAGGTACCCGTCGCTGCGCACCTCGAAGACCTCGGGGCAGGTCTGCATGCACGAACCTGTCGATGCGCACACATCGAAATCGACGACGACCTTCATGACTGGACTCCTGAGGTGATGGGCTCGGTGCGAGCACTGCGGCGGTACGAGCCGGTGCTCATGCCTTGGCCTGACGGTAGCCGTCGCGCTCGGCGTGGTCCGCCTCGGCGTAGCAGCGCTGGGCCTTGGTGCGGTCGTAGAACCGCCCGCCGGGCACATGGAAGATGTGGCTGCTCTCGTTGGCCTTGATCGGGTGGCTGATCGGGCAGGCCCCCGCATCGTCGGGCGGCAACCAGTCGGGGTCCGGATCCACGGCGGCCGTTCGGATGGGTGGCCAGGCGCTCTCGGGTGCAGGGTGCGCAGGCCCGGCCACCCGCCGGCGGCGCCGCCGGATCAGCGAGAAGGCTGTGCCGCCGATGAGCGCCACCAGCAGCAGTCGTGTGATCTGGCGACGCATCGCCCCAAGTTAGTTGGCAGCCGCGCCGCGCGAACGCCAAGCCGCCAGTAGCGAGCGTTCACGCTCTGTCGACAGGCCTGGCGACGAGGGCTGCTGCTGGGTGCGCGCCCAGGCGAGGGTGTCGGCGATCGTCTCGGCGAGCGGCCGCATCCGCAGACCCGCAGCGAACGCGGCTGCGGGATCGACGGCCATCACCCAGCGGCCCTCGTCGCCACCGCTCCACAGCGGAAGGTCGCCGCCGTCGACGCCATGGTCGGCCAGGAACGTCTCGTCGATCCACTCCACGGTCGTGCCGGGTGGAGCGACCGTCGCCTCGATCGCGTCGAGCTCCTCGCCCCACGTGAACTCGGCCGACGGCCCCGCGGCGTGGAACGCGCCGCCGGCCCGCCGCTCGACCATCGCGACGATCCAGTGCGCCATGTCGCGGCCGTCGATGTACTGGGCCGGATCGGAGCGGGGGCCGGGCATCAGCACCTCGCCACCCGCGGCCAGGCGCGTGACCCAACTCGGGAACCGCCACGAATAGTCGTCGGGGCCGATCACGTACGTCGGACGCACGATCAACGCGCCGTCGCCATGGCGCTCGACGACCGCTCGCTCGCACAACACCTTGAGGCCGCCGTAGGTCTCCCCCGTGATCGTCTCGACGGTGGGGTCGTCGAGCTCGATCAGCTCAGCGTCCTCGGTGATGCCCGGGCCCGCCGGTGGGGCGTACGCCGAGATGCTGGAGATGAACGTGAGATGCCCGCCGCGCCCACCGAGCGCATCAGCGAGCTGATGCACCTGCCGGGGAACGTATGCGCACGTGTCGATGGTGGCGTCCCACTCGCCCGACGCGAGCGCCGTCAGGTCGGTGTCGCGATCGCCGAGCAGGTGCTCGCAATCCGGGAACAGATCCGGTCCGGTTCGACCGCGGTGGAAGATCGACACGTCGTGACCGGCCGCCAGCGCAGCCGTCACGATGTGCTTGCCGACGAACCGGGTACCACCGATGAGCAGGATCCGCATCGGAGGCGCCGGTCAGCCGCGCTGGCGGAGCACGGTGGAGACCACGGCCTTGAACGACGCAGTGAGGATGTTCTCGTCGGCACCGATGCCCCACTTCACCTGACCGGCCGAATCGCGTGACTCGACGTATGCGACCGCGCTGGCATCCTTGCCGGCCCCGATCGCGTGCTCGGCGTAGTCGACGATGTCGATGTCGGTGCCGAGACCGCTGTTGATCGCGGTGACGAACGCGTCGATCGGACCGTTGCCGGTGCCGGTCACCGTGCGGTGCTCGCCGTCGACGAGCAGCTGCGCGGTGACCTGCGAGGTCTTGCCCTCGCTCGAGGACGTGAGCTCGTGGCTGATCAGGTCGATCGCCGGATCCGTCCTGAGGTACTCGCTCTGGAACGCGTCCCACATGATCCCGGGGCTGATCTCGGTGCCGCTGTCCTCGGTGATGTGCTGGATCGTCTTGGAGAACTCGATCTGCAGCCGGCGGGGGAGGTCGAAGCCGTGCTCGGTCTTCATCACGTACGCCACGCCGCCCTTGCCGCTCTGGCTGTTGACGCGGATGACGGCTTCGTAGGTTCGTCCGACGTGCTTCGGAT
>JAOBWO010000269.1 GCA_025463415.1 Acidimicrobiales bacterium | reverse complement strand
TCGACCTCGCGCCGAGGTACACGATGCCCGGTCCTCTGACCCGCCAGATCGGCGGCGTCGCCCGGGCCGACCGTACGTGCCCGGTGGACTTCTGCGTCCGCCCACGGCGTCAGGGGTAGAGCGAGCGGATGTCCGCGACGGGCGGATGGGTGTCCGGGTCGGGGCCCGGGTCGTCGATCGGTCCACCGGTGGCCCACGGCAGCACACACGGTCGCCCGTCGAGGTGGGCGACCTCCCGGGACAGGTAGTCGGCCACGCCGAGCGCGCCGAGCCGAGTGAGGTGGATGCCATCGCGGGCGAACCAGAGCTGCGTCGGCTTGGTGTACGCGGACCAATCAGCCAGGACGACATCGGGATATGCGCCCGACGCGATCTTGTCGCGCAGCGTCCGGTTGTTCTTCACGAACGCCTCGTTGGCCGTTGCTCCGCTGGGGGCTGTGTACCCGACCCCCTCGCGATAGGTCAGCCAGATGATGCTCGTCGCCCCCTTCGCCCGCGCGGCGTCGACCACCTTGTCGAAGCTCGACGGGAACGAGGTCCACCACTCGTCGTAGCCTGCCATGATCACCACGACGTCGAACGTTCCTGCAGTGCCGGCGATCGTCAGCGCGGCGTTGGGCGGGAGCGGCGGCTGGCCGCACGACGGGATGCCGAGCGTTCGACACGACTGCGCGTCGAAGGTGCTCTCGAACCCCTGCAGCGCGCCGAACGCGTCGTAGGTCAACACGCCTTCGAGCGTGGAGTCACCGATCAGCAGAACCCGATCCGGTGGATCGGCGAGCGGAACGAGCGTGGTGCTGGTGACCACGACGGTCGGCAGCAGTTGCCTCGGCGGCAACTCGGGCGCGTTCCGCATCGGGGCGGTCGTTCCTCCGGTGCATCCGACGAGCACCCCCAAACTGACCAGCACCGCCGTCCACGCGCGCATTGCGGCAACCCTAGGCCGCGATTACTCACCCGACCCGGCCCTGCCCCCGTCCGAGAGTGAGTACCCGGTACTCAATACAGCCGTGACGTGGATCTTTACGGTGAGTCCCGTACCCAGCGCTCACCCCGTGAGCGATTCGTCAATCTCAGGGAGAGACATGAACAACGAAGAGAAGATCCAGGACCTCGAGGCCAAGCTCAGCGAGCTGACCGCGCGAATCGAACTGCTGACGTCGTCGACGCTGCGTTCGCCGCTGTCGGCAGAGACCGACGAAGCCGGTCAGCCGGCCGAGGTCGAGCGCTCCTCGTCACGCCGCGGCATGCTCAAGCTGGCCGGTGCCGCCGCAATTGGTGTCGTCGGTGCCACCGTCGTCTCCGCACTTCCGGCAGCTGCCGACAACGGCATCAACGCAACGACTGCGTCGAACCCGACGACGCTCAACTACACCGGCTCCTCGACGACGGCGAACGCGTTCCTGTTCCAGACGGGCAGCCCGTTGCCGACCTCGCCCAGCAGCTTCCCCGCTGCGCTGGCCGGCTGGTCGTCACTCGGCGCCGGCCAGTTGAACGGCGTCTACGGCCTCGCGGTGAACGCGAACGGCACCGGCGTGGTCGGTCACAACGACCTCGGCGTCGGTACCGGTGTTCGCGGAACCTCGACGAGCGGCGTGGGTGTGAAGGCCGACGGCGCGACGGGCGTCGTGGCAACGGGCGTCGGCACCGGCGCCAACATCGCAGCGACCGCCGGCACCGGCATCAAGGCGTCGGGCACCGGCGGCGACGGCATCTTCGTCAGCGGCACGGGGGCCGGCTCCGTCGGCGTGCGTGCGTTCGGCGGCGACTATGCGATCCACGCGGGTGTCTCCACCAAGGCCAACCTCTGGCTGCAGCCGAACAACAACTTCATCAGCAACTCCCCGAAGACGGTCCCCTCGACCCGCAGCGATGCTCACGTCGTCGGCGAACTGGAGAGTGTTGACGGTGACCTGTACTTCTGCGTCGCCGCTGGCTCGCCTGGCACGTGGCGCAAGATCACCGGGCCCGGTGTTGCCGGTGGTTTCCACGCCCTCACCCCGGGGCGCGTGTACGACAGCCGCCAGACGCTCCCCCTGCCGGGCGTGCTCGGCTCCGGTTCGAGCCGCACCATCTCCGTGGCCGACCGTCGTGACGCGACGCTGACCACCGGCGCCGTCCTGCAGGCGAACTTCGTGCCCGCCGGTGCCACCGCGGTTGCCGCCAACGTCACGATCACCGACACCAAGGGTGGCGGCTTCCTCGTGGTCAACCCCGGCGGCAACACGACGGTCGGTGCCTCGACGATCAACTGGTCGGCCGACGGCCAGAACCTCGCCAACGGCGTCATCCTCACCCTCGACGCCACCCGTCAGCTGACGGTCATCGCCGGCGGCGGAGGCAGCACCAACTTCATCATCGACATCTCGGGCTACTACCTCTGAGCGGTCGAGTCTCGACTTCGAGACGACGACAGGTATGACAGCACGGCCCCGGTGGGAGACCACCGGGGCCGTGCTCGTTTAGCGAACCGGATCGGGTCAGGCGCTCGCGGTCACGACAGCTGCCAGGCGGGCGGGCGCTTCTCGAGGAAGGCGCGCATGCCCTCCTGACCCTCAGCGGAGCGGAACAGCCGTTCGGACAACGCTTGCATCCGGGCCAGGTCGGCGCCGGCATCGGCGGTGGCAGTCGACCACAGCAGCTTCTTGGTGGCGGCGACCGCAGCGGGGGCACCGGCCAGCACACCGGTCACCAGCCGGTCCACGCAACCTCGCGGCTCGTCGGCGATGTGGGTGACGAGGCCCATGTCCAGCGCGGCCGCTGCGGCGAACGACTCGCCGGTGAGGAACGCAGCGGCCAGACGCGACGCCGGGCAGCGACGCAGCACCGGGACCGAGATGATCGCCGGAGCGACACCGATGCGAACTTCGGTGAACGCGAACGTCACGTCCGGGGCCACGACGACGAGGTCGCATGATGCCATCAGCCCGACTCCCCCGGCTCGTACCGGACCGGCGACCTCGGCGATCGTCACCTGGCGGGCCGACATCAGCCGCTCCATCGCCTGTGCCATGGGCGTCGAATCGACATCGCCGGCTGCACGTTCCTTGAGGTCGGCTCCCGCACAGAACACCGGCGGCGCATGGCCGACCACGATGACGCGCACGCCATCGACGAGGGCGAGGTCGAGCGCGGCGTGGAAGTCGGCCAGGAACGGCGTCGAGAGCGCATTGCGGGTCGCGGCCGAGTCGAGCGTGATCCGCGCGACGCTGCCGGCGACGTCCACCGACACCACGCTCATCCGGTCACCGGCCGGCGCGACCGCGTGCCGACGTGCGCGACGCGGCTCGGCACCGGATGACCGACGAGCTGCTCGATCAGCAGCGCCGAACCGATCAATGCCTCGACGTCGATGCCGGTACTGACGCCGAGATCGTCGAGCAGCGCGACCAGCTCCTCGGTGGCCACGTTCCCCGCGGCACCAGCGGCGAACGGAGAGCCGCCGAGCCCACCGACCGAGCAATCGAAGCGGGTCACGCCGCACTGGAGCCCGGCGTAGGCATTGAGCACGCCCGTGCCGCGGGTCTCGTGCAGGTGCAGGCCGACATCGCTGCCGGTCTGGGCCAAGGCCTCGGCGATCCGACGTGGCGTGGCCATTCCCGTGGTGTCGGCGAGGGTGACCGCGCCGGCACCCGCCTCGCGTAACCGGGCGCACAGCGACGAGACGAACGCCGGATCGACGTCGCCTTCGTACGGTGATCCGAATGAGCAGGACACCACGGCGTCCACCGGCGGCACACCCTCGGTGGCGCAGATGCTGGCGATCTGCGCGATCGACTCGTCGAGCGTCATGTGCACGTTGCGTTCGTTGTACACCGCGGATGCGGACATGATCACCGTGATCTCGTCGACGCCTGCGTCGATGGCCATCTGCGCGCCACGCAGGTTGGGCACGAGTGCTGCGCGGACGACTCCGGCCCGCGCGCCGATCGCAGCAACGACCTCAGCCGCGCCCGCCATCGAGGGCACCGCCTTCGGGCTGACGAACGAGACCATCTCGATCCGGGTCACGCCGGCGGCGAGCAGCGATTCGATCAGCTCGACCCGCTGCTCGATGCCGATCGGCGCCTCGCTCTGCAGGCCGTCGCGCGCACCGACCTCGCGGATCTGGACGGAGTCGGGCATCGAGAGCACAGTGGTAACTTACGCCGACAGATGGTTGATGACGGCGAGCTCCAGCAGCGGACGGCCCGAGCGCTCGAGGGCAACTTCGCCAAGGAGGGGCCCAAGCTCGCCCGCCAGAACAAGATGTTCGTGCGCGACCGCGTGGCCATGTTGCTCGACGAGGGATCCTTCGTCGAGGACGGCATGTTGGCAAACACCATGGCTGCCGACCTCCCGGCCGACGGCGTGGTCACGGGGATCGGCAAGGTCGACGGTCGCACGGTGTACGTCGTGGCCAACGATCCCACGGTGAAGGCGGGTTCGTGGGGCGCGCGCACCGTCGAGAAGATCGTGCGCGCCACCGAGCACGCGCTGCGCCACGAGCTGCCGATCTTCTGGTTCATCGACTCCGCGGGCGCGCGGATCACCGATCAGGTCGACCTGGTCCCTGGGCGACGCGGCGCCGGACGGATCTTCTCCAACCAGATCAAGCTCTCCGGGAAGGCGCCGCAGATCTGCTGCCTGTTCGGCCCGTCCGCGGCGGGCGGCGCGTACATCCCGGCGTTCTGCGA
>JAOBWO010000239.1 GCA_025463415.1 Acidimicrobiales bacterium | reverse complement strand
TCGTCGTCTCGATCTGGAAGACCTTGACGCCGCTGTCGATCATCACCTTGCCCATCCGCCAGTTGCTCTTGTGCAGCTCGCTCTTGTGCTGGTCCATGAAGCTGCGGGTCTGCTCCATGGTCTTCGGATTGTGGTGGTGCTGCAGGCTCTTGTAGCTGCTGAGCCCGGTGGCGGTGCTCTTCCAGCCGCCGTCCATCGCGACCAAGTTGATGTTGACGTAGACGAGGAGGTCGCTGTTCGCAGCGCGCTTGTTGATCTCGACGTCTTCGCCGTGCGGCGTCTGGCCGAGGTACTCGAGCGCGTCGGGGTCTTCCGCGTCGTGCTGGTAGAGGAAGCCGCGGGGCGCGAACGCGTCGTAGACGCGGTCACCGACGGCGTGGCGCAGCTCGGCCTCGGTCATCCGCCGGTGCAGGGCCAGCGCGGCGATGATGTGGACGTCGTCGACACCGGCGTCGGCGGCCATGTCGAGCACGGCCTCGATGACGCGCTGGCGGATGTCGGGCTTGGTCATCGGGGGGAGCGGCAGGCTGATGTCGTCGAACGCGATCGTCAGCTTCATCCCCGGGAACAGCAGCTCCGGCAGCGGATCGTGATCGATCGGGTGGAGCAGCGCGTCGACGATCGAGCCGTCGATGTCCTTCAGCGGCTCGAGCGGCTCGGGCGCGTAGATGACGCGGCTGCGGCCGGCGGGCAGCTTCTCCAGGCTGAAGTTCTCGCCGCGCCAGAACAGGATCGGTGGTGTGTTGCGATCCACCTCGAGGACGAATCCGGGACGGGGCATCAGTGCTTCTCCATGTTGGGCTCGGACTGCGTCCTGGGGTTGGGTTCGGACTTCGTCCTGGGGTTGGGTTCGGACTTCGTCTTGGTCTTCGGGGTCTCGCGCAGGTCGAAGGCGACCTTCACGGCGCCGCGGCGACCGGCGGACGCAGCGTGGGCGATCGCGTCCTCGTAGTCGTCCAGCGGGTAGGTGGCCGACACGAGCCGGCCCATGTCGAGCGCCGCGACGGTGTCGATCGCCAGCGCGAACGTGCGTGCGGTCGTGCCGTCCGGCATGCACTCCGTGCCGTAGGTGTACGACCCGGCGATCTTGGTCTCGCGGTGCCAGAGCCCGGTGAGGTCGACCGTGACCTCGGCCGGCATGCCCATCAGGATCACCGTGCCACGCGGCCGGGTGATCTGCAGGCACGATTCGATCGAACCGCTGTTGCCGACTGCGTCGATCGTGACGTGCGCGCCGCTGCTGAGGTAGTCGCCGATGACGTGGCAGCCGACGGTGCGGCGCACGGCCCGGCTGAGCTCTTTCGGTGCGACGACTTCGTCGGCGCCGAACGCCCGTGCGTACGCCTGCTGGTGCGGGTAGCGGGCGCCGACGATGATGTGCGCGTTCGGCAGGTAGCGACGCAGCCCGGCGATCGCGCACAGGCCCATCGTGCCGGCGCCGAGTACGGCGATGAGCGGACGCTCGACGTCGGCGACCGACGCCCAGCACATCAGCGCGGTGTGGATGCCACCCGCTGCAGGTTCGATCATCACGGCCGCTTCGTCGCTGAGCGCATCGGGCACGGTGTGCAGCTGGCTGGCGTGGGCCTGGAAGGAGGTGCTCCAGCCGCCGCCGGTCGAGTGGCAGAACCCGGTCTGGAGGCCGGGCTCGAGGTGGCCGAGCGCGAGGTGCGCGTAGTCGTCGCCGTCACCCGGCGCTGCGTCGGGGAACGGCAGCGGGAAGCCCCGCGCGGCGTGCCCGAGCACCGGTTCGATGACGACCCGGGTGCCGTCGGCGAGCTCGCCGACGACCTCATGGCCGGGCGTGAACGGGAACGATACGAGATCGTCGAAGTAGGTCGAGGCGTGTCCTTCGATCGTGCTCAGGTCGCTGCCACAGATCCCGCTGAGGCGGGTCTTGACCGTCTGCCAGCCGTCGCCGAGCGACTCCGGTGGATCGATGCTGACGAGCTTGATCGGGCCCACTTTCGCCGCGGCCGACGGGCTGACAGCCGAAGCCATCCGGGCCAGTCCCAGCCGAGCGACCTTGCGCGAGACCTGCAGTGCTTTCATCAGCTCTTGCCTCTGCTCATGACCATCCCCGGGAACGACCGCTTGCGCTCGCGCTCGCTCAACATCGTCCCGAGCGGTAGCAGCGGTCGGGGGCCGCCGGGTGCCTTCGACCAGTCCTCGACCAGCCAGCCACGTTTGCGTGCGATTGCAGCGAGACGGGTCTCCGGGTTGACCGCGACCGGGAACCCGACGCACTCGAGCATCGGCAGGTCGCTGGTGCTGTCGGCGTAGGCGATGGACTCCTCGAGGAGCAAGCCCTCGGCCGCGCAGTAGTCGGCCAGCACCTGGGCGCGCGTCTCGCCGGTGGGCGGCACCTTCGACAGCTCGCCGCTGTAGGTGCCGTCGGGTCGCACGGTCATCTCGGCGGCGACGATCTCGTCGAACAGCGGCTTCAGCCCGGCGACCGCGAAGTCCATCGCGCCGGTGATCAGGATCGTGCGGTGGCCGAGCGCACGATGCTCGCGCACGCGGCGGATGCCGGCTGGGAAGCTCTTCGTGACGATCAGCTGGGTCAGCAGCTCCTTGCTGTCCTCGGCGATCTGGGCGACGGGAGCGTCCTCGTAGCGGCGGTAGAAGAAGCGCAGGAAGTCGGCGCGGTCCTTGCGGTCCATCGCCGACAGGCTCGGCGCCTGGGCGAGGGTGCGCAGCACGTAGCGGATCCGCTCCGGCGCGTTGAGCCGACGGGTCGCCAGCCAGGAGAAGCTCTCCACGACGTTGCTGCTGATCAGCGTGTTCTCGAGATCGAAGGCGGCGAGGTGCCGCTCCGGTGACAGCACGCTGCGGCGCAGCCGGTCCGTCCGGTCGTTGCGGTTCTTGCCCGGGCTGGACTTGGCGCGGGAGTGGCGCACGATCGACGGCAGGTGGATCGTGGTGACGTAGTGCTCCCAGTCGACCGAGCGGGGGTCGAAGTTGAACGTCGCCCGATCCGTCGCATCCAGCCCGGCCCACATCGAGTCGAGGTTGTCGACCTGATAGAGCGCCTCGCACTCCGTGTACAGGCCGTACAGCTGCACGTACTCGTAGGCGCGGTCGATGTCGAGCTTGCGCTCCTCCAACTTGGCAGCCCACGTGGCCTGCGTGCCTCGCAGCGGCAGCATCTGCAACGTCTGCTCGGCCCGCGTGGCCAGGGTCTTGGCCCGCTTCAGCTGCTGTTGCACCTTGCCTCGCGCGGGAAACTTCCATTCGGGAACTTCGATCGGCTGACCCTCGGCGTCGTACAGAGGGTGCTCGGTGAACCAGCCGCGGATGTAGTCCACCATCGCCTGGTACTTCAACGGGTTGACCCCGCCGCTGGCGACCTGGGTGATGCGTGGGGCCGACGGGCCGGTGGCGGCCACGGCGATGATCGCAGCGACGACGATGTCGACCGGGATGACGTCGACCGTCCCCTCGGGCACGCCCGGGAACTGGGTGAGCAGGCCACGGGCGTAGCTGAGGATCACGGGCTCGGCCATCCGGAAGCCGCGGATCCAGCCGGGGCGGGGCTCTGCCAGCGCCGACTCGATGATGCTGGGGCGGACGATGTTGACCGGCACGTTGCCCTTGGTCTCCATCAGGGCCTGCTCGCCGAGCGCTTTGGTGAACGCATACGCATCCGGCCAGCCGACGCTGGCGGCGCGTGCCCGACCGGCTTCGACGAGCTCGTCGGTGACCCAACGCTCCCGGAGCTGTTCGGTCTTCGCGGCCAGCGCCGGCGCGCCGGCCGCGCCGAGCTCCTTACGGGCATCGGACCGGAACTCACGGAGCTTGTCGGGCAGACGGCTCGCCGCTTCCGCGTCGCTGCGCAGACGGCGGGCCGAGGTGACCTCTTTGCGCCAGTTCAGGCCGAGATCGAACGGGCCCTCGCTGACGAGCTGCTCCGGCGCGTTGCCGCGCCGGTTGCCGGCCACGTAGCAGGTGCTGACGGCGACCAGGTGCGGAGCCACGCCGAGGGCCTGCAACGTCTCGGCGATCCGGCTCGGGCCGAGGAGGTTGATCTCGACTGCAGTGTCGAGGGGGGAGTCGAAGGCGACGGCGGCAGCGGAGTGGATGATCGTGTCGCAACTGGCGAGCAGGACCCGGTCGGCATCGTTCAGGCCCAGCCCATCGGTGCTGACGTCGCCGTTGATCGTGCTGATCCGCCGAGCGATCATCTCGTCGAAGGTCTCGATGCCTGCCTGGGACACCTCGGCACGCAGGCGATCGAAGCAGTCGTTCTTGAAGATCTCGCGACGGGCGCGCTCGGGGGCACCTCGCTTGCCGCCGCGGATGAGCAGCACCAGCTCGCATCCGGGCGCGCTGCGCAACAACCGCTCGACCAACGCGGTGCCCACGAACCCGGTCGAGCCGGTGATTGCGATCCGCTTGCCCGCCAGCTGTTCGGCGATCATGATCCGCTCCAATTCACGGGTCACTGTCTAGCAGGTCTGTCTACCACATGGTAGACAAAGACCCGTGACCGTCCGCCGAGGCAACACCCGTGCCTCGATCCTGGAGGCCAGCGTCGACCTGTTCGGCTCGCGTGGGTTCGCCGCGACCTCGCTCGACGACATCGCCGGCAGGGTGGGCGTCGCCAAGCAGACGTTGCTGTACTGGTTCCCGTCCAAGGACGAACTGCTCGACGCCGTGCTCGAGCAGACCGCACTGGAGCTCGCCGCAGTGATCGAGGCGGCGGTCAGAGCAGCCGCCGACGAGCCACTCGCCCGGATCGAGGCCGTGGTCAAGGCCGTCTTCCGGCCGGCCGTGCGCAGGCCGGCGTTGCTCGGTCTGGTGCGCGAGGTCAGCCGCCTGTCTCCGGACCATGCTGAGCGGCTGACCATGCAGGTCCAGCCGTTCGTGCGTCGAGCCACGGACTTCCTGCGTGAGCAGATGGATGCCGGCCTGCTCCGTCGTGCCGACCCGGGCCTGGTCGTCGCGCTGGCGTACGCCACCGTCACGGGTATCGCGACCGAGCCCGAAGCGCTGCGCGCGGTCGAATGGCCGGCCACCGCCATCGGCCTGCGCCGCCTGCGTGGCGAGCTGATCGCCTTCCTCCTCGCCGCCCTCCGCCCCTGACCCGCACCCCCAGGTTCCGGGCAAACTTCAGCCCTGTGGAGCGCGTGTTCTTCTGCAAACAACTGCAAGCGCGGTGCTCGCCGAACGCGCGCTTGCAGGAGTTGGCAGCGTTGTGAGCGCCCTGGGGGTCTTGAAGTTGCTGGGAACCACTCAGTGCTTGGTGTTGCGGCGGCGGCGGTGGTGGCGCTCGACGGCGAGGTCGATCAGGTTGTCGACCAGCTCGGGGTACGTCATCCCGGTCTGCTGCCACATCTTCGGATACATCGAGATGGGCGTGAACCCGGGCATCGTGTTCACTTCGTTGATGAGGAAGCCGCGGCCGTGCTCTTCGAAGAAGAAGTCGACGCGGGCGAGGCCCTCGCAACGGAGTGCCTGGTAGACCGAGATGGCCAGCGCTCGAACCGTCTCTGTCTGGTCCTCGGTGAGCGGCGCGGGGATGCGCAGCTCGGCACCGTCGACGAGGTACTTGTCCTCGTAGTCGTAGAAGTCGTTGCCGGGCACGATCTCGCCGGGCAGGCTCGCCCGCGGCTCGAGGTTGCCGAGCACGGCGACCTCGATCTCACGGCCGACGATCGCCTCCTCGATGACGACCCATTCGTCGTAGCTGAGGGCGTGCTCGACCGATGCCTGGAGTTCCTCGGCGCTGGTCGCCTTGGACACGCCCACCGAGGAGCCCATGTTCGACGGCTTGACGAACACTGGCAGGCCCAGCTCAGCGACGATCTCGGCCAGGCGTGTCGGGCTGACCTCGTGTTCGCGGAGGCTGACCCACCGAGCCTGGGCGATGCCGTGGAACCCGAGCACCTCTTTGGCGAGGGCCTTGTCCATCCCCACGGCCGAACCGAGCACGCCGCTGCCCACGTAGGGGACGTCCATCAGCTCGAGCAGGCCCTGCACGGTGCCGTCCTCACCCAGAGGACCGTGCAGCAACGGCATGACCACGACCGGGCCAGCGAACGCGGCGCTGCTCAACAGTGGCGTGGGTGACACCGAGTCACCGACGGCTTCGAGGCGTTCCGGGAGTGCGTGCGGCCCCGCTGCCAACGCCTGCACGGCTCCTGTGGCGAGCTGCCACCGGCCCTCGCGGTCGATGCCGATCGGGGTGACGCGGTAGCGCGTCTGGTCGACCGCGCGCAGCACGTGAGTGGCGGTGACGCAGCTGACATCGTGCTCGGCGGACTGCCCGCCGAAGATCACGATCAGGTTGATGCGGTCGTCGGGCGGATCAGCGGCCATCCGCCAACGGTACCTCCGGGGCGGCTGCGCGGGCTGGCACCGGTCCCTACCGGTCAGGCGGAGGCGACGACAGTACGGTGAGCGCATGCGATTCAGGGCCAGCGATGTCGCGCACGCGACCGGCGGGACGCTCGTCGGTCCCGACGTGGCCCTCGACGGTGTCTCGTTCGACAGCCGGTCCGTGGCATCAGGGCAACTGTTCGTGGCGATCGTTGCCGAGCGGGACGGGCACGCCTTCGTGCCCGCGGCGCAGGCCGGCGGTGCCGGTGCCGTGCTGGTCCAGCACGCAGCGAACGAGGGAACGTCGATCGTGGTGGCGGACACGGCGACAGCGCTCCTCGATCTCGGTCGCTGGGGGCGCGGGCGGACATCTGCGCGCGTGATCGGCGTGACCGGATCCGTCGGCAAGACCAGCACCAAGGATCTCGCCCGGGCGGCGTTGGGCGCGGGCCTCCGCGCATCCGCGAACGAGCGGAGCTTCAACAACGATCAGGGTCTGCCGGTCACGATCCTCAACGCTCCCGACGACACCGAGGCGCTGGTGCTCGAGATGGGGATGCGCGGCTTCGGCGAGATCGCCCGGCTGTGCGATGTCGGGCATCCCGACATCGGCATCGTGACCCGCGTGGCAGCTGCGCACACCGAGCTGCTCGGCGGCATCGACGGCGTTGCCAGAGCCAAGGCTGAGCTCGTCGACGCGCTTCCCGCCACAGGGACTGCGATCCTCAACGTGGACGATCCGCGGGTGGCCGCGATGGCGTCGCGCTGTGCGGGCAGCGTGATCACGTTCGGACGCAACGACGGCGCGGACGTGCGCATCCTCGAGCTCTGGCTCGACGAGCTCGCCCGACCTCGGTTCACCGTGTCGACCCCCTGGGGAGACGCACCGGTGTCACTCGCCGTCAGCGGCGAGCACATGGCCGGCAACGCTGCAGCAGCACTCGCTGCGGCGTGTGT
>JAOBWO010000217.1 GCA_025463415.1 Acidimicrobiales bacterium | reverse complement strand
AGACCTCGCTGTAGCGCTCCTCGTAGAACATCTCCTGCCACTGGCGGACCATGCCGAGGTAGCTGTTGTTGAGGATCGCGACCTTGACGGGGATCCGCTCGACGCTGGCGGTGACGAGCTCCTGCGCCGTCATCTGGAAGCACCCGTCGCCGTCGATCGCCCACACCGTGGCGTCGGGGCGCCCGACCTTCGCGCCGATCGCTGCGGGCACGCTGAAGCCCATCGTGCCGAGACCGCCGGAGTTGACCCAGCTGTACGGACGCTCGAAGTTCCAGTACTGCGACGACCACATCTGGTGCTGGCCGACGCCACTGACGAGGATCGTGTCCTCGGGCGCGCTGTCGCGCAGCGCCTCGAGGCAGTACTGCGGCTTGAGCGCCTCGCCGGGCTCGCTCATCTCGTAGCTGAGCGGGAACTGCTCGCGCCAGCCACTGATCCGGCTCTTCCAAGCGCTGGAGTCAGCTTGCGTCGCGCCACCGTTGAGGAGATCTCGGACGGCCTTGACGAGCTCCTCGATGACGAGGCGGCAGTCGCCGACGATCGGCACATCGGGCCGGCGGACCTTGCCCTGCTCGGCGGGGTCGATGTCGACGTGGATGATCTTCGCCTCGGGGGCAAAGCCGCTGACCTTGCCCGTGATCCGGTCGTCGAAGCGCGCGCCGAGGGCGATCAGCAGATCGCTCTTCTGCATCGCCGTCGTGGCCGATGCCGTGCCGTGCATGCCGGGCATGCCGAGGCACAGCGGGTGGCTGTCGGGGAACGCACCGCGAGCCATCAAGGTCGTGACGACGTGGATCTGGGTCAGCTCGGCGAGCTCGCGCAACGCCTCCGCAGCGCGGGCCTTGAGGATGCCGCCGCCGACGTACAGGATCGGCCGCTCGGACTCGAGGATCAGCTTGGCTGCCTCCTTGATCATCCGCGGGTGGCCCTTCATGTTCGGGCGGTAGCCGGGAAGGCTGTCCAACACCTCCGCATCGGTCGGCCAGTACCAGTCCATCGTGTTGGTGAGGCAGTCCTTGGGCACGTCGATCAGCGTCGGGCCGGGACGGCCGGTGGTGGCGATGTGGAACGCCTGGCGCACAGCCATCGGCAGGTCCTGCGCCGACATCACGAGATCGTTGTGCTTGGTGACGCTGCGGGTGATGCCCACCGTGTCGCACTCCTGGAACGCATCGGTGCCGATCGCCCAGGTCGCGACCTGACCGGTGATGCACACCATCGGGATCGAGTCCATGTACGCATCGCAGAGCGGCGTGACCATGTTCGTTGCCGCCGGGCCGCTGGTGACCAGGGCGACGCCCGGGCGGCCGGTGACGTGGGCATACCCCTCGGCCATGTGCCCGGCGCCCTGTTCGTGACGCACGAGGATGTGGCGGATGCTGCTGTCGAGCAGCGGATCGTACGCGGGCAGGATGCAGCCACCGGGGAGACCGAAGATGACCTCGGTGTTCTCCATCTCCAGTGCCTTGATGAGGGCCTGTGCCCCGGTCATCTTCACGGTTACTCCTTGATTGCTTTCGATTGGTGTTGCGATTGGTGTTGCGACTGATGCGTGCGAGATCTGTAACTGGCCCGAAAAACGAAACGACCTCCCGAGTGGGAGGTCGTGAGGCGCAGGCGGCGAGAAGCCGTTGCGCCTACGTGATGACTACGAGAAGGAGGTCGGCGGCGCGGAACGTGCGGATCACGTGGGCGATTGTGCCACGGGAACGCCGCGTTTGCAACTGGACCCCGCTTCGGATCCGTCGCTCTCCACTCACCAGGTGTCGATGTTGGGGCGCTTCTTCGGGCGCGCCGACCACGGGGGCTTCGGGGGCACAGAACGCAGCAAGGTGGCGAGCCAACGGCGGGTGTCGGCGGGGTCGACGACATCATCGATCTCGAAGTGCGACGCGGTGTTGACGGCCTTGCCGTGCGCGTACATCCGCTCGACCATCGTCTGGAACAGAGCATCGCGCTCGACCGGGTCCTCGACCGCCGCCAGCTCCTTGCTGTAGCCGAGGCGGACCGCGCCCTCGAGGCCCATCCCGCCGAACTCGCCCGTCGGCCACGCGACCGTTGCCAGCGGTGCCTTGGTGCTGCCGCCCATCATCGCCTGTGCGCCGAGGCCGTACGACTTGCGGGTGACGATCGCGAAGAACGGCACCGTGATGTTCGCACCCGTGACGAACAAGCGGCTGCAGTGCCGCACGAGGGCCGTGGCCTCGACGTCAGGCCCGACCATCATCCCGGGCGTGTCGCACAGCGAGACGATCGGCAGATCGAACGAATCGCACAGCTGCATGAACCGGGCGACCTTGTCGGCGCCGTCGCTGTCGATCGCGCCCGCGAGGTGGTTCGGGTTGTTGCCGATCACGCCGACCGGGATGCCTTCGATCCGCGCCAGCGCGGTGATCATCCCGCGCCCGAACTCGCTGCGCAGCTCGAGCACCGAGTCGGCGTCGAACAGCACATCGACGAGCACGCGCACGTCGTAGCTCCGCTTGCGATCCTCGGGGATCACGTGACGGAGAGCGCGCTGATCCGCGCACTCCCAGGTGTCGAGCCTGCCCTGGAAGTAGGAGAGGTACTGCTTGGCGACACGCACCGCCTCCGCTTCATCGGCGACGACGACGTCGATCACCCCGTTGGCGCGCTGCACCTCGATCGGGCCGATGGCTGTGGGTGCGAACACGCCGAGACCGCCGCCTTCGATCATCGCCGGGCCGCCCATGCCGATGTTGGAGTCCTCGGTGGCGATCACCACGTCGCAGCAACCGAGGATGGCTGCGTTGCCCGCAAAGCAGTAGCCGGCGTTGATCCCCAAGATGGGCACAGCGCCGCTCAGCTCCGCGAACCACAAGAACGCAAGGCAGTCGAGTCCGCTGACCCCGATCCCGTCGGTGTCGCCCGGGCGCCCGCCGCCCCCCTCGGTGAAGAACACGACCGGTAGCCGGAGCTGCTCGGCGACCTCGAACAGCCGATCTTTCTTGCGGTGGTTCTGCAGGCCCTGCGTGCCGGCGAGGACGGTGTAGTCGTACGAGACCGCGATCACCTGCCCGGCGTGATCGGCGAAGTGCCGGCCGTTCACCGTTCCGATCCCGCCGATCAGCCCGTCGGCGGGCGTGTTCGCGATCAGGTCGTCCAGCTCGCGTCGCCGGCGTTGCGCGGCGATGGCCAGCGGGCCGTACTCCACGAACGAGCCCTCGTCGACCAGGTCGGCCACGTTCTCCCGGGCCGTGCGTCGACCGACCTTGCGACGCTTCGCGACGGCAGCCGGACGGGCTGCATCGAGCCCGACGGCGTGCCGGGCGATGACCTCGGCGAGGTCGGCGCGGATGGTGCCGAGATCGACGACGACCGCAGCGACGGTCTCCTCGACATCGGCATCGACGCACTCGACGACGCAGAGCACCTCACCCGCGAGCACGGTCGCGCCGGCCACGACGCAGACCTTGCGCACGACACCCGCCGCCGTCACCTTCACGTCGTGGAGCATCTTCATGCTCTCCAGCACCACCACCGTCTGGCCCGCCCGGACGATGCTGCCAACCGCGACCGACACCTCCACCGCGGTGCCCTGCATCGGGGAGGTGATCGTGACCACCTCGGGGCTCGACGACGCCGGCAGGGGTGTTGAGACCTCGGTCATCCGGCCAGTGTTGCACGACAGTTCTCGCACGGCGGTCGCGATGGAGCGCTCGGACGAGAACCCACCGACCAATACCGCTCCGGTCCTCCGGTGGGCTTGCGGCTGCGGCGGCCACGCCATCTCGTGCCGCCGGCCGGAGTCCGTTCTGCCGGGTGCGTTACTACCCGCCTGGTTCGGCCCTTTCTGGATCTCCACGTGATGAAACCCGACACGAGGTCGAGCGATCCGGGGTCGTTTGACCACATGGGGTGTGGCAACAACGACATCGAAGGGAACCCTGTCGCATCCGCCGCCCGAGACCCGGCGAATCCGCCAGGGCAGGGTTTCATCACGTGGAGATTCACGAAGGGGCAGCCGGCCGTGGGACTGGCCGCCACAGCTGCATACAGCCCGCTGCATCGTCCATGTTCTCATGGCATGGTTTCGGTCGAAGACCGGCATCGCACGGCTTCCGGCCGGTCCAAGGCGGCCCGGTCAAAGGCGGTCAGATCAGGCCTTGCGCAGGCGGCGGGCGAGCTCGTCGGCGGCGGGGTCGCTGATCGAGTCGGCCCGTCGAGCGAGGACGAGCACCCGCTCGACCAGCTCTGGCCCGATCACCACCGATCCTCCGACGGACGGCGAGTCGACCGGGAGCACCGTCCATCCGAGTCCGAGTCGGACCATCTGCACCAGCACGTCCGGCTGGTGGCTCTCGGCGGCGATGGTCGTGCGCGCGCCGAGCTCGGCGAGCGCACTGACGATGAGCTGCCGGGTGTGCGACCCGGCGGGGAACGTGACCCAGGATCCCCACGTGGATGGTGCACCGATGGTCGTGCCGAACGGCGCCATCACGGCAAGGGTCTCCCGGCGGAGCTCCTCGATCGCCAGCCCTTGGTGAGGCTCGGGGGGCTCCACGCACACAGCGAGGTCGAGGTCACTGTCGCGCAGGCCCTGGAGCAGCTGGGCGGACGGAGCGACCGACAGCGTCAGGTCCACGTCGGGACGCTCGGCGCGAAACGCGGCGACGACGTTGGGGAAGTGGACCACCGCCGCGACATCGACCATGCCGAGGCGAACCCGCCCCTCTCGTCCGCCGCGCACGCGTTCGGACCAGTCGACCAGATCGTGGGTCAGGGCGAGGACGCGGCGGGCGTGCTCGACCACCGGTCGCGCCGATCGGCGCAGGACCCGGCGCCTGCCCTGCGATTCGAAGAGGGGCACACCGAGGCGCCGCTCCAGCTCTGCCAACCCCTGCGACAGCGCCGACGGACTGACTCCCACCCGGTCTGCCGCCGACGCCCAGCTCGGCTCGTCGACCACGGCGACGAGGTACGACATCTGGCGGATCGTGAGGTCGGGGAGCGCCTGCTGCACCCGCCGCAATTTAGTTCAGACTTGCTTCACCAGCGTGACACGTCGTCCAGGATTGCTTACGATGCGACCCATGTCGACTCCTCCCTCTCCCACCGTGCAGCCAGCGACCGGACGCCTCGGCGTGCTCACCGTCGGCCTCGGTGCCGTGGCCACGACCCTGATCGCCGGCGTCGAGCTGGCCAAACGTGGCCAGGCGCTGCCGATCGGCTCGCTGACCCAGATGGGCACCATCCGCCTCGGCAAGCGCACCGAGGACCGCAGCCCACTGGTCAAGGACTTCGTGCCTCTCGCCGACCTGAACGACATCGTGTGGGGCGCTTGGGACGTGTTCCCCGACGACGCCTACGTGGCGGCTTCGCGC
Source organism: Acidimicrobiales bacterium (assembly GCA_025463415.1). Taxonomy (GTDB): domain Bacteria; phylum Actinomycetota; class Acidimicrobiia; order Acidimicrobiales; family Ilumatobacteraceae; genus WLMZ01. Next base: position 4,283 of record JAOBWO010000217.1, on the reverse strand, counting down.
GCCGGCGTGCTCGACGGCGGCCGGCACATCGAAGGCATCGCCGACACGCTGCGCGACATCCGGCCGATGAAGGCTGCCTTCGAGCGCAAGTACGCGCGCAACCTCGATGGCCAGCACACCATGGGCGTGGGCACGCCGAAGCGGATGATGCTCAACGCGATTCGCGAGGACATCAATCGCTTCCGCGACGAGAAGGAGTGCGATCGCCTGGTGATGATCTGGTGCGCCAGCACCGAGATCTTCATCGAGCCGGGACCGGCGCACCAGGACATCGCCAGCTTCGAGGCGGCGATCGACGCCGAGGACGATCAGATCTCGCCGGCCATGTTGTACGCCTACGCGGCGATCCTCGAGGGCGTCCCGTTCGCCAACGGCGCGCCCAACCTCGCTGTGGACACGCCGGTGCTGCGCAAGCTGGCCACCGAGCGCAACGTGCCGATCAGCGGCAAGGACTTCAAGACCGGGCAGACGCTGATGAAGACCGTTCTCGCCCCGATGCTCAAGGCCCGCCAGCTCGGCCTGAGCGGCTGGTACAGCACGAACATCCTCGGCAACCGCGACGGCGAGGTGCTCGACGCGCCGGAGAACTTCAAGACCAAAGAGGAATCCAAGCTGGGTGTGCTCGAGGACATCCTCGAGCCGACGAAGAACCCGGACCTCTACGGCAACGTGTTCCACAAGGTGAGCATCAACTACTACCCGCCGCGTGGTGACAACAAAGAAGGCTGGGACAACATCGACATCTTCGGGTGGCTCAACTACCCGATGCAGATCAAGGTCAACTTCCTCTGCCGCGACAGCATCCTCGCCGCGCCGCTCGCGCTCGACCTCGTGCTCTTCAGTGACCTCGCCCAGCGCGCCGGTCTCGGCGGCATCCAGGAGTGGCTGAGCTTCTACTACAAGAGCCCGCAGTGCGCACCCGGCCTCTACCCCGAGCACGACCTCTTCATCCAGCTGACCAAGCTGAAGAACACGCTGCGCTGGATGATGGGCGAAGAGGCCATCACCCACCTCGGTCGCGAGTACTACGACGAGATCCCCGCGGAGCTCTGATCATCGGCCTGCCGGAGCCTTCGCCGGCCGGCCTTCAGGCAATGGGCGTCCTGCCCGCCATGATCTCGGCCAGCATCGGCGCGTCGATGTTGCCGCCGCTCATGACCACGCCGACCCGCTTGCCCTGCTGCTGATCCCGCTCAGCTAGCAGGCCTGCGAGCGCGACCGCGCCCGACGGCTCGGGCAGGTTGTGCGTGGTGGCGAACAGCATCCGGACGGCGGCGGCGCACAGCTCGTCGCTGACCTGGACGACACGCGCCGCACCGGCGATGATCGCCTCGATCGCGCCCGCATCCGGCGCGCGGCATGCGACGCCGTCGATCATCGTCTCTGCGGTGTCGGTGTTGACGACGTGCCCGGCGGCGAACGACAGCGCCGTCGCGGGAGCGCGCTCGGCGACGACGCCCACGATCTCGGTGCGGAATCCGAGGAGGTCGCGCACCGCGATGTTGGCGCACACGCCCGACCCCATGCCGACGGGTACGTAGATCGTGTCGAGCTCCGGTGCCGCGAGCATCAGCTCGCGCGCGTAGGTGGCGACGCCGAGGACGAGGTCCGGATGGAACGACGGCACCATCTGCAGATCTCGCTCGACGGCCAGCGCACCGGCGTGCTCGCGAGCGGCCTGGAAGTCGCGACCTTCCTCGATCAGGTCGGCACCGAAGGCGCGCATCGCGGCGTTCTTGTCCGGGCTGTTGCCGTGCGGGACGACGATCGTGACCGGCACACCGAAGGCTCGACCCGCGTAGGCGAGGCTCTGGCCGTGGTTGCCGCGCGTCGCGCTGATCAGCCCGCGGACCGTCCCGTCGGCGGTGGAGTCGTGGACGTGACGTTGCGTGTAGACCAACCCACCGCGGACCTTGAACGCGCCGGTCGGTGTGTGGTTCTCGTGCTTGACCCACACCTCCGCACCCACCGCATCGGCCAGCAGCGGCCAGGCGTACTGCGGCGTGGGACCGAAGAACTGCCCGACCAGATCGGCGGCCCGATCCAGCTCGGCAGCGGTGAACGGAACGGCTGACGTCGCGACCATGCCCGTCACTCTCGCACACCGTCGGTCACGACGAGATCGACGGTTCGGTCGTGCGGCAGGGTGTCGAGATCGTCGACGAGCTGCTCGCGGAAGCACACACCGATGGTCGTGCAGCGACGGTCGAGCTGCGGCAGGAAGCGGTCGTAGTACCCGCCGCCCTGGCCGAGCCGGCGTCCGTCGCGCGTGAACGCGAGCCCCGGCACGATGACGACGTCGATGGTCTCCGGATCGACCGGCTCGCCCGCCGGTGCGGGGATGCCGTAGCGGCCGGCTGCCATCGGCGCGAGCGGGTCGTGGGTCGCTGCGGCGATCCGCTGCCCTTCGACCCGAGGGAGCACGACGACGAAGCCGGCCGCGTGCAGCCCGGCGATGAGCACCGAGGTGTCCGGCTCGGTGCCGACGCCGACGAACGCCATGACGGTTCGAGCACTGCGCTGCACGCATTCGTCGATCACTTCGGCCCACATCTCAGGCACCCGCGCCTCACGGTCGGGGATCGCAGCGCGGATCGCGCGCATCTCGACGCGTCGGTCGCGTTTGGCCGTCTCCGCCGTGCTGTCCACGGGCCCATCAGATCACAGGAATCGGAGCCCAGGCGTTAAGGTCGGCAGCGATGTCAGACGCAGCGCCAGTCTTCGATTCCGCTCACTTCCGTCAGGTGATGGGGCACTTCCCCACCGGTGTCACGATCATCACCGGCATGGCCGACGAGACGCCGGCGGGCTTCACCATCGGGTCGTTCACGTCGGTGTCGCTCGACCCGCCGTTGGTCGGCTTCCTTCCGCAGGTCACCAGCGACACGTGGGCGGCGATGGCGCCGTCGGCAAAGTTCTGCGTGAACGTGCTCAGTGCCGCTCAGGGCGCAGCATGCTGGCGCTTCGCGAAGAAGGGTGTGGACGATCGATTCGCCGAGGTCGCCTGGCATGCCGGCGTGACCGGTTCGCCGATCCTCGACGAGGCCATCGCGTGGATGGACTGCGAGGTCGAGGACGTCTACACGATGGGCGACCACTACTTCGTCCTCGGCCGAGTCATCGAGATGAGCCACAGCGCCGACGATCCACAGCCACTGCTGTTCTACCGGGGCAAGCTCGGCGGCTACCAGCTCCATGACTGAACGCGCATGAGCCGACGCGCCGCCATCGCGCTGGCCATCGATGTCGTCCTGGTCGTCGCCTTCGTCGCGATCGGACGGCGCAACCACCACGAGGACGAAGGTCTGTCCGGCCTGATCAGCGTCTCCGCCCCGTTCCTGATCGGACTCGCCATCGGTTGGGGCGCGACGTGGCGCAGACACGCGCCGTTTGAGCTGTCGACGGGCGCCCAACTCTGGGCCTGCACCGTGGTCGTCGGGCTGGTCCTGCGCCGCACGGTGTTCGATCGAGGCATCGCCTTGGCATTCATCATCGTGGCCACGATCACGCTCTGCGTGTTCCTGATCGGTTGGCGGGCGATCGCCCGTGCCGTCTTCACGACCAGTGAGCCACCCGGCCGCGAGTAGGCACGAAGCAGCTACTCGCGGCCGGGGATGGTGGCTCGTGGCGCCAACCGTGCCCGCCGCCTCTGGGGGTCAAACATCTCGTCACCCACGGTCGGGGCGCACACCGCTGGCACGCAGGCGCTGGGCGAACGGCACGTCTGGGGCATGTTCGATCCGGGCATAGCCTCAGGTCATGCGCATCTGGCCCGGTTCCCCCCTTCCCCTCGGCGCCACCTTCGACGGCCTCGGCACCAACGTCGCGCTGTTCTCCGAGGTTGCGGAGGCGGTCGACTTCTGTGTCTTCGACGACGACGGCACCGAGGAGCGCCACCGTCTGCCGGAGCGTTCGGGCAGCGTGTGGCACGGGTACTTCCCCGATGTCGGGGCGAACACGCAGTACGGCTTCCGCGTCCATGGTCCCTGGGATCCGGCCAACGGGCACCGCTGCAACCCGTCGAAGCTGCTGCTCGACCCGTACGCACGCGCCATCGAAGGGTCGTTCGAGTGGGGTCAGGAGATGTTCTCGTACAACTTCGAGGACCACGACCAGATCGACACGAGCGACAACGTCGCGCAGACGCCACGCAGCCTCGTCGTCAACCCGTTCTTCGATTGGGCCACCGACCAGCCACTGCTGCTGCCGTGGGCGGAGACGATCATCTACGAGACCCACGTGCGGGGCGCGACGATGTTGCACCCGGGCGTTGACGAGGAGCT
>JAOBWO010000212.1 GCA_025463415.1 Acidimicrobiales bacterium | reverse complement strand
CTCGCCGAGCTGGCCCGATCCGTGAACCGCATGGCGGCCGAGCTGGAACGCGCGCGCGTGTTGGAGCAGCAGTTCCTCCTCTCTGTGTCGCACGATCTGCGCACACCGCTCACGTCGATACGTGGCTACGCGGAGGCAATCAGCGACGGTGCCGGTGATCCGCAACGATCGGCCGCGATCATCCGCAGCGAGGCTCGCCGTCTGGAGCGCCTCGTCGCCGACCTGCTCGATCTCGCCAAGCTGCGCGCGAAGAGCTTCTCGTTGCACCTCGAACGGATCGACCTGGTTGCCCTCGCCGCCGTCGCCGGTCAAGGGTTCGAACCCGACGCGGCCGAGCGAGGGCTCACGATCCAGCACAGTGGTGGCGGCCAGCTGCCGGTGATGGCGGACCACGACCGGCTCGGCCAAGTGGCTGCCAACCTGATCGAGAACGCGCTCAAGTTCGCGCGCTCGACGGTGACGATCACCGCCGCTCGCGACGATCGCTGGGCCGTCCTGTCCGTCGACGATGACGGCCCCGGGATCCCCGATGCCGACCTGCCGCACGTGTTCGACCGGCTGTACGTCGCCCGCTCGCAGCCGACCCGCCACGAGAACTCGAGCGGGCTCGGGCTGGCGATCGTGCAGGAGCTCGTGGAGGCGATGGGTGGTTCGGTGATGGCGACCCGGTCACCGTCCGGAGGTGCGCGCCTCGCCCTGCGTCTCCCGCTGGCGACCTGACGCCGATTGTGCCCAACTGACGTATGGCACGGGCCGGCTTCCGGCCCGAACCACGCAAAGAACGGGTGAGGCGTCAGCGGCGTTCGAGGACCCAGATCGCGATCTCCACGCGGTTGCGGAGGTGGAGCTTGGCCTGCACGCTCGACAGGTGCGACTTCACGGTCGACAGGGAGATGTACAGCTCGTCCGCGATCTCCTGGTTGCCGAGTCCACGGCCAACGGCTCTGGCGACATCGAGCTCGCGGTCCGACAGCGGATGGCCGCCTGCCTCGCTGCGTTGGGTGACGAACCGGTCGAGGTAGCGAACCGTGACGGCAGGGGCGATCAGCGCGTCGCCGGCGGCTGCTGCGCGGATCGCCTCGAGGAGCAGCTGCGGGCCGCCGTCTTTGAGGATGAAGCCGACCGCGCCGTTGCGGAGCGCGGTCTCCACGTACTCGTCGGTGTCAAACGTCGTGGCGATCACGACCCGGCACGGCCGCGCCACCTCCGGTCCGGCCAGCAGCCGCGTCGCCGCCAACCCGTCGAGCACGGGCATGCGGATGTCGAACAGGCACACGTCGGGTGACAGCCGCTGGGCCAGTTCGACAGCGTCGCGACCGTTGTCCGTCTCGCCGACGACCTCCATGTCGTCCTGGCTGTCGATGATCATCCGGAACCCGGCTCGGACCATCGCCTGGTCATCGGCCAGCAGGACGCTGATCACGGGGCGATGACCGCGACCGGCAGCGCGATCCTGACCGTCCAACGATCGAGTTCGGTGCCCGCTCGGAACGTGCCGCCCATCGCGTCGACGCGCTCGCGCATGCCCGTGATGCCGAAGCCAGCACCACGGTCGGCGTGCGCTGACGCGTTGTCGGACGTGAGCTCCACGATCGCACCGCTCGCACGGAGTGCGAACGTGACCCGCTGCGTCGGATCGCCGTGCTTGCGCACGTTCGTCACCAGCTCCTGCACGAGCCGGTGGATGGTGATCGCAAGATCGTCCGTCACCCAGTGGGTGCGGATCGGATCGTCGGCCACCAGCTCGGTGCACGGATGCGAGCTGCGCAGTTGATCGACGAGCTGTTCGAGGTCGACGAGGCGCGGCGGGGCGGTGAGCGATGCGTCGGTGCGGAGCATCCCGACCAACCGGCGGATCGACCCGAGGGTCTCGAGTCCCGCCTGCTCGATAGCTGCCATGGCACGATCGGTGGCCTGCGAATCGCCGGCTACGTCGGCCGTGAACCGGCTGGCCTGGGCCAGCACGACGATGCCCGTCACGTGATGACCGACGACGTCGTGGAGCTCGCGAGCCAGCTCGAGGCGCTCGCTCTGACGCGCCCGGTCGATGCTCGCGGCGCGTTCGTTGTCGCGCATCCGGATGTAGACCACTGCGACAGCGGCCGTGCCGAACAGCACGAACATGCAGATCGCGAGGATCGCCCGGACGGGCGTGTCGCTCGTGCGCAGCGAGACCGCTTCACCCGCCAGGACCAGCGCGCCGCCGACCCAGGTGCGCCAGCGCGACGAGCTTGACAGGAGCACCCCGAGGAGCACCGGCAGCACGACGAACTCCGTGAACAGCTCGAACCGCAGTCCATGATCCGGCAGTCGGACGGTGGCGATCGCGGACAGCCCCGATGCGGCCGCCGCAGCGACGACGACGAACTGAGGCCAGAGCGCCCAGAACGCTGCAGCCAGAGCGATGCCGGCGAGGGAGGCCAGCGAGGTTCGGGTCACGCGTGGCCCGATCACCCACAGGTCGACCACCACCGCTGCCCCGACCACCGCGACGAACACAACGCGGAGGGCCTCGCCCAACGGGTTCACGCCGCGCCTGGTGTCGACGTGCCCGATGTCCACGGCAGCACGATATCCCTGGCCCGGGACCGCTGACATCGGCCGAAAGGACGATGCGGCTGCGGCGTCGAACCGTTCGGTCGGCCGATGTGGCGCGGCCCACGAGTCCGCACGATGGGGCCATGCATCCCGTCCTGACGCGCATCACCGCGACCATCGGCGTCGAGGTCGACGGAATCGATCTCGCCCACCCGCTCGACGACCGGGATGTGGGCCTCCTCCGTGCCTGCATCGCCGAGCATCACGTCGTCGTGCTCCGCGGTCAGTCGCTGTCGGCCATTGACCACGCCAGGGTCGCCGAATCGTTCGCTCCGATTCTGCGCTTGCCGGTCCACCAGTTGATCGGCCGCCACCAGGCCGTGTCGACGATCGAGGACAACGAGGCGCGTCCGCCCGCGGGGTTTCCGTGGCACACCGATCAGAGTTGGTTGCGCAACGGTCCGGTCCTCGGCTTCCTCCACGCCGTCACGATTCCGGAGTTCGGCGGCGACACGCTGTGGGCCAGCACTGCCGCCATCTACGACGCGCTCGGCAATGCGGAGCGGGAGCAATGCGATCGGCTCACCGCGGTGCACGCTCCGGATCCGATGCTGCTCGCCTCGATCGAGCACCACCACGGTCGCACGGTGGCGGATCAGATCCGCGCCCTGCACCCGCCGCTCGAGCAGCCACTCGTGCAGGCCCACCCCGTCACGGGCGGGCGCAGCGTGTTCCTCTCACCGCTGTCGACGACGCACATCGTCGGTCCGGCGGGCGCTGACGGCGCTCTCCTCGAGCGGTTGAACCGACGGCTCGATGATCCACATGTCCAGATGCGCTGGCGGTGGCGGCAGGGCGACTTCGTGATCTGGGACGAGACCACGACGTGCCATCGGGCGTGACCGATCATCATCCGCAGCGAAGGGTGATGCGCCGTTGCGTGACCAGCGGGCGCTGACCGCGACATTGACGATGTGCGCTGCCGCCATCGCCGGCGCGACGCTCGGCATCGGCACCCAGGTCCTGCAAGGCGTGCTGCCCGGCGGCTGGAGCGTGCTCGCCAACTCCGGAGTGATGTGGGCGCTGGTGGCGTTCGTGCTCGGTGCGTGCGTTCCGGCAGCACATGGGGTGGGCGCCACCTTGGCTGCCGTCGGCGGTGCGATCGCGCTGATCGTCGCGTCGTGCTTCTACTACGTCGCCGTCGACTGGTTCGAACAGGCGGGCTGGAACACCCGCAGCGTGGTCATCTGGTCGTGCGCCGGCGTCGTTGCCGGGAGCGCGTTCGGCGCCGCCGGTCGGTTGGCTCGGCGCGAGCGCGAGTGGCGCGGACCCGCGATCGCCGTCGTGGCCGGAATGCTGGCGGGCGAGGGTGTGCGAGTGGCCTGGTTCGTCGGCAACCCGGCGGTGCACTGGGCCGGGATCGTGGAACTCACGGCCGCGTTCATCATCGGCGGCGCGTGCGTGGCGCGGCGCCACCGGTTGGTGGCCATCGGTGTCATCGGAGCAGCGGCCGCGCTCACCCTCGTGGCCGGCAGTGTCATCGATCGGGCTTTCGCGGCGTGAGGTCTAGAAGCCCAGCTTCGCGGTGATCGTGGCGAGGAGTTCGGTGATCGGCACCCGGACCTGCTCGGTGGTGTCGCGGTCGCGCACGGTGACCGCGTCGTCGTCGAGCGAGTCGAAGTCGACGGTGACGCACAGCGGCGTGCCGATCTCGTCCTGCCGGCGGTAGCGGCGTCCGATCGCCTGCGTCTCGTCGTAGTCGCACATGTAGCGGTCGCCGAGCATCGCGTAGATCTTCTTCGCGAGCGGCGTGAGCGTGTCCTTCTTCGACAACGGCAGCACGGCCACCTTGTACGGGGAAAGGCGGGGATGGAGGCGCAGCACGGTGCGGGCTTCGTCGTTGACGACGTCTTCGTCGTACGCGGCCAGCAGGAAGGCCGCCATCGTGCGGGTCGCGCCGGCGGCGGGCTCGATCACGAACGGCACGTACCGCTCGTTGCTGGCCTGATCGAAGTACTCCAGCTTCTGGCCGCTGTGCTGGGCGTGCTGCTTGAGGTCGTAGTCGGTGCGCTGGGCGATGCCCTCGAGCTCGCCCCAGCCCCATGGGAACTTGAACTCGACGTCGGACGTGCCTGCCGAGTAGTGGCTGAGCTCATCGGCGTCGTGCGGCCGCAGCATCAGCATCTCGGCGGGGATGCCGAGGTCGATGTACCAGTTCAGCCGCTCGTTGCACCAGTACTCGTACCACTTCGGGCCGTCCGCTGGGGGGACGAAGAACTCCATCTCCATCTGCTCGAACTCGCGGGTGCGGAAGATGAAGTTGCCGGGGGTGATCTCGTTGCGGAAGCTCTTGCCGACCTGGGCGATGCCGAACGGCGGCTTCTTGCGGCTGGTCTGGAGCACGTTGGCGAAGTTGAGGAACATCCCTTGCGCAGTCTCCGGGCGCAGGTACACATCGGCGCCGGCGCCCTCGACCGGACCCGCCTGGGTCTTGAACATCAGGTTGAACGCGCGTGCCGGCGTGAACGAACCCTTGGCGCCGCAGTTCGGGCAGACGTTGGGGTCGGTGAGGTGGTCCTCGCGGAAGCGCTGCTTGCAGTTCGTGCAGTCGACGAGCGGATCGGTGAAGTTGGCGAGGTGACCGCTGGCCTCCCAGACCTGCGGTGGCGACAGGATCGAGGCGTCGATCAGGACGACGTCGTCACGGGTCTGGACCATCGAACGCACCCACGCGTCCTTGACGTTGCGGAGCATCAGCGAGCCGAGCGGGCCGTAGTCGTAGCTCGAGCGAAAGCCGCCGTAGATCTCCGCCGACGGGTACACGAAACCCCGCCGTTTGCAGAGATTGACGATCTGATCGAGCTCGGACGCGGGCATGGCGACAAGGCTAAGGCGACGGTGCGATGAGTCACGGACGAGTTGGTGAAAAGGTGCAAGATGGGTCGCATGGTCGGCACCCCCTGGCGTCTCGCCGCGAGCGCGCTCGGGGCGATCGGCCTCCTCGCGGCGTGCGGGAGTGGCAACGACACCGCCGCCAGCACCCCGCCGGCGACGACACTGCCGATCGTCCAGGCCACCGCTTCGGCGGGGCCGACCTCGTCATCAACGGGGATCCAGTCCAGCGGCGGGATCACCACGACCATCGATCCGTTCGTCGTGTCGATCACCATCGCCGACGTCACACTGCCTCCCGATGACGGCATCCCCTCGCTGAGCGCGGCAGCGCCAGAGGTGGCCACCGTGCCGCCGCCTCCGAGCGCGTGCCCGGGCACCACGGTGCTGCCTCCACGAGCGGACGTCGGGGACCAGATCGTCGGCGATGTCGACGGGGACGGCACCGACGACACCGTCACCGAGTACACCGCGTCCGACGGTTCGCCGCACGTGTTCCTCCAGCGCGGACGAGCCAACGGCAGCGACGTCGCGGTGCAGCTGCCCGGCGCCGCCTCGGTGTCGATCTCGTTCGAGGACGTCGATTCGTCGCTCGGGGCGGAGGTCGCCCCGCCCCAGGTGATCCTTGCAATCGGAACTGTCGGGGAGGGCACCGCGATCGCGACGTTCCTCGCGCCGTCTCCTGGTTCAGGTGCCAGCCACTGCCTGGTGCAGTGGTCCATGCGCGGCTCGCCGTTCACGTTCCCCATCGACCAACGCGGACCGTTCAGCGGCCTGCTGTGCGACGGCGCGGCCGGTCGCCGCTACTACGTGCTGCGCACCGCGACACCCGACGGGTTCGGTGGCGTTGCCACCACGTCGCGACAGATCGATCACGTCGGCGCCGAGGTGATCCTGACCTCGCTCGGTGGCGACACCATCCCCGACGACGCCTCGGTGCAACGGAACTACGGCGACATCCAGAACTGCGACCATCCGCCGATCTTCGACGCCTTCCCCGACGTGCCGTTCGTCGCGCCGACCACCACGGTGGTGACCTCGACCACCATCGTCGTTCCGATCACCGGCTGATCCGCTGGACGCGCTGAACGCTCGCGTCAGTGGCGCTCGAACACCGCCACCGAGCGCAACCGCCGCTCGATGTGGTGCTCGATCGCACGGGTGGCGTGGTGGCTGACCTCGTGAGTGGTGGCCGACACCGGTTCGGCGAGCGCCGCGTTGAGCTGACCGCCGAGGATCATCCGCATCAGGTCGAGCGCGCCGGCCGAGATTGGCGCGCCCGTGCGACAGTTGCGACAGAGTGCGCCACCGTGGTCCATGTCGAACGCGACCAGTGGCTCGCCGCCCAGGCAACGCACGCACACATCGAGCTCGGGACGAACGCCCTCCTGCGCGAGCAGCTTCCAGAAGAACGCGGGCACGACGAGCGGCGACGTGCTCGTCGAGATCGTGCGCAGCACGCCGACCAGCATCCGGTACAGCTGCGGGTTGGGCTCGCGGTCGAGCGACATCTGATCCACGGCCTCCAGCACGGCCATGCCCTGGGTGATGTGGTCGAGGTCGATCCGCAGCGGCGCGAGCGAGTCGACGGAATCGACCTGGTTGACGATGTCGAGCTCGCGGCCTTCGTGGAGCAGGAGCTGCACGTGGCTCATCGGCTCGAGCCGGGCACCGAACTTCGAACGCGTCTTGCGCACACCCTTCGCAACAGCGCGGATCTTGCCGTGACCCTCGGTGAGCAGCACGATGATCCGGTCCGACTCGCCGAGCTTGTAGGTGCGCAGGACAACGCCGGTGTCGCGGTAGAGACCGGTCATGTTTCGATCCCGCCGAAGCGGCGGTGCCGGCGCGAGTACTCGTCGATCGCGTGCTCCACGTGGGCTGCGCTGAGCTCGTTCCAGTGGCTGTCGACGTAGACGATCTCGGAGTAGGCGAGCTCCCAGATCAGCGACGAGGGCAGCTGCTGGGACGTCCCGAGGACGACGGTGAGGTCCGGCTCGACGGGTGCCGGCGCCATCAGGACGGCGGCAATTGCGGCCTCGTCGACCGCCTCGGGAGCCACGTCGCGCAGTTGGTCGATGGCCGCCAGCAGCCGCGCGCGTCCATCCGGCGACGGATCGACGATCACCGTGCAGCCCTCGCGCACGTCGACCACGCGTTGCGTGTGCGATTCGCCTGCCCCAGGCCCTGCTGCGTACGGCCGGATCGTCAGCCACATCGCTCCGGCGTGAGCGACCACCTTGGCGAGGTCGAGGCGGCGCGACGCCCACAGCTCGGGGCTGAGCGCATCCCACTCCGCCGTGGTGCCGCCGACCACCAGCACATGGCGCAGCACGGAGACGGCCGGATGATCGGCTGCCTCCCCCTTCTGCTTGCTCGCACGCTTGCTGGCCACGCGCCAATTCTCACACGTTGCGCGACAAACCCTCGCGCACACGCGAGATGGATCGGCGACTAGCGTTCAGCCGCTGTGAACCCCGCCCAGACCTCCGCATCGCGCCCGCACGTCGCCTGCATCATGGACGGCAATGGACGGTGGGCGAAGGCGCGGGGGCTGCAGCGCACCGATGGGCACACCGCCGGCGAGGAGAACCTCGCTGCAGTCGTGCGCGCCGCGGTCAAGCGCGACGTCGGCTGGCTGACTGCGTTCGGGTTCAGCACCGAGAACTGGATCCGTCCCCGGCGCGAGGTCCGCCACATCCTCGGTCTGCACGAGAAGCTGTTCGGGCGGGTCGCCGAACTGAACGAGCTCAACGTGCGCATCCAGTGGATCGGTCGCCCCTTCGATTCGCCGACGGCAAGGACGCCCCGCTACGTCCAACGCGCGATCGCGAAGGCCATCGCCGACACCGCTCAGAACACCGGCATGACCCTGACGATCGCCTTCGACTACGGCAGCTGCACGGAACTGGCCACTGCTGCGCAGCGGATCATCGCGGACGGCGTCCCCGCCACGGCCGAGAACCTCCAGGAGCGCCTGTACCTGCCCACGCTGCCGGACGTCGATGTGCTGGTCCGCACGTCCGGCGAGCTGCGCATATCGAACTTCCTGCTCTGGCAGATCAACGGCAGCACCGTCTACTTCACCGAGAAGGCCTGGCCGGACTTCGACGCCGCCGAGCTGGACGCGGCGCTCGCCCTGCTGCCCACGGGCCGACGGACCGGCTGAGCCTCAGCCCGCCGACCGGGTGAGCCGGGAGGCCTCCACCGACCTCGCCGAGCGCGCCGGAAGCGCCGCGACGACGTTGGCGACGACGACAGCGCCGGCGGCCACGACGAGCAGCGTTCGGGGCAGGGTGACGACGGGTACGACATGCAATCGATCGGCGAACTGCACCCACAGCTGACGGCCGAGCAGGACCCCACCCGGTATGCCGATCGCGAGACCGACCACGATGGTCGAGGTCGCTTGCCACGCAACCGTGGCAGCCAGCTGGCGGCGGGTGAACCCGAGGGCAGCAAGCACGGCGAGATCGCGGTTCCGGCGGCGCACGGAACCACCGAGGGCCAGCGCCAGCGAGATCGCCGCGCTGAGTGCCAGCGCGGCGGCGACCAGCAACGGCGCATCGTTGATCGAATCGGAGTTGACGATCTCCGCCGGCCGCTGGGCGCCGACAACGCCGATCCCGGCGAAGCCACCGAGCGGGGCAACGGTCTGCTGCAGACGGGCCAGCTCCGCCACCGTCGATGTTGCTGCGCTGAACCGGAGGAATGCGACGTGAGGGCCGAGGTCGGTGCCCGGCTCGCCGAGGATGTCGTAGTCATGGCCCGGAACCAGCGCAGGGACGACGATCGCTCCGGTACCCAAAGAGACATGTTCGGTGTGCACGCGACCGATCGAGGGGAAGATCGCCGTGCCCACGATGTGGAGCGACCGGACGTCTCCGGCGTCATCGGTGACCTCGACATCGTCACCGACACGCTTGCCCAGGGCACTCGCGGTGCCCGCGCCGAGCACGATCTCCGTGGCCGATGCGATCATCCGGCCGTCCACGATTGGCGGTACAACTCGGCTGGCAGGATCCATGCCGAGCACCGAGACATCCTCTCCGGCGATCGCCATCGTTCCGAAGTAGGCACCGGACCAGGCTTCGATGTGCGGGTCCGACGCGAAGATCGCCGTGGCCTTCGCCACGTCGAGGTTGTCGTAGCCGTTGCCATCGAGCACCGTCGCGTCCCAGTTCCAGCCGAACGCGCGTGGGCTGTCGACGAGTGTGGTCAAGCTCGCTGCGAATGTGAGCGCGCCGACAACGGCGGCGACCGCGAGCGCAGCGCCCGCGATCACCGATCGTGTCGGCACACCCGCCTTGGACGAATCCGCCTCGAAGGCCGCTCCAACGCCGACGACAGCCGACGGCGGCAGTCCCAACGCGATCGCGGCGGATGCCGCGAGCGGCCGTCGCCGCCGCCGAGCACGGCGGCTCTGTCGCTCCGGAGCCTCCGACCACACGATCGCCGACAGGGCCGTACCGAGGATGACCACGATCAGCAACGCTCCGAGGGCGAGGACTGGGACGTCCGCGTGGAAGGAATGGGCAGTCTGCAAGCGGCGGACGGGTCCGATCGGCATGAGCGGCGACGCGGCCACCGCGATGACGACTGCCAGTAGGACGCCGAGCACGACGACGACGACGAGCGGAACCACCGATGCGGTCGCGATCGAGCGGGGGGATGCACCGAACACGCGGAGCATGGACCGCTCCTCGTGCTCGGCGCGGTGCAGCCGGACCAACGCCTGCGCGGTGAGCACGAGACCGACGAGCCCGACCACGACCCCGAACAGGGTGAGCGTGATCGACAACGGCTGCAGTGCCCGCCGGGCATGACGTGCGTCTTCGGCGGTTGAGTGGAACTCCACCGCTCCCGCCGGAACCGTGTCCGAGATCGCTGCGCGCACGGCCGCGACGCCGTCGTCACCGTGCTCGAGGACGAGTCCCTGCACGCCATACGTGGAGAGCGCACCCAGCTGCGCGCTCAGCGCAGGGGTGATGAGCAGCTGCTGGGTCCGGTCGCCGTCGTCGTGGACGGCTTCGTCCGGGAACACGCCGATGCCGACGATCGTCACCGTCTGCCGGTGCATCGGAGGGCTCGGTGCCTCGAAGAAGGTGGGATCCTGCCACTGCTCGACCGAGTAGACCCCGAGATCGAGGCGTTGCCCCACGGTGAAGCCGTACCGCGATGCTGCGAACTCGTTGACGTCCACCTCGTCCGGGCGGTCCGGATCGGCCAGACGACCGGCGGTGGCCGTGAACCGGTCCTGATCGAAGAACCGACCGTCGAACGTGCCGATCGTCTCGAACTCGATGGAGAAGTCCGGCACGTCATTGACGAGGACGTTGACGTTGAAACCGACGTACGTCCGCGATAGGGCGACTCCCGGAATCGCCGCGATCGCCTCGGCAGACCGTGCGTCGTAGGCCTGAAAGGTGGTCACGGACATCGTCGACGACCCGACGGAGCGCAGGTAGGTGTCGTAGGAGGCTTGCGTCTCGCGTGCACCGGCGATCGAGAACAGCGCCAGGCCTCCCACGATGCCGATCAGGACGACAACGCTGATGCCACTGCGCCATCGCCGACGCAGTCGGATCAACGAGACAAGAGCAACGGCGCCGGACACCGACGTCAACGTACGACAGCGGCGCTGGGTCGAACAGAGGGGTGACCTCACCGCTCGTGGGTGGTACCACCCCGACGAGGCGCGTACCGCTACCGTCGGAACCCATGTCCGTCAACGAAGTCCGCGCCGCGCTGGCCAGCGTGACGGGCGCGTTGCCGGCCGCAGAGGAGCGTCCGGGGCAGCGCCAGATGGCCGAAGCGGTCGCCAAGGCGATCGAATCCGGACGCCACCTGGTGGTGGCTGCGGGCACCGGCACGGGCAAGACGATGGGGTACCTCGTGCCGTCGGTGATGGCCGGCAAGCACGTGATGGTGGCCACTGCGACCAAGGCGCTGCAGGATCAACTGGCCAACAAGGACCTCCCCTTCCTGGCCACCCATCTCGATGTGCCGTTCGACTTCGCGATCCTGAAGGGGCGCAGCAACTACATCTGCCTGCAGCGCGTGCGCGAGACGCAGCAGGCTGCAACCGGTCAGCTCGAGCTGGAGGAGCTCGCACCCACGGTGAAGGCCGAGGTCAAGCGGCTCGGTGAGTGGGCAGGCACGACGCGAACGGGCGATCAGGCGGAGCTGGACTGGATGCCCACCGATCGCGCGTGGCAGTCGGTGTCGGTGAGCAGCGACGAGTGTCCCGGTGCGACGCGCTGCCCGATGGGCGACGCCTGCTTCGCCGAGGCGGCCCGCAAACGCGCAGCCGTCGCCGACGTCGTGGTGGTCAACACCTACCTGTACGGCCTGCACGTGGCCAGCGGTGGGGTGCTGCTGCCCGAGCACGACGTCGTGATCGTCGACGAGGCGCACTCGTTGGAAGACATCATGAGCGACACGGTGGGCATCGCGATCGGGAGCGGACGCTTCACCAACCTCGGCATGACCCTGCGGCGGATCATCGACGAGCCCGGCATGATCGCCTCGGTGATGGAGAGCGGCGTGGCGCTGCGCGAATCGATCGCGGGCTTCGTCGGTCAGCGCCTGCCCTTCCCACTGCCCGACGCCATCAGCGCAGCTCTGATCACGGGCCGGCAGTCGATCGACAACGCTCAGAGCTCACTGCGCGCGATCGACACCACCGTGGAGGACGCCAAGCAGAAGAAGCTCCGCGCCCAGACCCAGGCGACCCGGCTGATCGACGACATCGACCGCGCGATCGCCAAGAACGACGGCTACGTGGCGTTCGTCTCCGGTGGTCGGGAGATGCCCCGGTTGGAGATCGCCCCGCTCGATGTCGGGCCGACACTTCGAGCCGGGATCTGGGACAAGCACACGGCGATCCTGACGAGCGCGACGATCCCGGCGTCGTTGACCGAGCGGGTCGGGATCCCCGCTGAGGCCGTCGACATCGTCGATGTCGGCAGTCCGTTCGACTACGCCGCGAACGCCGTGCTCTATTGCGCGCTGCACATGCCGGATCCCCGCTCGGCGCAGTACGCCGAGGCCGTTGCCGACGAGCTGGTGGCGCTGATCACGGCAGCCGGCGGCCGCACCCTGGCGCTGTTCACGAGCTACAAGGCGATGGATGCCGCCGCCGCAGCGGTGCGCGAGCGCATCCCGCACAAGGTGATCACCCAGCGCGACATGCCCAAGAGCGCTCTGGTGAAGGCGTTCAGCGAGGACGAGAGCGTCTGCCTGTTCGCCACCTCCGGCTTCTTCCAAGGTGTCGACATCCCGGGTCGGACCCTCTCGCTGGTCACCATCGATCGGTTGCCCTTTCCCCGGCCGGACGACCCGTTGCTGTCCGCGCGTCGAGAGCTGTTGGGGTCGAAGGCATTCGGCCAGATCGACATCCCACGGGCCTCGACGCTGCTCGCCCAGGCCACCGGCCGCCTGATCCGGACCGCGACCGATCGCGGCGTGGTGGCGGTGTTCGACCCTCGACTCGGCAAGGCGAACTACCGTTGGGACATCGTCAAGGCGCTCCCTCCGATGCGGCGCACACGCGAGCGCTCCGAGGTCGAAGCGTTCCTGCGCGAGATCACCGGCGCCACCGGACCAGGCACGGACGGCTGACCGATGGGCGGCAGGATCACCCGAGTGCGCTGGTGGGGCGTGTTCATCTTCGCCGTGACGATCGGGTTCATCGTCGCCTGCCTGTCGGCGGCTGCGCCGACGCTGCAGTCGCCGGCCGGGCCGTTCGTGTGCGGCAGCGGCATCTTCGTGGCCGGTAGCAGCTCACACCCCGTGCACGACTCCGACGGTGAGGGCACGGGCTACGACGTCGACTCGAACTGCGTCTCCAAGGTCGACGGGAACGTCGAGCACCTGTCGGGAGTCAAGATCATCGGCGTCCTCTGGCTGGAGTACGGAGCGTTCGCGGGCATCGTCAGCGGCCTGTTGGTCGCGTTGGTTCGAGCCAGCCGCCGCCCGCGAGGCGTGAACCCGTTCAGCGGCGGGCCGCCAGTGATCAGCTGAGCAGGCGGTAGCCGAGGCCGCGCACCGTCACGAGCAGCTTCGGCTCGTCGGGATGATCCTCGATCTTCAACCGCAGACGGCGCACGTGGGCATCCACGAGACGGCTGTCGCCGAGGTACTCGTAGCCCCAGACGCGCTCCAGCAGCTGGTCGCGCGACAGCACCGCACCCGCGTGCTCGGCGAACTCGCACATCAGCCGGAACTCGGTCTTGGTCAGGCTCAGCTCGACGTCTCCCTTGAGGACGATGCCTTGTTCGTGCCGTACCTCGACATCGCCGAACAACGTCGGGCGGGGACCGGCCGACGGGGATTCGTGGAGCTGGACACGGCGGAGCTGGGCGCGGATGCGAGCCGCCAGCTCCTTCGGCACGACCGGCTTGGTGACGTAGTCGTCGGCGCCGGCTTCGAGGCCGACGACGAGGTCGTGGGTGTCGGTCTGCGCGGTGACGATGATGATCGGCACGATGCTGCGCGCCCGCATCGCCCTGCACACATCGAACCCGGACATGTCCGGGAGGCGGAGGTCCAGCAGGACCAGGTCGGGCTCCCGTTCGGCGAACGCTTCGAGCCCGCTGCGGCCGTCGGGGGCCTCTCTGACCTCGTATCCTTCGTCCTCGAGCGCCAGACGGAGGGCGAGACGGATCGAGTCGTCGTCCTCCACGAACAGCAACGATTGCATCCGGAACCTCCTCAAAGGGATGCGGTTGCAGTGCCCGGCTTGCCTTACACAGTCCACCCATCTGTTACAGAAATCGCACACGTCGGGCGAGGTCTCGTTACAGAGCGCCCCCATCATTACCACTGTTCACGCTGCTTCGGTGGGGTACCTTCCTCCCCCTGGTGCTCCACCGGCAGCGAGGAACCAAACGGGGTTCATTGCAGGTAGCAGTGCCGGTGGGCACTGCTACCTGCAACG
>JAOBWO010000205.1 GCA_025463415.1 Acidimicrobiales bacterium | reverse complement strand
TCAAGGCGATCAGCGGCATCGTCGAGGCCGACCGTGGGGCCGTGGTGCTGGACGGTCGCGACATCACCCATGCGCCCCCGAACGAGATCGCGGTCCTGGGCATCTCCCAGATGCCCGGTGGCGCGGGCGTGTTCGGGTCGCTGACGATCCGCGAGAACCTGCAGCTCGCCGGCTGGACCCGGCGCCGCCAGGCGGGCGAGGTGGCGGCCAGCGCGGCCGAGGTGCTGACGATGTTCCCGGCGTTGCAGGCTCGGATGGAAGACGCCGCGGCCGACCTCAGCGGTGGCCAACAGCAGATGTTGGCGCTGGGCATGGCGTTCATCGCCAAGCCGCGCGTGCTGTTGATCGACGAGCTGTCGCTCGGCCTCGCCCCCGTGATCGTCGGGCAGATGTTGCCGATCATCGAACGTCTGGCAGCCGATGGCGTTGCCGTGATCATGGTCGAGCAGAGCGTGAACGTCGCGCTCACGGTGGCCCATCGCGCGTACTTCCTCGAACGTGGCACGGTGCGGTTCAGCGGTCCGACGGCGGAGCTGTTGGACCGGCCCGACCTCTTGCGTTCCGTGTTCCTTTCGAATGCAAGTGTCGGAGACGGCGCGGTGGCGCGTCCCGCACGGGAGCCCATCGCGGACGAGCCACCGGCGCTTCTCATCACCGGCCTGGTGCGCAGCTTCGGCGGCATCCGGGCGGTCGACAACGTCTCGTTCGAGGTCGCGCCGGGTGAGATCCTCGGCATCATCGGGCCCAACGGTGCGGGCAAGACGACCTTGTTCGACCTCATCTCCGGCTTCACTCCATCCGACGCGGGCAGGGTGCACCTGGCGGGTGTCGACCTCTCCGATGCCAGTCCCGCCCAGCGTGCGGCGCAGGGCCTCGGACGCAGCTTCCAGGACGCCAAGTTGTTCCCCGAGCTGACGGTGGCGGAGACGCTGGCGATCGCGACGGAGCGATTCGTCGGCAGTCGCAGCATCCTCGCGGCCGCGTTGCGGATGCCGCAGACGTTCGATTCCGAGCAACAGGTCGCGCTGCGCGTCGACGAGCTGCTGGAGCTGATGGCCCTCGGGCAGCACCGCAACTCGTTCATCCGCGAGCTGTCGACCGGCACACGCCGAGTCGTGGACCTCGCCTGTCAGGTCGCCCACCGGCCAACGGTGATCCTGCTCGACGAGCCGTCCTCGGGCATCGCCCAACGTGAGGTCGAGGCACTCGCCCCGGTGCTGCTCCGGCTGCGCGACGAGATGGGCGCGAGCCTGATCGTGATCGAGCACGACATGCCGCTGGTGAGCTCGATCTCAGACCGCCTTTTGGCCCTGGATCAGGGCGCCGTGGTCACCACCGGTCCACCGGCCGAGGTGCTGGAGCACCCGGCAGTCGTGGAGAGCTACCTCGGTACCTCGAGCGCAGCCATCTCGAGGTCCGGAACACAGCCGTGAGTTCAATCCAAGACAACGCAACATCCAACAGGGGGTAGGCAGTGCAACCAGCCAGCGCAGGCAGCAGTGGGGGATCGCGGAAGGATTCCACCGCGATGAAGCGGTACGGACCGATCATCGCGATCGTCGTCGTGGTGGTGCTCGCGGTGGGGGCCGTGATCATCTTCGGTGGCAGCGATGACAAGAAGGCCGTCTCGCCGGCCACCACGACCGCGTCGACGACCGCTACGACGGTGGGGACGACGACTGCGCCGAGCAGCGCGTCGAGCGAGAGCGCCACGACGATTCCGTCCAGCGGATCCAGCGGATCCAGCGTCGACACCGCCGGCTCCACGCCGGAGACGACGCCGGCCACCGATCCGAAGCCGGTCACCTTCCCGCTGTCGTTCTCGCAGGCGAAGGATCAGGGGATCAGTGTCGACTGGAGCGCCACGTGCGACCAGAAGACCGGCCGCATCGCAGTGCCCGACTTCTTCGCAGCCGAGTGCTACGCGCCGTTCACGGGCGACAACGGTGGCGCCACGGCGGACGGCGTCACCGCCGACACGATCACCATCGCCGTGTACCAGGGAATGGCCAACGACCCGATCATCAGCTACATCACCGACGCGATCAAGGTCGAGGACACCAACGCGCAGCAGTCCGAGACGATGACGAACATGGTCGACTACTTCGAGAGCCACTACGAGACGTACGGCCGCAAGGTGAAGCTGGAGTTCGTGGAGGGCACGGGCACCGCAGCGGACGAGACGGCGGCACGCGCCGACGCGGTGCACATCGCGGAGGACATCAAGCCGTTCATGGTCTGGGGCGGACCGGCACTCACCAACGCCTTCGCCGACGAGCTGTCCGCACATGGCGTCCAGTGCTTGGCATGCACGCCGGGACAGCCGCCGGACTGGTACGTGCAGCGCGATCCGAACGTGTTCGGCATCGCTTCGGGCGCAGAGCAGGCCCAGGTGCACGTGCTCGAGATGATCGGGAAGCAACTGATCGGCAAGAACGCGGTCCATGCCGGTGACGAGTTCGTCAACTCGCCGCGCAAGTTCGGCTACCTCTGGATCGAGAGCAGCTCGACGTCGAAGGACCTCGCCGACAAGTTCAGTGCCGGCATGTCGGCGGCCGGTGCTCCCTTGGCGGAGTCGGTGTCCTACCAACTCGATCCGGCGAGCATCCAGCAGAGTGCCTCGCAGGCGATCGCCAAGTTCAAGGCGGCCGGTGTGACGAGCATCATCTTCAGCGGCGATCCCGTCGCGCCGCGTGACTTCACCAAGGAGGCCACCGCGCAGGGCTACTTCCCGGAGTGGGTCATCGGCGTCTCCTCGCTCGTCGACCTGAACGCCTTCGCCCGCACCTACGACCAGGACCAGTGGAAGCACGCCTTCGGGTACTCCGGTCTCGCCGCGAAGCTGACGCCGGAGGTCAGTGGCTACTACGCGCTGTACAAGTGGTTCACGGGCCAGGAGCCGCCGGCGAAGGACACGATCGGCATCTTCGCTCCGTACCCCGCGGTGTTCTTCGCCGCGCTGCAAGGCGTCGGCCCCAACCTGACCCACGACACGTGGAAGGCAGCGCTGTTCAACGGCGCACCGACACCGTCGGCGATCAGCCAGCCGTCGTTGAGCTGGGGCAGCCACAACATCTGGCCCCAGCCCGACTACGTCGGCATCGACGACGGCACGGAGATCTGGTGGGATCCCTCGGCCAGTGGGCCGGACGAGATCCGCAAGCAGGGCCAGGGCATGTACGAGTTCGTCGACGGTGGCAAGCGCTACCTGCCCGGCTCGTGGCCGACCGACGACAAGACGTTCGACCCGACGGGTGCGGTCTCGATCTACACCACCCCGCCGCCCGGCGAGTCCGCGCCGACCTACCCCAGCCCCGCAGGCTGACCGATCACTCGGGGAGCCGCCAGTCGATCGACTGGCGGCCCGTCGACATCAGCGCCTCGTTGGTGCGGCTGAACGGCTTGCTGCCGAAGAACCCGTTGTGGGCCGACAGCGGAGACGGGTGCGCGGACTCGATGATCACGTGCCGGCTCGCGTCGATCAACGCCTTCTTCCTGCGTGCGGACGCGCCCCACAGGATGAACACGACGGGGTCGACCTTGTCGCTGACCACTCGGATCACCTGATCGGTGAAGGCCTCCCAACCCTTGCCCTGATGGCTGGCCGCCTGCCCGGCGCGCACAGTCAGCGTGGTGTTGAGCAGCAACACCCCTTCGGCGGCCCAGTGCTCGAGGTTGCCGTGCAGTGGCGGCTCGACCCCGAGATCGTCGCGCAGCTCCCGGTGGATGTTGGCCAGTGACGGCGGCACCGCGACGCCCCTGCGCACCGAGAAGCACAGCCCGTGCGCCTGGTTCGGCCCGTGATAGGGATCCTGGCCGAGGATCATCACCCGCGTGTCGGCATGGGACGTGAGATGGATCGCCGCGAACACGTCCGCGTGCGGCGGGTAGACGGTGTGGTGCGCCCGTTCATCGCGCACGAAGTCCTGCAACGGCTGCCAGTAGGGCTTGTCGAACTCGGCGCGCAGCAACGGGTTCCAGTCGGTGGCGGCCATCACCTCAGTGATAGCACGAGCTCGGGCGGGCGAGGGTCAGCCTCCGGTGGCTCCGCCGACGGTGGTGTCGCTTCCGGGCCCACCTCCGAGTCCACCGGAGCCGCCGCTCGAGCCGTGGCCGGAGCCACCACCGTGGTCGTCGCTCGTCGGCGGTGCGGAGCTCTGCGGCGGGGTTGGAGAGGTCGCAGGTGCGGAGGTTGGCGGTGCCTGCAGCGGCGCCGAGGTGGACGGCGGCGTGCCGGAGCCGCTCCCACTGGATGACTCCTGCGTGCTGCCCGCGATGTGACCGCCGACGATCGAGACATCGATCTGGGAGCGGGCCTCACCGTTCTCGAAGCGCACGCGGATGCGGTCGGGGTCGTTGCGCTCGACCGAATAGGTGAAGCCCACAGCGGTCTGGTGGCCGATGATGTGGAGCTGCCCGTCGCGGAGCTCGACGGTGATCGCACCGTGCAGTGCGCTGAACGACGACGTCTCGGGAGCCGCGGATGGCGGCGGCGTGGTCACCGTGCCGCCCGCCGTCGGTGCCTCGCTCGACGGTGTGCCGGCCCCGGGTGTCTGCGGCACCGATGCCGCCGTGCTCGGCGTGGTCGGCTGTGGCTCGACCGTCGTGTCAACCGCGACGGATGACGAGCTGGTCGGTGCCGAGCTGGTCGGTGCCGAGGTCGTCGAGATCGTCGAGGTCGCCGTGGTCGTCGCGGTCGTTGCCGTCGCCGTGGTGGGCGTGGCCTCGGGGGTGGTGGCGACCCGCACGGTCGTGGTTGGTTCGAGCGTGGTCGACGACACCTGCGAGATCGCGACCTCGCTGGTCAACGAGTGGTCGTTGGTCGCGGGCGTGACGGACTGCGTGCCCCCGTGGCGCACACCCGCCAGGACGACGGCGACGAGGAACAAGCCGGCGAGGCCGCTGCTGGCAACCACGGCGCGACGTCGTTTGACGGCGCGAACCCGCTGCTGCACGGCGGCGAACTCAGCGGTCTCATCGGGGGCCTGACCGCCCAACTGCTGGAGGGTGTTGCGCAGGTACGGATCGTCGAACTCGTTCATGACGGCTCACTTCCTTCGCCGACCTTCGAGCCGCGAAGCGCGTTGCGGCCCTGGTGGAGGTGGAACTTGACGGCTCCCTGGGAGATCTCCAGCGCGGCCGCGACCTCGGCGACGGAGAGGTCTTCGACGTAGAACAGCGCCAACGACAGACGCTGCTGGCGCGGCAGCGCAGCCAGCAAGGCCCCGACGTCGCCGATGTCGGGCTCAGCCTGGCTCGGTGCGGGTTGGGCGGCGAGCCGCTCGACAGCGCGCCGCTTGCGAACATCGCTGCGGTGCTCGTCGCGCAGGCGGTTGATGGCCACCCGCCGGATCCAGCCGACGGGATCGTCGTAGCGACTGATCGTGCGCCAGCGCAGATGGGCCTTCACGAACGCGTGCTGCACGGCGTCGGCCGCACGCTGGTCGTCGCCGCACGCCACGGTCAAGGCGCGCACCAATCGGGCGTGAT
>JAOBWO010000204.1 GCA_025463415.1 Acidimicrobiales bacterium | reverse complement strand
TGGTCAGCCACAACTCCGCTCGACTGCTCACGGCGTTCTTCGGCGTCAGCGGATCCGGTCGCGTGCTCGTGCCGATCAACTTCCGCCTCGTCGCCGAGGAGATCCAGTACATCGTCGATCACTCCGGGGCACGGATCCTGCTCGTCGACCCGGAGCTGGCCGACGGGCTGCAGCAGGTGCGGTGCGAGCGGACGATGATCATCGGTGACGTCACCGATGCCGAGCTGTCCCGCTTCGATGCCGAGCCGCAGCCGTGGACGCCCGACGAGGATGCCACTGCGACGATCAACTACACGAGCGGCACGACAGCGCGTCCGAAAGGCGTGCAGCTGACCCACCGGAACATCTGGATCAACGCCACGACGTTCGGGTGGCACCTCGGCGTCAGCGACCGCGACGTGTACCTGCACACCCTGCCGCAGTTCCACTGCAACGGCTGGGGCATGACGTACGCGACCACGGGGATGGGCGCCCAGCACATCATCCTGCGCAAGATCGACGGCGGCGAGATCCTCCGCCGCGTCCAGCGCCACGGTGTCACCCTCCTCTGCGCAGCGCCTGCCGTGCTGAACGCAGTCCTCGACGCTGCACAGACGTGGGACGGTGAGATCCCGGGCCGCGGCACCGTCCGGCTCGTCGCCGCCGGGGCTCCGCCGCCCACGCGCACGATCGAGCGGATCGAGACCGAGCTCGGCTGGGAGTTCAACCAGATCTACGGCCTCACCGAGACGTCGCCGCTGCTGACGATCAACCGTGGCCGGGCCGAGTACGACGAGCTCACTCCTGCCGAGCGGGCCCAGATGCTCAGCCGTGCGGGCGCACCGGCGATCGGCATCGACACCGCGATCTCGTCGACGGGCGAGGTGCTGGCCCGCGGCAACGTTGTCATGGCCGGCTACTGGGACCAGCCGACCGAGACCGCAGCGGCCATCCATGAGGACGTCGCCGATGGCGCCACCATCGCGCTGGAGTGGTTCCACACCGGCGACGGCGGCACCATCGACCCCTCCGATCACTACCTGACGATCGCTGATCGCAAGAAGGACGTGATCATCTCCGGCGGTGAGAACGTGTCGTCGATCGAGGTCGAGGACGCTGTGTTCAGCCACCCCGAGGTCGAGGAGGTCGCGGTGATCGGCGTTCCCGACGAGAAGTGGGGCGAGCTCGTGATGGCGCTCGTCGTCACGTCGGCGGGGTCGACGGTGACGGAGGCGGACCTGATCGCCTACACCAAGACCAAGTTGGCGGGCTACAAGTGCCCGAAGCGGATCGAGTTCCGCGACACCCTGGCGCGCACCGCCACCGGCAAGCTGCAGAAGTTCAAGCTGCGGGAGCCGTTCTGGGTCGGCAAGGCGCGCGGGGTCAACTGAACCTGCGTCACTCCGGACGACGTCTCACACGACGCCACGACCTCAGACCGGGATCGACACGCCGATCCCGCCGCGGGTCTCGGCCCCGTAGCGGCTGATCTCGTACGGCAGGTCGAGCGGGCCCATGGTTCCCTTGCGAGCCCGGTCGACGGTCTCCTCGTCCAAGAGGTCGGCCGGCAGCAACCAGCAGACCTCGAACTCGATGCCGTCGGGATCCTTGGCATAGAGCGCCTTGGTGGTGACGTGGTCAGTTGCCCCGACGAGTGCGCCGCGCTCTTGCAGCAGACCGGCGATGCGTTGCAGCTCGGCCAGCGTGTCGACCTCCCAGGCGAGGTGGTAGAGCCCGACCGACGATCGGCCGGCCTCCGACGGACCTGCCTGCGCACCGATCTGGAACGTGCCGAGATCGTGGTCGTTCGTCGAGCCCGACGCACGGAAGAACGCCGCCCGACCCGGCATCCAGATCAGGGTCTCGAATCCGAGGACCTGCTCGTAGAAGTCGCGGGTCACCTGGACATCGCGGACGTAGAGGACGGCGTGGTTGAGGCGAGTGACGGGCATGACGACCTGCTTTCGACGAACAATTACTTCAGCTCTCAAGTAAGCATAGCGGATGCAGAGCGGCCGAGTGCTTGAGTGCTCAACAACGACGAAGGCCGATCTACACTCGAAAGCATGGCCCGACGGCGTTGGCTTGACAAGGACGAGCAGACCGCATGGCGGGCGTACCTGTTGACCACCCAACTGGTCGACGAGGCGTTGGACCGCCAGCTCCAGCGCGATGCGCAGATGCCGCACGCCTACTACGGCATCCTCGTCCGGCTCGACGAGGCGCGTCGGCAGCCCGGGGAGGGCACGCTGCGGATGACCGACCTCGCCCGAGGTCTGCGCTACTCCCAGAGCCGTTTGACGCACGCGATCACCAGCATGGAAGGCAGCGGTTGGGTGGTGCGTCGGGACTGCCCGACGGACCGGCGCAGCCAGCTCGTGGCGATCACCGAGCAGGGCGTCGCTGCGCTGGCTGATGCCGCGCCGGGTCACGTTGCCGCCGTCCGCAGCGCCGTGTTCGATCAGCTCACCGCCGAGCAGGTCACTCAGCTCGGCGCGATCTGCGCAGCGATCGTGCGTGGTTTCGAACCGACGGTCACTCCGCCGGGATGACCGCCGGCTGCCGGCGGCGTGAGGCACGGCGGATGCGTCGCACGATCCAGAGCACGGCTCCCACGAGCAGCAGCAGGATCAACACGGGCAGGCTGTAGGCGAGGCCGACGACGATGCCGCGGAGGACGGCGGTGAAGCCGTGCCAGCCGGCGATCAACGCCCGGGCGGATGCGCTGGACGGCTGCACCTTGGCACCGACATCGATCAGCGCCGGCGGCGGCACCACCGGTGCGGCCACCACCACCGGCTTCGGCGAGAACACGATCGTCAAAGTCGCGAGCTGCACCTTGTCGGTCACGTTGCGCTCGACAGCGAGCAGCTGTTCGAGCGCCGTCTCACGGATGGTCAGCTCGCCCTCGATGCGGATCACTGCATCGATGTCCACGGCGCCGGCCAGCAAGAAACGGACCCGGTCCACGCTTGCCTGTGCAGCCGCGATCCGGTTCTGGGTGTCGCTGAGCTGATCGGCGACGTCCTCGGCCTGCTGGTTGCGCGACGTCAACTCGCCGAGGCCGCCCAACCCGGACACGAGGTCCTCCAGGCCGGGTGGCGGGACCTTGACGGTGATCGTGGCGGTCGCAGTGGCGGGGTCGCCCACCGACACCTCGGAGTCGAAGATCGCTCCACCATTGGCGGCGACGATCGCCGGGAGGGCGTTGACGGCATGACGGACGTCGGCAACCTGCACGGACACCGACGCCGTGATCGCCAGCGCGGTGCCGAACGGCGACGCCCCCTGCAGCGAGACGTCCTCGCCCACCGTTGCACCGTCGGTGGTCGCGGTGCCGCCCCCGGACACCGCGCCGTCAACGGTGTCTGCTACAGCGATCGTCGCGGCGGTCGACTCGGCGGTCGACCCCGCGGTCGTGTCGGCCGTCTCGGCGTACGGCGCCGCCGTCGTGGCTGCCGCCGCGATCGTCCCCGCAGTCGAGGCTGCGGTCGTCGCCGCAGTGCGGTCGATCGCCGGCGCCGGCGACGACGTCTTCGAGTCGCTCGAGCAGCTCGCTGCGGTGAGCACGAGGATCGTCGCGATCCCGGCGCCCGTCAGTCGGCTGGCCAATGTGCACGTGCTGCCCGTTCGGGCCTGAGTGTCGATGTTCCCCATGGCGGTTCGACGCCGGCCGACGCACCGATGGTTCCCGATTGTGCGATTTCTGTAACAGAGCGTCAGCCTGCTTGGGGCAGCTCCCGCCGGATCGCCCATGCGGCGATCTCTGTGCGACTGGACAGTCCGAGCTTGGCGAGGATGTTCGACACGTGCACCGCGGCGGTCTTCGGCGAGATGAACAGTCGCTCGGCCAGCTGACCGTTGGTCAGCCCGTCGGCGATCAGCAGCGCGACCTCGTTCTCCCGCGTCGTCAACTGGCCGATGGAGCGCACCGTGGAACCGGCCAGACGAGCCAGCAGCGCCTCGGCGCGGTCGCGCCGCCAACCCGGCCAGCGCTCGAGCACCTCGACTGCACGGGTTGCCTCGGCCAGCGCATCGCTGCGCCGCCCGGCTGCCAGCAGGGCCTGGGCCAGGCAGACCCGCATCGACCCCTCCAGCCACCGCGTGACCGACTCGTCCGCTCGGGCCAGCACATCCGACAGCACCTCGATCGCGGCCACGGGTCGATCCTCGGCCTGGGCGAGGAGGCCCTCGGCAGCGCGCGCGAGCCGGTCGTGCGACGGATGGCCGGCCAAGCGACCACGGATCAGCCGCTCGCGGATCTCCCCTGCCCCGATGCCGACCTCCAGCGCGGCGCTCACCACGCGGACCACCTTGGAGGTCTCGTGCCAGCCGTCCGCCTGGGAGGTGCTCTGGACGACCACGTCGAACACGGCGCGGCCGAGCGCGGCGTCGCGCACCAATGCGGCCAGCGACAGCCACGCCACCAACATCTCGTCGTCGCAGCCGGCATCCGCGGACAGGTCCATCACGGCGAAGATCTCGGCGGCATCGGCCGAGCGACCTTCCTCGACGGCGATCGTCGCGAGCTGCGCCTGGTAATGGACGCTACGCATGGGCAGCGGGGTCCAGCTCGCCCATTCGTCGATCAGTCGCTTGGTGGTCGCGAGATCGCCGACGGCGCTGCTCTCGAACGCGTCGTGCCAGAGGATCGTCCGGTGGCCGAGCTTGTCGAGACCGTGCTCGATCGCCGTCCGACGCAGTTCGTCGCGGATCGCCGCACTCTCCGGGCTGCGCGGGGAGATGAGGTCGATGCTGTTGTTCAACGCCCGGCTCAGCAGCACGCCGTCGCCGAGGTTGCGGGCCTCGACGATCACCGCGCGCAACGCTACGAGGGCGACCTCCGCGGAGGCGTGCCGGCTCAGCGAACTGGCCATCTCGACCTCGGCCTGCACCCGAACGGCCACGTCCCCGGCCGCGACTGCGTGCTCGATCGCCAGCCTGGCCCATCCCTCGGCCGCTCGGTCGTGGCGCAGCATCAGCAGCTGCGCCAACGCCGCCTCGGCCCGGGCCAGCTCCGCACCGGGAGGCAGGGATGCGACCAGCGCGGTGAGCTCCGCGATGGTCGCGTCGGCGGCCGGACGGTCGCCGGTCTCGTCGTGCAGCCGGGCGACGAAGCGCATCGCATCGATCCGGTCGGCCAGCGTCGGTGCGACACGAACCCAGCGTGCGGCGTACTCCAGCGCTTCAGCGACGAAGTCGAGCCGCCACGCCGCGGGCGTCGCCGCCCCGAGCAGAGTGGGGTCATCGGGGTCCTCGGCCAGCCCCTGGCTGGCGAGACGCAGAGCTTGGAAGGTGGCACCGCGCTGCAGGTAGGCGTGCGCGCCGACCCGGGCGATCTCGACGACCTCGTCGTAACGACCCGCGCCCTGCGCGTGTTGGGCGAGCGCGGCGTGGTCGTCGGGCGCCAGCGCCGCGACAGCTGCGAAGCAGGCATCGTGGAGCCGCCGACGCTCACGGCCGAGCAGCTGCTGGCGGACCGAATCCCCCATCAGCGCATGGTTGAACCACAACCGATCGTTGCGGATCTCCGAGATCACCCCGCGGTTGACCATCGGGCGCAGGTGGCCGAGCAGGTCGCGCTCGTCGAGACCGGTGATCGTCGTGAGCGCATCGAAGCCGGCCGGCTGCCCGAAGACGGCGAGCGCGTCGACGATGGTCCGCTCGGCATCGGTGAGCCCGGCGAGCTGTTGGCTCACTGCCTCTTCCAACGACCACGGCAGCTGGGCCGAGATGATGTCGACGCTGCACGCCTCCGGGCCCGCGCAGCGCATCAGCTCCTCGACCACGAACGGCACCCCGCCGCTGCGCCGGTGGACGGCCTCCACCGCGGCCGACGACACGGTCGCGCCGGAGATGGCGCCCATCAGCGCGCCGACCTCGCCGCGGTCGAGCCGATCGAGACGGAACTGCTCGACTTCGTTGCGGCGTTCCAGGCGTAGGACGAAGTCGCCGCCCGGCGATCCACGGCTGAGGTCGGACGGCCGGTAGGTGGCGAACATGACCAGGTTCGGCCAGGGCTGACGCGCGATCGCATCCAGCACGGTCACGCTGTCGGCATCGATCCAGTGGAGGTCCTCGATCACCACGGCGACCCGTCCGTGGCCGACCGCTTCGGCAATGGCGCGCAGCACCGATGCACCGGGTTCCTCCGCGGCGTCGACCGGAGCCAACTGGCCGGCCACGTCGAACGCCCGCGCCGCCGCCTGTGGCTCGGCCGCCGCCGAGAACACACTCACGTCAGCGGGCAGCGTGGCCAGCATCTCGCGGAGCAAGCGGGTCTTGCCGATGCCGGCCTCGCCGGTGATCAACGCCACGCTGGGGAGGTCCGACGAATGCAGTTCGCCCATGTCGACGACCGACCGCAGGCGGGCCAGTGTCGCACTGCGACCGACCATGATTGGGCTCAAGCCGACACGACCGGTCAACACAGACCCCAGGCTAATCTCGATGCCTCCACGACCAGCGCCGCGCACGTTTGCGGTCGGCGGCGTTGATCAGCTCGTCGCGGTGCTGGATGGCGATCTCGTAGGCGATGGTGGGGTGGATCAGGTTCGACATGGCGGCGGCCTCGTTCGGGGATGGTCTCGTGTGGATGAGATCACTGTGCGCCTCTGAGGCGTTCGGGCACATCGGACGATGTACCTATTTCGGCC
>JAOBWO010000165.1 GCA_025463415.1 Acidimicrobiales bacterium | reverse complement strand
GATCCCGTTCAGCAGAAAGCCCTGCAGCAGCGACCGCGCGCTGGCGGCGGCGTAGAGACAGAGCACCAACAGCAGAACGTGTCCAAGCGCGGTGAAGTCGATCCCCTTGCCTGGCACCACATGTGAGCCCGAAAGCAGGTCGGCAACGTGGGTGTTGCCTGCCGCACGTTGTGCAGCCACCACCTGTTGCAGGCTCTCCCCCGCTGGCAGCTGCCTGCCGAGGACGCCGGCAAAGATCAAGTCGGTGGCGTGCCCGAGAAGCTTGGGGCCCAACACGGTCAAGGTGACGCTGGCGACCGCGAGGACGAGCACCAGCAGGACGGCAAACCGCTGCGGCCGCAGCCGGGCGACCAGCCGTTTCGCCGAGGGGGCGAAGTTCATCGACTTCTCGGCCGGCAGGCCCATGTTCATCCACGGTGGCCCTCCCCCACGGGGGCGGAGCCCCGCCGCCGGCAGCCGCTTGGGAACAGTGGCGGGTGCGTCGTTGCCTGTCTGGGTCATGCGGCCACCGCTGCGACCTGCGACTCGACGATCTCGACGTACGTGGGGCAGGTCTCGAGCAGCTCGCCGTGGCTACCGGTTCCGACGATCGCACCGCCCTCGACCACGATGATCTGGTCGGCGTCGACGATGGTCGACACCCGCTGGGCCACGATGAGCACCGCGGCGTCGCCGGTCACCGGTCGCAGGGCCGCACGCAGCCGGGCATCGGTGCCGAGGTCGAGTGCCGAGAACGAGTCGTCGAACAGGTAGATCTCAGGGCGGCGCACGAGTGCCCGTGCAATCGCCAGCCGTTGCCGTTGGCCGCCGGAGACGTTCGTGCCGCCCTGGGTGATGGGCGCGGCCAGCTGGTCGGGCATCGCCTCGACGAACTCGCGGGCCTGCGCGATCTCGAGGCATCGCCACAGCTCTTCGTCTGTTGCGTCGGGATCCCCGTAGCGCAGGTTGCTCGCGACTGTGCCGGAGAAGAGGTACGGCTTCTGCGGCACCAGGCCGATGCGGCTCCACAACGCATCCTCGGCGAGCTCGCGGACATCGATGCCGTCGACCAGGACCGATCCGCCGGTCGCGTCGAACAGCCGGGTGATCAGGGAGATCAGCGTTGACTTGCCCGCCCCTGTGCTGCCGATGATGGCGGTCGTCTTGCCTGCCACGGCGTGGAAGGAGACGTTGCGTAGCACGGGTGACGTGGCCCCGGGATAGGAAAAGCTGACATCACGGAACTCCAGCTCGCCGCGCATCGTGACCTCGGTGATGCCCTGTTTCGCAGGGACGACCGAGGATGCGGTGTCCAACACCTCGGTGATGCGCTCGGCACACACCGCTGCCCTCGGCACCATCATCAGCATGAATGTTGCCATCATCACGGACATCAGGATCTGCAGCAGATAGCTGAGAAAGGCCGTCAGCGCGCCGATCTGGATGGCTCCCGAATCGACCCTCGAGGCACCGAACCACAGCACAGCCACGCTCGAGCAGTTGAAGACGAGCATCACGACAGGGAAGATCAGCGCTTGAAGGCGGCCGGCTCGCCGGGCCGTCGCGGTCAGCTCGGTGTTGGCGTCGGCGAACCGCTTGGTCTCGTACGGCTCGCGAACGAACGCGCGCACCACGCGGATGCCCGCGATCTGCTCGCGCAGCACCCGGTTGACGGTGTCGATCCGGGTCTGCATCGAACGGAACTGAGGCACCATCCGGCGGATGATGAGACCGATCGACACCACCAGCACCGGGACGCTGATGCCCATCAGCCAGGACAGCCCAACGGCCTCGCGTAGCGCCATGATGACCCCGCCGACGCACATGATCGGAGCCGCGACCAACATCGTGCAGCTCAGCATCACCAGCATCTGCACCTGTTGAACGTCATTGGTGTTGCGGGTGATCAGTGACGGGGCTCCGAAATGGGCCACCTCGCGGGCGGAGAAGCTGCCGACGTGGTGGAAGATCGTGCGCCGCAGATCGCGGCCGAAGCTCATCGCGGTGCGGGCGCCGAACCAGACCGCGGCGATGGAGCAGACGATCTGGACAAGGCTGACCAGCAGCATCCAGCCACCGATCCGCACGATGTAGCCGGTGTCGCCCTTGGCGATGCCCTTGTCGATGATGTCGGCATTGAGACTGGGCAGGTAGAGCGACGCCATCGTCCCGACAAACTGCAGGAACACCAGGGTCGCCAGGGGACGGCGGTACGGGCGCAGGTTGCTGCGGAGGAGTCGGATCAGCACGTGGCACGCACCGACGGGGACCGCTCAGCCGGGTCAGCCGACTCGTGCACAAGGACTCCGTCCAGCAGCAGTGTGACGATCTCCTCGGCTGTGAGTGGCGTGCCGTCGGTGATCAGTGGGTGGGACCCCGAGAAGATCAGCAGCCGCAACAACCGCGCCACCTCCGGCGGGGGGAGACGGAGCTGACCGTGGTCAGGGGAAAGCAGCAGGGCGATCGTGGCCGTGATCGTGTGGTTGCTCTCCCGGCGCGCTTCGAGATCCCCCGGCGGTTCGTGCATCCCGACCGCCATCATCAGAGCGATGACATTGACCAGTCGCCGCTGCAGGATCGTGGTGATGGCGACCAGTCGCGGCCGCAGCGTCAGCTTGGTCTCGACGCCGGCCAGCTCCTCGTACAGCGGAGCGGGGTCCATGGCGGCGTCCAGGGTGGCCCGGATGATGGCGCTCTTGTCGGGAAAGACCCGGAACAGGGTGCCCTCCGCGACGCCGGCGGCCTCGGCGATCTGCCGTGTGGTCACCGTCGTGCCGTGCGCCAGCAACAGTGGCAGCGTGGCGGCGGTGAGAGCTGCGCGTCGGTCAACCGGTGACATCGGCCGGGCGCGGGGGGAGGTGCGAGGTATCGGCCGTTCTGCAACTGGCGTTGGGAGCATGGCGCCACGATAAGTGAGTGAGCCCTCACTCGCAACCGGGTTTCCGGTCAGGACTCCCCCGCGAGGCTCAGCTGCCGACGTAGGCGGCGAGGTGCTTGCCGGTGAGGGTGCTGCCGGTGGCGACCAGGTCGGCGGGGGTGCCCTCGAAGACGACCTGTCCCCCGTCGTGGCCGGCGCCTGGGCCGAGGTCGATGATCCAGTCGGCGTGCGCCATGACCGCCTGGTGGTGCTCGATGACGATGACCGACCTGCCGGAGTCGACGAGCCGGTCGAGCAGGCCGAGCAGCTGCTCGACGTCGGCGAGGTGCAGGCCGGCGGTCGGCTCGTCAAGGACGTAGACCCGGCCGGTCTCGGCCATGTGGATGGCCAGCTTGAGCCGCTGCCGCTCCCCGCCGGACAGGGTCGTCAGCGGCTGGCCGATGCTCAGGTAGCCGAGTCCGAGGTCGGATAGCTGGGTGAGGATCTTGTGCGCCGCCGGCGATTTCGCGGCACCGTCGCCGAAGAACTCGCCGGCCTCGGTGACGGACATCGT
>JAOBWO010000151.1 GCA_025463415.1 Acidimicrobiales bacterium | reverse complement strand
GACTGGAGCCGCGAGCAGTACGAGGGCTACATGCGCCTCGTGCCGTGCCCGACCTGTGGGGGAGCGCGGCTGAAGCCGGCCACGCTGGCCGTCACGATCAACGACAAGCACATCTCCGAGGTCTGCGAGATGGCCATCGGGGAGAGCTCGAAGTTCCTCGCCGACCTCGAGCTCAGCGAGCGCGACAAGCTCATCGCCGAACGAGTGACCAAGGAGATCAACGCCCGACTCGGGTTCCTGCTCGATGTCGGCCTCGATTACCTGTCGCTCTCGCGGTCAGCAGGAACGCTGGCCGGAGGAGAAGCGCAGCGGATCCGCCTCGCCAGCCAGATCGGATCCGGGCTGGTGGGTACGCTCTACGTGCTCGACGAGCCGTCCATCGGCCTGCACCAGCGCGACAACCACCGCCTGATCGAGACGCTCATCCGGCTGCGTGAGCTGGGCAACACCGTGCTGGTCGTCGAGCACGACGAGGACACGATCATGACGGCCGACTGGATCGTCGACATCGGCCCGGGCGCGGGCGAGCACGGTGGCAACGTCGTGTACAGCGGACCCGTCAAGGGCATCCTCAAGTGCAAGGAATCGATCACCGGGCAGTACCTCTCCGGCGCCCGCTCCGTTCCCGTGCCGAAGCAGCGCCGCGCGCCGGGCAAGGACTGGCTGGAGATCAAGGGTGCCCGTGAGCACAACCTACGCAACATCGACGTGAAGATCCCGCTCGGCTGCTTCGTCGCGATCACCGGTGTGTCCGGCTCCGGCAAGAGCTCGCTGATCCGCGACATCCTGCTGCCGACGCTGATGACGAGGATCTACAAGTCGAAGATGCCGGCCGGCAAGCACACCAGCATTCAAGGCATCGGGCGGCTGGACAAGGTCATCGACATGGACCAGTCGCCGATCGGGCGCACACCTCGCTCCAACCCGGCCACCTACATCGGCGTGTTCGACAACATCCGCAAGCTGTTCGCCTCCACCCAGGAGGCCAAGGTGCGCGGCTACCTCCCCGGCCGGTTCAGCTTCAACGTCGCCGGCGGCCGCTGCGAGGCGTGCAGCGGTGACGGCACGATCAAGATCGAGATGCACTTCCTGCCCGACGTGTACGTGCCGTGCGAGGTCTGCAAGGGCGCCCGTTACAACCGGGACACGCTCGACATCCAGTTCAAGGGCAAGAACATCGCCGAGGTGCTGGACATGCCGGTGGCCGAGGCCGTCGACTTCTTCAACAACCAGCCGGGCATCGCCCGGTACATGCAGACCCTGGTCGACGTCGGCCTCGGATACGTGCGCCTCGGCCAGTCCGCTCCGACGTTGTCGGGTGGCGAGGCCCAGCGTGTCAAGCTGTCCGCCGAGCTCGCCAAGCGCTCCACCGGGCACACGATCTACCTCCTCGACGAGCCCACCACCGGGCTGCACTTCGAAGACGTCCGCCGGCTGCTCACCGTGCTGTCCCGGTTGGTCGACCAGGGCAACACTGTGTTGGTCATCGAGCACAACCTCGACGTGATCAAGACCGCCGACTGGCTGATCGACCTCGGTCCGGAGGGTGGCAGCGGTGGCGGCACGATCGTCGGCGAAGGCACCCCTGAGCACCTCGCCACCGTGTCGGCAAGTCACACCGGTCGCTTCCTGAAGCCGTTGTTGAGTGCGTCGGAGCTGCCCTCCATCGAGGTCGAATCCACGCCCCTGCCATGGGAGAACCGCCCCGTCACCAAGGCCGCCGCGAAGCGGGCCCGGCAGGCCGAACGCGACGGTGGCGACGCGGACACCCCGAACATGTTCTCGCTCGAGGGCATCGAGGCGGCAGCGCAGCAGAAGGCCTCCAAACCGGTCAAGAAGGCCCCGGCCAAGAAGCCTGCGGCAGCGACCGGTGCGTCGCCGCCCAAGACCGCCCCCAAGCCCAGAACGAAGACCAAAGCCCTCCGCTCCTAGCTCTAGGAGCAATCGTTGACGCGTGGCGTGGATCCTGACTCCCAGAGAATCCATCACGGGAGCCACAGCCGCTGTTGCCGATTTGGAAGAGCGAGATCGAAATCGCTGGCGCGTCGTTCGACCACAGCCTCGATGTCGCGACGCACGGCGGCCGGGGCCCGTGTGGCTGCGAAGCCGAGGTACATGATCTCCCACCCCTCTTTGGCAGCTCGAAGGTCGCGGTCTTCGTCGTAGCGCTCTGCGAGCTCACCCAAGTGGTAGCTGCGGCTGTGTCCTTCGATGCCGAGCCGCGCCCACGGAACGGCCAAATCGAAGCGTGCGACAAATTCGCCGTGAGCATCCTGCAGCACGTACTGACGTGTCATGTCGGACAGCCGCTCGGACTCGAGACACGTGCGCAGAACCCGTTCGAACCAGGAATCAGGCACCCTGTAGCCGTGGAGACGACGGCGGACGATGTCGAGCACATCGTTCGGACCGGCACGGCCAGAACTGCTCAGCCGAGTGGCACGATGCATCAGCCACTGCATGCTCGAGCCTCGACGCTGGATGTCGTCGATCATCCTCACGAGGTTGTCGCGGGTGAGGCTCGGTGCGAGGTCGCACGCGGTGCGCGCGAGGTTCGTGCACGGGATGTGGTCGATCACGATCACGTCCGCTCTGCTGAGCGAACGGGTGCGGTGCGACGTCACGTTCGGCAGTCGGACGGGCGCGTCGTGATGGGACACGATCCTCCGGAACCGTCGGCCATTCCTCGAGCCCTTCGCATTGGTGCAGCGCAGCTGCGCTCCTGTGCGATGCCACCGCCCGGACACCGAGCGTGGCCGCGTACAGCGCTTGCTTCGGGGTTGTCGGATGACCGGCGAACCGCCAGACGAGCTGTCGGATCGGGACGATGGTGCCGCTGCGTTCCAGTCCTGTGACCTGACGTCGAGTGAGATCGTGTGCGGCAGCCTGGCTCATGTTGAACACGCCGTGACGAGCGGCTGCAAACTCGCCCACGGCGCGGTAGACCGCACGATTGGGCATGGATGGAGGCATACACGAGCGGTGTGACAGTCCCTCGGTGGCTCTGGGAGCCAGGATCGACCGAAAGCGTGCAATCTGACTCCCAGACATCAACGTCCAGTATCCGCTCGCCCGTCGCTCGTCCGCCGCGCTGGAAAGCCTCCGCAGGGGGTTAGTTGCCGCCCTTGCGGAGGCGCTTGCTGGCGTCGTTGAGGCGCTTCTTCTCGTCCGAGGTGAGGCCGTCCATGCCCACAAGGGCGATCTTGTCGAGGATCTTGTCGACCTCGGCCTGATCCTGCATCGGCCGGTATACGGGCGTGGTGGGCCACGGTCCGTCGACGACCACCGGGCTGCTGCCGCCGGAGGTGCGGACGATCTTGCGCTTCTTGTTGCCGCTGCTGCTGGTGGCCCGTGAGCGGCCGGGGAGCTTGATCTGCGGCAGCCACTGGAAGTCGTTGATCATGCCCATGCTGCGGGCGGTCCACACGGCCGTGATGATCGAGGCCACGTAGACGACGAGCACCTCGGACTGGCGGTCGCCGAGCAGTTGGAGGACGTCGATGCCGACGATGACGACAGCGAGGATCCACGCGGGGATGCCGAAGAAGAACGGCATCTTCGGGTTCTCGCAGACGAACACCACGAAGATCGCGATCTCGAGGGTGCGGATGCCGGAGGTCTCGACATCGAGCCCGACCGCGATCAGCGCGGGAAGCAGGGTGATCAGGGTGATCAGCCAGAGGTACTTGACCCGTCCGAGCTGGGCCTCGATGCGGCTGCCGAGGTACCAGAAGATGGCCACCGAGAGGACCACGAAGATGTCCGGCTGGTTGGCGATCGGCCACGTGACGAGTCGCCAGATCTGGCCGCCCTTGACCGAGCCGGTGACCGAGTTCTCCGACGGGATCAGGTACAGGGTGTAGAGCAGCGTCTTGTCAGCGGCGTAGACGAAGAAGCTGAGCACGCACAAGAACGCGACGATCACCGTGGTCGTGACGTCGATCGAGCCGAGACGGAACCAAGGGTCGGAGTGGTCGCGGCTGGACGGCATGGAGAACCGGTAGCGGCCAGGCATTGGGGAGGATCCTAGCGGTGAGGAGCCAGGTCTCTCTGTCGATCGAACGCCCGTATGATCGAACGCACCATGGTCAAGCGCCCGCCGTCCGGAAGCATCCCCGAAGGACCCGGCTCGTACCAGTTCAAGGACGCCGAGGGCCGCGTCATCTACGTCGGCAAGGCGTCCAGCCTGCGCCAGCGGCTCAGCAACTACTTCCAGGACCCGCGCAACCTGCACGCGCGGACCGCGCAGATGGTCCAGACCGCTGAGACCGTCGAGTGGATCGAGGTCCGCAACGAGGTCGAGGCGCTGATGCTCGAGTGGACGCTGATCAAGCAGCACCGCCCCCGCTTCAACATCCGCCTGCGCGACGACAAGAGCTACCCGTTCCTGGCCGTCACCCTCGACGAGGAGTTCCCACGGGCGCTCGTGATGCGCGGGCGCAAGCGCAAAGGTGTCCGCTACTTCGGTCCCTACGCGCATGCCTACGCCATTCGTGACACGCTCGATCTGCTGCTGCGCAGCTTCCCGGTCCGCACGTGCAGCAACGGCAAGTTCGCCGAGCATCAGCGCATCGGCCGGCCCTGCTTGCTCTTCCACATCGAGAAGTGCAGCGGGCCGTGCGTCGGCGAGGTCGGCAAGCACGAGTACCTGCAGCAGGTCGCCGAGCTGTGCGACTTCCTCGACGGCGACACCGACGAGATCGTCAAGCGGCTCGAGTCCGACATGCGCGCCGCGGCGAAGGACCTCGAGTTCGAGAAGGCGGCCCGCCTCCGCGATCGCTGGACCGCAGTTCTGCGCGCCATCGAGAAGCAGCAGATGGTCGGCGAACGCAGCGAGGACATCGACGTGATCGGTCTCGCGGAGGACGAGCTCGAAGCCGCCGTGCAGGTCTTCTATGTCCGCAAAGGTCGCGTCGTGGGGCGGAAGGGCTTCATCGTCGACAAGGTCGAAGATCTCAGCGCGGGCGGCCTGGTCGATCGGATCATGGAGGAGATGTACGGCGA
Source organism: Acidimicrobiales bacterium (assembly GCA_025463415.1). GTDB lineage: Bacteria > Actinomycetota > Acidimicrobiia > Acidimicrobiales > Ilumatobacteraceae > WLMZ01. The sequence continues at coordinate 6,054 of JAOBWO010000151.1, read as the reverse complement.
CGAACCACCGCTGGGCATCCCCAAGCAGGTGCTCGTGCCGGTCGATCCCGAAGACAGCGCGACGTACGAGGAGTGGCTCTCCCACCTCCGCGGGTCGCGGGTGCAGATCCGCGTGCCGCAACGCGGCGACAAGCGCGACCTCCACGAGACGGTGACCCGCAATGCGAAGGAGGAGTTCACCCGCCATCGTCTGCGGCGCGCCGCGGACCACAACACCCGCAGCCGTGCCCTCACCGAGTTGCAGGACCTGCTCCACCTGCCCGAGGCCCCGCTGCGCATCGAGTGCTACGACATGGCGCACATGCAGGGCACCGACTACGTCGGGTCGATGGTGGTGCTCGAAGACGGCCTGCCGAACAAGCGCGAGTACCGCCGGTTCAAGATCAAGACCGTCGCCGGCAACGACGACTACGCAGCGATGGAAGAGGTGCTGACCCGCCGCCTCACCGCGTACCTCCACGAGCGTGACCAACCGGTCAACGAGCGTGGCGATCGTCCGGGCAAGTTCGCGTATCCGCCGCAGCTGCTCCTGGTCGACGGCGGCAAAGGTCAGTTGGCGGTGGCCGAGCGGGTCGTGAAGGCGCTGGGTCTCGAGGACGAGATCCCGCTGGCGTCATTGGCGAAGCGGTTCGAGGAGGTCTACGTGCCCGGCCGCAGCGAGCCGATCAACGTGCCCCGCGGCGGTGAGGCGCTGTTCATGCTCCAGCGCATCCGCGACGAAGCGCACCGGTTCGCGAACACCTTCCACCGTGAGCTGCGCGGCAAGCGGATGACGAAGAGCTCGCTCGACGACATCCCCGGCCTCGGCGAAACCCGCAAAGCCCGCCTCAGCAAAGAGCTGGGTGGCGTGAACGCCGTCAAGAGCGCGTCACTCGACACGCTCAAGTCGTTGACGTGGCTGCCCGAGGCCGTTGCCGAGACCGTGTACGCCAAGTTCCACCAGGGTGACGCGACGGCAGAGCCGACCGCGTGAGCCTCAGCCCATCAACCAGCGCGCGTCGTCGATCAGGAGCTGGGTGATGTGATCAGCGGGCACCGGCCGGGCGAGCAGGAAGCCCTGCGCGCGTGAGACGCCGAGGCGCCGGAGCTCGGCGAGTTGATCCCAGGTCTCGACACCCTCGGCCGTGATCGCGAGGTCCAGCGCGCCGGCCATCGCAACGATCGCCGCGACCAGTGCTGTGTCGTGGGCGTCCACGCCGAGACCGTCGACGAACGCTCGATCGATCTTGACCCGATCGACCGGAAACCGCTTGAGGTAGCTGAGCGACGAGTAGCCCGTACCGAAGTCGTCGATCGCGAGATCGACACCGATCGCCTTGATGGCGGCGAGCACTTGTCCGAAGTAGTCGACGTCTTCCATGAAGACGCTCTCGGTCAACTCGAGGCACAGGTCGCGAGGATCGATGCCGGTGCGATCGAGCACATCCCGAACGACGTCGACGACATCCGGCGCCAGCATCTGGCGGACGGAGAGGTTGACGGCCATCGACAGCGTCGACACACCCGTCCGGGTGCGCTGCAAAGCCTGCCATTCGCGGAGTTGACCGCACGCCTGCTCGAGCACCCACGCGCCGATCGGCACGATCAACCCGGACTCCTCGGCGAACGGGATGAACTGGTCGGGGCCGACCAGACCTCGCTCGGGATGGATCCAGCGGACGAGCGCCTCGGTGCTGATCATCGCTCCGCCGGCGAGGTCGATCACGGGCTGGTAGTGCACGATCAGCTCGTCGCGCTCGAGGGCGCGGTGCAGGTCCGCGCTGGTGACCCATCGACGCTCGGCCTTGTTGCGAAGTGACTCACCGAACATCTCGAGGCGGCCGCGACCGCGCTCCTTGGCCAGGAACATCGCTGCGTCCGAGTCACGCAGCAGGCTCGCCGGCGTCGAGTCGAGGTCCGACATCGCGATGCCGAGGCTGACTGACGGGTGCACCTCCTGGTCGCCCAACTTGGCCGGCCGTCGCACGCTCTCGAGGACCCGCTCACCGATCTGTTGAGCATCGGCCGCCGTGACGTCGTCGCAGATGATCACGAACTCGTCGCCGCCGAACCTGGCGACCGTGTCGTCGGGACGAACCGCGGTCGCAATCCGGTTGGCGATCTCGATGAGCAGCCGGTCGCCGGTCTCGTGGCCGGCCGAGTCGTTGACGAGCTTGAACTGATCGAGGTCGAGGAACATCACGCCGATCTGCGTGTTCCGTCGCCGCGTCCCGGCGAGACCGTGGTTGAGACGGTCATTGAGCAGCGCTCGGTTCGGCAACCCTGTCAACGAGTCGTGCACCGCTTGATGGGCCAGCTCGAGCTCCATCAACTTGCGCGAGTTGATGTCCTGCATCTGCATGAACAGGTACTGCGGCGTGCCGGCGGTGTCCCGCACGAGAGTGACGTTGCAGGAGGTCCACACGGCGGTCCCGTCAGGACGGATGTACTGGCGCTCGTCGTGATACAGATCGTGGCCAGCGGCGATGCGTGCCAGCACGGCAACACACAGGGGTACGTCCTCCGGCGGGACAAGGTCGACCCAGCTCCGCCCGACGAGCTGTTCGGCAGGACGACCGAGGATCGAGCACAAGGCGCTGTTGACCCGGGTCGGGATGCCGTCCAGATCGGCGATCGCGGCACCGATCGCAGACTGTTCGAAGCCGATCTCGAACCGAGCTTCGGCAGCCCAACGGACGCGCTCGGCCTCGGCGCGCTCGGTGATGTCCATCATCGTCCCCGAGAGCTTCACCACAGTTCCGGTCTCGTCGACATCGGCGACGGCACGTGCGTTGACGGTGCGTGTTGCCCCGGTCACCGTGATCAAGCGGAACTCGAGGTCGAACGGCTTCGCCCGGTCGAGGGCGTCGAGCCAGACGTGCCGCACGGATGCGACGTCCTCCGGGTGGACCAGGCTCATGAACAACTGAGTGCTCTCGTTGATCCGTTGGTCGACCTGCACGATCCGGTAGTACTCGTCGGACCAGGTCAGCTCGTCGGCCGAGACGTCGTATTCGAAGCTGCCGAGATGCGCCGTGTGCTGCGCTTCGGCCAAGCGCCGCCGGCTGGCCTCGAGCGCGCGTTGTGCGGCGAGTCGCGCGCCGATGTCTTGCATGATGACAGCGAGACCGGTCACCGTGCCGTTCTCGTCGGTGGTGGTCGATGCCGTGACGAGCACGTCGATCGGTGAGCCGTCCTTGCGGACTCTGACCGTCTCGATGCGCTGGGTTGGTTCGCCGTTGATCAGCCGCTCACGCATCTCGCGCTGCTCGTCGACGCGACGGACAGGGGCGAGCACCGAGGCGGGCCCACCGACGACCTCGTCGGCCGTGTAGCCGAACATCTGCTGCGCCGCCATGTTCCAGCTCACGATCGTGCCGTCCACCGTCGAGGCGAAGATCGCGTCGCCGGATCCGTCGACGATCGCGGACAGCTGACCCCGTGCCTGCTCGGATCGCTTGCGATCGGTGACGTCCACCACCACCGAGCCAACGCCGATCGTCTCTCCGCTCAAGACCACGGGGTAGAAGCTGGCGAGCACGCTGGTCGGGCTGTGGGGACCGAACAACTCGCCGTGGACCTCGACGTCGAGCACGGATGCGCCGGTGGCGAGCACGTGGTGCACGGTCGGTGCGAGGCGAGACCACACCTCGGGGAGGACGTCCGCGATGTGCATGCCGACGACGTCACCCGTCAAGCCGAAGATCGTTGCCATCGCCTCGTTGATGCGGACGACTCTCAGCGACAGGTCGACGAAACCGAAACCGACGGGTGCCTTCGCCTGCAGAGTCTCGAGCACGCTGAGCGCAACGCTGGCCGACGCGTCATCCGCCACCGGGCAGCGCGACAGGCGCTCATCCACGTCGGATGTTGCGGGCGTTGGCAAGGCAATCCTCTCGAATGTCGGAGTCCGTTCTCAAGTTCATCGGCAGATGCCGGTGAAAGCTGAAGCATGGTGCTGGCTCCGAGGTGCAGGTCAGCACGGCGGATCCTCTGCCACGCGCGGCGCTGCGTTGCGCCGAACGCTGAGGACGATCGCCGCAGCCAGCATCAGCACGATCACCCCGAGCGACAGGTACGTGTTCACGTGCACCCAGTGCGCGACGGTCATCTTGGCCCCGACGAAGATCAGGATCCCGGCGAGCGCGTGCGACAGGTAGAAGAACTGCTCCTTGGCGTTGGCGAGCAGGAAGTACATCGCGCGCAGCCCGAGGATCGCGAACGCGTTGGACGACAACACCAGGAACGATTCGTGCGACACGGCGAGGATCGCCGGCACGGAATCGACGGCGAAGATGATGTCGGTCACCTCGATCACCACGAGCGAAGCCAGCAGGGGAGTGGCCGCGCGCCTGGCGTTGTGGCGGGTGAAGAACTTGTGGCCGTCGAACTGATCGGTGACGGGCAGGAGCCTGCGCAGCAGACCGAGGCCGTGCTTGGCTCCTTCGGTCTCGCCGGCGTCCCGATGCCGGAAGATCTTCACGCCCGTGAAGATCAAGAACACGCCGAAGATCAGCAGCACCCACCAGAAGGTGGCGATCAGCGCCGACCCGAGGATCACGAACGCAGCACGCAGCGCCAGGGCGCCGAAGATGCCCCAGAACAGGACGCGGTGTTGGTACTTGAGCGGGATCGCCATCGACGTGAAGAGCATCGACCAGACGAAGACGTTGTCGACGCTGAGCGACTTCTCGATGAGGTAGCCGCTGATGTACTCGCCGAATGCGGCGCCGCCGAACTGCAGAGCGACGAACACCGAGAAACCGAGCCCGCACCCGATCCAGATCGCCGACTCGACGAGCGCCTCTCGAGGAGATGGCTCGTGATCGTCGCGGTGCCGGAACAGGTCGACGGCCAGCATCGCCACGATCGCGGCGGCGAGCACGAGCCAGCACCACATCGGCACGTCGAGATCGACGAAGTGCTCACGGGATGCGCTCGCGAGGGTGGGGGTGGACATGACAGGTCTCCTGTTCCGCACCGTGGTGCGATGACAGGAGGTCTTCCCCACCCAAATCGGGGCCGAGGCCGTGAGTTGGGCGGACGTGCCGGTCCGAGCAGTTGGCTCGGACGTGCTGACGACACGTCGCGGATCGGGGTACTCCCCTCCGCCGAGCACTCTACCGGGCCCGTAGCCTGCGGGGCATGAACGACCCCATGGCAAGCGTCGGCGACGATCTCTGGGAGACGCATGCGAGCTGGTGGATCGATGGGTTCACCGATGGCGCCGATCCTGAGTACGAGGAGCAGATCCTCCCGATGGCCCGCGCGGAACTGGCCGGTGCGAACCGAATCCTCGACGTGGGCTGCGGTGACGGACAGATCAGCCGGCTGGCGGTGACTCTCGGCGCGGCCACGGTGATCGGCATCGACCCGACGTGGAACCAGCTCACCGTGGCCCAGGAACGGGGCGGCGGCGCGTTCTACGCCCGCTCCGGCGCAGCGGCGATGCCGTTCCCCGACGGCGCGTTCGATGCCGTCGTCGCGTGCCTCGTGTTCGAGCACATCCGCGACGTCGACGAGGCGATTGCGGAGGTGGCGCGCGTGCTCGCACCCGGCGGACGGTTCTGCTTCTTCCTCAACCACCCGCTGTTGCAGGCGCCGAACAGCGGTTGGATCGACGACCAGATCCTCGATCCGCCGGAGCAGTACTGGCGCATCGGGCCGTACCTCACCGAGGACGAGTCGTTGCAGGAGGTCGAGAAGGACGTGTTCATCCCGTTCATCCACCGCCCCCTCAGCCGCTACATCAACGCCCTTGCGGACAACGGTCTGCTGCTCGAGCAGATGGTCGAGCCGCCCCCGCCGCCCGGCTTCCTCGCCCGCGCTGACGAGTACGAGGCCGCTGCCACCATCCCGCGACTGCTGTACCTGCGCACCCGCAAGCGCTGAGCCATCGCAGCTCCCACTCGGTCGGGGCGAATAAACTTGCCGTGATGTCCGACATTCTCGTCATCACCGGCCTGTCCGGCGCCGGGCGTTCTCACGCGGCGGACGACCTCGAGGACATCGGTTGGTTCGTGGTCGACAACCTGCCGATCACGCTGATGGACAAGATCGTCGAGCTCGGCAGCG
>JAOBWO010000354.1 GCA_025463415.1 Acidimicrobiales bacterium | reverse complement strand
CCGGGTACGCCGGCCGTGTGGCTGCGGCATTGCGCGGCCTGCCGGTCGTCCAGCACATCGTGCCCGCCGGCGAGCCGACCGTGGCCTCGGTCGATGCCGCGGCCGACGCCGTGCGCGCCCTCGCCGATGCTGTCGTGATCGGCATCGGCGGTGGGTCGGCGCTGGACACGGCGAAGCAGGCAGCGGTCGTCGCGATGGCCGATGGCTCCGTTGCGCAGTACGTGCTGTGCGCTGTTCCGTTTGCCGGCCGGCGGCCGATCATCGCGATCCCCACCACGTCTGGCACTGGCGCCGAGGTGACGCGCACGTGCATCCTCAGCGACGCCGAGGGCCGCAAGCTGTGGACGTGGGGTGACGAGATGTTGCCCGACCTCGTCCTGCTCGACCCGACCGCAGCGGCGACGATGCCGTTGCACGTGACGGCGGCGACCGGGCTCGACGCCTTCGTCCACGCGCTCGAGGCGATCAGCGGGCAGCGTCGCAACGTGCTCTCGGTGGCGCCCGCCGCGCACGCGATGCGGCTCGTGGTGCAGAACCTGCCGACCGCGGTGTCCGACGGCGCGAACCTCGTTGCCCGGCAGCGGATGCAGGAGGCCGCGCTGCTGGCCGGCACCGCGATCGACAACTGTGGCACGGGCATGGCGCACTCGATCGGCCACGCCCTGGGCTCGCTCTACCACCTGCCCCACGGCGCGTCCGTCGCTATCGGCCTCGATGCCGCCATTGACTGGAACGTCGACGGCGCACTGGACGCCTACGTCGATGCCGGCGCCGCGTTCGGTGGATCGAGCGGCGATGTGCCGATCGTGTTGCGCGAGTTGTTCGAGTCGAGCCGGTTCCCCGAGGTGATGCGCCGCTTCCCCGACATCGACCTCTCGGCCATCGACATCGCGGAGATGATGGTGGCCACCGAGAACCAGCCCATGTTCGCCAACAACAGCCGCACGGCAACCGACGCCGACCGGCAGATGCTGGCCGAGCTCACGGTCGAGAGCTGGAAGCGGTTTCGCGCATGAGCACGATCACCCGGATCGAGATCACTCACCACCAGCTGCCGCTGGACCCACCGTTCCCGGCCTCGTGGGACACCCAGCCGCGCACCAAGTTCCCGGCGACGATCGTGCGCGTGCTCGACTCCGACGGTCGCGTCGGCATCGGTTCCGGCGATGCGATGTACGGCTTCGCCGACTACCAGCGCTACTTCATCGGCGAGGACCCGCTCGACCTCGATCGCCACGCGGCTGTGCTCGCGAACATCGAGTTCCACGCCGGCCGTCCGTGGCCGATGGACGTCGCGCTGTGGGACCTCGCCGGCAAGATCCGTGACGAGCCGATCTGGCAGATGGTCGGCGGGCGCAGCAACCGGATCCGTGCCTACGCGTCCAGCGGCGTGCACCGTCCTGTCGTCGAGATGGTGGAGGTCGCCAGGGCGACGATGGCGCTCGGCTTCCCCGCGTTGAAGGTTCGCTTCGGCAGGCCGACCCTGGCCGACGACCTCGCCGTGATCAGTGCGGTGCGCGACGCAGTGGGCGACGGGCTGGAGCTGATGGTCGACTGCAACCAGGGCTGGCGGATGCCGTGGGACATCCAGCAGCCGTGGACGTTGGACCACGCGACGGATGTCGCGCAGACTCTCGAGCGGGAGCGCGTGTACTGGATGGAGGAGCCGCTGCACCGCGGCGACTACGACGGCATGGCCGAGCTTCGTCGCCGGGTCGGCATCCGCATCGCGGGCGGCGAGCTGACGCGCGAGCCGTACGAGTTCCGCGAGCTGCTCCAGCGCGAGTGCTTCGACGTGTTCCAGCCGGATGCCGTGTGCTCGATGGGCATCTCCGGCTTGCGCCACCTCGCCACGGAGGTCGAGGCGGCCGGCAAGATCTTCACGCCGCACACGTGGGGCAACGGCATCGGCGTGATGGCGAACCTGCAGCTGACCGCGGGCGCGGCGAGCACGCCGTTCATCGAGTTCCCGTTCGATCCGCCGGAGTGGAGCACGGCTCGCCGTGACTACGTCCTCACCGACACGATCGAGGCCGACGGCGAGGGTTGGATCACGTTGTCCGACCGTCCCGGGCTCGGCATCGAGCTCGACGAAGTGGTCCTCGCGAGGACGCTCACCGGGCAGGCGACCTTTGCCTGAGGTCCGCGTCGCCTGATCGGTTACGTTCCGGCGATGAACATCGAACCGGACTTCGCCGGCACGATCGGCCGCACCCACCTGGAGTCGACACCGGCGTGGCCCGCGCCGCCGGCGGGCATCGGCGGTCCCAACGTCGTCACGATCGTGCTGGACGACACCGGCTTCGCCCACTTCGGCTGCTACGGCTCGACGCTTCGCACGCCCAACATCGACGCCCTCGCCACCGGCGGCGTGCGCTACACGGGTTTCCACACGACGGCGCTCTGCTCGCCGACGCGGGCCTGCTTGATGTCCGGCCGCAACCACCACGCGGTCGGCATGCGTGCGGTGTCGAACTGGAGCAGCGGCTATCCGCACATGCGCGGAGGCATCAACCCGCGCGCCGCGACGATCGCCGAGCTGCTGCGCGCTCATGGCTACGCGACCTACGCGGCAGGCAAGTGGCACCTCGCGCCGATGGAGGAGACCTCGGCGGCTGGTCCGCACACCAACTGGCCGTTGCAGAAGGGGTTCGACCGGTTCTACGGGTTCCTGCAGGGTGAGACCGACCAGTTCCATCCCGAGCTGACCCACGACAACCACCACATCGATCCACCCCAGCGCGCCGAGGACGGCTACCACATCAGCGAGGACCTGATCGACCAGTCCACCGGCTGGATCCGCGACCTCACGTCGGTCCGTCCCGACCGCCCGTTCTTCCTCTACCTCGCGTTCGGCGCGATGCACTCGCCGCATCAAGCGCCGGACGAGTACCTGCAGCGCTGGCGCGGCGCGTTCGACGAGGGTTACGACGTGATGCGCGAGCGCTGGTTCGACCGCCAGATCGAGCTCGGCATCGTTCCCGCCGGCACGACGCCGGCAGCACGCAACCCCGGTGTGCCGCCGTGGGACGACCTCACCGCGAACCAGAAGGCGTTCGCGTGCCGCTTGCAGGAAGCGTTCGCGGCGATGCTCGAGCACACCGACGCACAGATCGGTCGGCTCGTCGCGTTCTTGCGCCAGCACGACCTGCTGGACAACACGCTGCTGACCGTACTGTCCGACAATGGCGCCAGCCGCGAAGGCGGGCCGTTCGGTGTCATGGACGAGTTCAGCTTCTTCAACGGCATGTTCGAAGACGTCGACACTCTGGTCGAGGCCCATCTCGACGACATCGGCGGCCCGCATTCCCACTCCAACTACCCGTGGGGCTGGGCCCAGGCGGGCAACAGCCCACTGCGGTGGTACAAGCAGAACACCTATGGCGGCGGTGTGCGCGACCCGTTGGTGGTGCACTGGCCGGCGCGCATCGCGGCAGACGGCTCCGCTGGCGGCGCGATCCGGACCCAGTTCTGTCACGCCGTCGACATCGCGGCGACGATCCTCGACATCACTGGCGCGCCCGTGCCGGACACCTTCAACGGCCACGCGCAGATCCCGCTGCACGGCCGGTCCATCGCCCCGACGTTCACCGACGCGGCCGCGCCATCGCCGCGCACCGTGCAGTACTTCGAGCAGATGGGCCACCGCGGCATCTACGTCGACGGGTGGAAGGCCACCACCTACCACGTGCCGGGTCATCCCTACGACGACGACGAGTGGGAGCTCTTCCACCTCGACGAGGACTTCTCCGAGACGCACGACCTCGCCGCCGAGATGCCGGAGAAGCTGCGCGAGATGATCGACACCTGGTGGTCGCAGGCCGGGGAGATGGGCGTGCTCCCGCTGGACGATCGCACGATCGAGCTGTTCGGCGGCGCGCCCCGCCCGGGCAGCCCGCATGCCCGCGGCCGCTACGACTACCTGGCGCCGATCTCGCACATCCCCTCCGATGCCTCGCCGACCCTCGGCGCGCGTGAGTGGACGTTGACTGCGACGGTCGAGGTCGGAGACGCGCCGCTGGAGGGCGTCGTCTACGCCCGCGGCACGCACAACATCGGCCACACCTTCTTCGTCAAGGACGACCAGCTGCACTTCGACTACAACGCGCTCGGCACCCACCAGCGCGCCTCGGCGCCGATCTCGCTCGAGCCGGGAGCTCACGTGCTGACCGCTGCGTTCCGGCGCGACGGCAAGGCGGGCGTGTTGACCATCGGCGCCGACGGCACCGACCTCGCAGATGTGCGGATCCCGAAGATTGTGCGGATGCTCGGATCGACCGGCCTCGACATCGGCCGGGACGCGCTGTCGACCGTCGTCGACGACTACATCGGACCGTTCGCGTTCACCGGCACGATCGAGCGGGTGTCGATCGAGATCCACACACGGCGCGACGCAGCCGACATCGCGGCCACCGCAGCAATGGAGATGGCGCGCGAGTAGCCCCACTATGGTCGGGGCGCATGGCACGCACCCCTGACCTGGAGATGAAGCGCGAGTTGCTCGACCGCGTCGTGGCCTACCTCGCCGAGCACGGGCTGGGCGATGTGTCCTTGCGGCCGATGGCCGCAGCGCTGGACACCAGTCCGAACCGGCTGGTCCATCACTTCGGCTCGAAGCAGGAACTGCTCGCCGCGGCCCTCGCCCAGGCCACCCGCATCCAGGAGGACGTCCGCGACGGGTGGCTCCGCCGCCAGCCCGACATGAGCAAGACCACCGAGCTTCGGCGTTGGTGGAAGTGGCTCAACGACTCGCCCGCCAACCTCGCGCTCACCCGCCTCGGCCTCGAGGCCGCCACGCTGGAGGCCACCCACACCGGCCTCAGCGGCGATGTCCGCGCCGAGCAGATCGGTGTCTGGCGCGAGCAGATCGAGCAGAAGCTGGTCAGCGAAGGCGTCCCCAAGCCCACCGCCGTCGTCGAGGCCTC
>JAOBWO010000131.1 GCA_025463415.1 Acidimicrobiales bacterium | reverse complement strand
CGGTCCCCCACTGCCGCGCCGCCACGTACGGTCCCCACCACTTCCAACGACGGACACCGCGTCGGTCCTCGTCGAGACGATCGCGTTCACGCTGTTCGGACACCGGAGCAGACCGTAGTGCGTGCGAGGACGGCCGGTCTCCGCTTGTCGGCTTGGACGCCAGTGGGCCAAGGTGTGCGCGTGACCACGGGGCCGAACGACCTGACCGACCGCGATCGCTCCGTCGTGTGGCATCCGTACGCGCCCATGCCCGCGACGATGCCCGTCGTTCCGGTGGTGTCCGCGCAGGGTGCGTCGTTGACGCTGGCCGATGGTCGGGTCGTCGTCGATGGGATGTCGTCGTGGTGGGCTGCGATCCACGGCTACCGGCATCCCGTGTTGGACGCCGCGGTGCGCGACCAGATCGCCGACATGTCGCACGTGATGTTCGGCGGGCTCACCCACGGTCCGGCGGTCGAGCTGGCCGAGCTCCTCGTCGAGATCACGCCGGATGGCTTGCAGCACGTGTTCTTCAGCGACTCCGGATCCGTGGCGGTCGAGGTTGCGATCAAGATGGCCATCCAGTACTGGGCGGGACGCGGGCGACCCGATCGTCATCGGCTGCTGACCGTCCGCTCCGGCTACCACGGCGACACCCTGGCCGCGATGTCCGTGTGTGATCCAGTGACGGGCATGCACCAGATGTTCTCCGCGGTGCTCCCCCAGCAGCTGTTCGGGCCGCAGCCGTCGCCCGTGTTCGGCGCCGAGTTCGATCGCACGCACACCGCAGCGCTCGAGCAACTGCTCGACGAGCATCGGGACGAGATCGCGGCCGTGATCCTCGAACCGATCGTGCAGGGCGCCGGCGGGATGCGCTTCTACTCCCCCGCATACCTCGCAGCCGTGCGCGCGCTGTGCGACGAGCACGACGTGCTGCTGATCGCCGACGAGATCGCCACCGGGTTCGGGCGATCGGGAAAGCTCTTCGGTTGCGAGCACGCCGGGATCGCACCGGACATCATGTGCGTCGGCAAGGCGATGACCGGTGGGTACGTGTCGATGGCGGCCACGCTGTGCACGTCCGAGGTGGCCGAGGGCGTGAGCAAGGCCGAGTCCGGCGCGCTGATGCACGGGCCGACGTACATGGGCAACCCGCTGGCGGCAGCCGTGTCATTGGCGTCGATCCGACTGCTGCTCGCGCAGCCGTGGCGGGCCGGGATCGGACGCATCGAAGCCCGGCTCGTGCAGGGCCTGGGCTCAGCCCGTGCGCTGCCCAATGTGGCCGACATCCGTGTGCTCGGTGCGATCGGCGTCGTCGAGACGGTCGAGGCGTTGCCCATGGCAGCGATGCAGGCGGTGTGCCTGGAGCACGGCGTGTGGCTGCGGCCGTTCGGACGGCTGGTCTACACGATGCCGCCGTACGTGACCACCGATCAGGAGGTCGACCGGATCTGCGCCGCGCTCGTCGACACCGTGACGAGGGTGGCACCGGTCAGCGCCTGATGGTCGTCGTCGGCGACCAGGTCGGTGACGGCCAACTGGGTGTCGAGGCGGGCGAGGAGATCTTGATCGTGGTCGTCGCCCGGGTTCGGCGTGGTGAGGAGACGGTCACCCAGGAAGACGCTGCTGGCGCCGGCGTGCAGGCACAGCGCCTGCAGCTCGTCGGACATCTGTGACCGGCCCGCGGAGAGACGGACGACGGACGCCGGCATCATCAGGCGCGCCGCCGCGATCGTGCGGACGAGCTCCAGCGGGTCCAGCTCCGGCGTGCCGTACAGCGGGGTGCCGGGCACCTGCACGAGCAGGTTGATCGGCACGCTCTCCGGATGGGGGCTGAGGTTGGCGAGCTGCACCAGCAACCCTGCCCGATCGGCCCGCGACTCGCCCATCCCGACGATGCCCCCGCAGCACAGCTTGACGCCCGCATCACGCACGTTCGCCAGCGTCTGGAGCCGGTCGTCGTACACGCGCGTCGTGATGACCTTGCCGTAGAACTCGGGCGACGTGTCCAGGTTGTGGTTGTAGAAATCGAGACCTGCCTCGGCGAGGCGATGCGACTGGTCGGGCGTGAGCATCCCGAGCGTCACGCACGTCTCCATCCCCAGCGCGCGCACCGAGTCGACGGCCTCGGCGACGAGGCCGACCTGACGGTCCGTGGGCTCGCGCCACGCCGCGCCCATGCAGAACCGAGTCGCGCCACTGGCCTGCGCGTTGCGCGCCGCTGCGACGATCTCGGCGGTCGCCATCAGCCGCTCCGGCTCGACACTGGTGTCGTACCGCGCGGACTGCGGGCAGTACGCGCAATCCTCCGGGCACGCGCCAGTCTTGATCGACAGGAGGATGGCTGCCTCGACGACCTGAGGATCGAACGTCTGCCTGTGCACCGCCTGGGCCTCGGCCAGCAGGTCGTGGAAGGGCCGGGCAATGAGCGCCTCGGCCTCGGCGACGGTCCAGTCATGTCGGAGTTGCATCGCACCAGCATGGTCGACCAGCCGTTGCCAGCACGAAACATGATCGGCTGCGCCGGTCCGCAGACTTCCCCGGGCAGCGGCCGTCGTGCAAGTCTGCACGCAATGGACGCACATCACGGTGGCTGGGCATCCTGGGCCGGCCGCCAACTCGACGACATCCGTGCGGCCGGACAGTGGCGGGCGACGCGTCGATTCGACGCACTCGGCCCGTCCGGGACGCTGTTCGACGGGACCGTGCAGCGGGACGTCATCTCCTTCGCGTCCAACGACTACCTGGGACTCTCCGCGCATCCGAACGTGATCGCCGCAGCCCACGAAGCCATCGATCGTTGGGGAACGGGATCGACCGCTTCTCGGCTGATCGTCGGTACGAAGGGCTGCCATCACGAGCTCGAGGACGAGATCGCAGCCTGGAAGGGCTGCCCACGCGCAGTCGCCTACCCCACCGGCTATGCCGCCAACCTGGGTGTGCTGAGCGTCGTCGGTGGTCCGCGGGTGACCGTCCTCAGCGACGAGTTGAACCACGCGTCGCTGATCGACGGTTGCCGGTTGAGCCGTTCGAACGTGAAGGTCTACGCGCACGGGGATCTCGACCAGGTCGCAACACTGCTCGACGCGTCGACCGGTCCGACCGTCGTAGTGACGGACTCGGTGTTCTCGATGGACGGCGATGTCGCTGCCGTCGACGAGCTCGGGCGGATGTGTGCCCACCACGGGGCGCTGCTCGTCCTCGACGAGGCGCACTCGGTCCTCGGCCCGAACGTCGAGGAGATCGACGGGCTGGAGTTGATCCGGATCGGCACGATGTCGAAGACGCTCGGCGCGCTCGGCGGATGGGTGGCCGGCAGCCAGCCGATGGTCGATCTGCTGATCAACCGGTCGCGTCCGTACATCTTCACCACCGCACCGAGCCCGGCCGACGTCGCGGCCGCTCTCGCCGCGCTGCGCGTGCTGCGCAGCCGTGAGGGTGAGCAGCTCCTCGATCGCTTGAGGAGCTCGATCGACCGTCTCGCGCCGGGGCACCCGTCTCCGATCATCCCGATCGTGCTCGGCGACGAGGACCGCGCGATGCGAGCATCCGCCGCGTTGCTCGCGCAGGGGATCCTCGTCCCGGCGATCCGCCCGCCGACGGTGCCGGTGGGCAGCTCACGTCTGCGGATCGCACTCTCGGCGATCCACACCGACGAGATGATGAGCTGCCTCATCGGTGGTCTCGACTCGCTCGGCCTGCGATGAGCGAGCAGGCAGCGGAGAACCGGCCGGCGATCCTGGTCGGCATCGTCGGTGTGGGGACGGCGATCGGCAAGTCGTGGACCACGGCGCAGGTGCTGCGTTCCCTGCGCGAGCGCGGCATCAACGCAGCGGCCCGCAAACCGGCGCAGTCCTACGCCGACGCCGAACTGGGCGCCACCGACGCCGAGGTCCTGTCCTGGGCCGGCGGCGAGCGACCCTTCGACGTGTGCCCCGAACATCGCTGGTACCCGGTGCCGATGGCACCGCCGATGGCCGTTGAGGTGCTCGGTCTGGGCCGGATCGAAGCTGCAGAGCTCGTCGGCGAGATCCACTGGCCGGCGGCAACCCACGTCGGCCTGGTCGAGACCGTCGGGGGTGTGCGCTCGCCGATGACGCACGACACGGACTCGGCCGAGTTCGTGGCGATGCTGCATCCTGACCGGATCCTGCTCGTGGCTGACGCCGGCCTGGGAACCATCAACTCCGTTCGGCTCTCGATCGCAGTGCTCGACGCCCCACAGTGCCTGGTGTTCCTGAACCGATACGACGACGGCTCGGATCTGCACCGTCGGAACCGGGAGTGGCTCGCGTCCTCCGACGGTCACGCGACGGCGACCGACATCGACGAGGTCTGCGCCTGGATCCTCGGCGAGGAGCCGCGCGTTCGGTGACGGCGTACGCTCCACACATGGCCGTCGCATCCCCCTCCACCACGCCGAACCCTGATGCGATCAAGTTCACGCTCGATGTGAGACTGCCCACCTCGATCAATTTCGCGAACGCAGGAGCGGCCGCTGACAACCCATTCGCCGCCGAGGTGTTCGCGCTCGGTGGAGTCGCGGCGGTCTTCGGCGTCAACGACTTCGTCACCATCACCCGCATCGCCGGCAGCGACTGGGACCCGATCGTCAGCGGCGTCGTGGCCGCGGCTGCGACCCATCTCTGACGCCGGGCGCGGTCAGAGCATGCCCTGCACGCGCTCGATCGTGTCCGCCTCGGCGGCCGTCTTGTCACTGCGGTAGCGACGCACGCGCGCGAACCGGAGTGCGACCCCGCCCGGGTAGCGGGTCGAGCGCTGCACACCGTCGACGGCGATCTCGACGACGAGCTCCGG
>JAOBWO010000091.1 GCA_025463415.1 Acidimicrobiales bacterium | reverse complement strand
GCGTCGACCCCGTGTACTGCAACCCGGTCGGAAGCGGGTCGGTCACCATCACGCCGGTGGTGTTGGTGGGACCGTCGTTGGTCACCGTCACGGTGAGCTCGGCAGCCTCACCGACGTACGTGGGCGCGATGGTCAGCTGGTTGGTCAGGTGGAGATCGCCGCTCGCAGCGAACCCGGCGGAGGCTTCGTCGTCCTCGTCGGGCGGGTTGCCAGAGCTCAACGGGGTCGTGTCGGGCGCCGAGTCGGGGTCGTTCACCGCTGAGGCCGTCACCTGCGCGTAGTTCGAGTCCGGTGCCACCGGGGTGTTGTAGACGACGTGGATCTGAGCCTGGGCGCCGGCCGCCAGCGCGGGCAGCGTCCAGACGTTCGTCGTGCCGTCGAAGGTGCCGTCCGCCAGCGCACTCGTCTGCGCTGTGGCGCTCACGAACGTCGCGCCGGCGGGTGGGTAGTCGGTCACCGCAACGCCATTCGACGGACTCGGGCCTGCGTTGCCGAGCGTCAGCGTGAAGGTCGTGTCGCCCGACGCGTCCGGGCCCGAGTCGAGGACCTTGGTCAGCGACAGATCCGCGCGTGGGCTGACCGTCAGGCCGATCGACGCGTCGTCGTCCTCAGTGGTCGAGGCGTTCGCGGGTGTCGAATCCGGATCGGCGGCGAGTGAGTCGGTGATCTCGGCGGTGTTGGTGACCGACAGTGCGGTCACGGTGGCGGTGATCGACAGCGTCGCGTCCGCGCCGTTGGCGACGGTGCCGACCGACCAGACACCCGACGTGGAGTCGTAAGAGCCCTGCGACGGCGACGACGAGACGAACGTCAGCCCGGTCGGCAAGAGGTCGGTCACCTTCACGCCCGGTGCGCCGTCCGGACCGGCGTTGTGCACGGTCAACTCGTAGACGGCGTCCTGGCCGATGTAGGTGGGCGTCGTGGACAGCGACTTGGCCAAAGACAGGTCGGCTGTCAGCAGGCCGGTGACGACGGTGTCCGTGCCGTCGCTCTGGTCGGAGCCGACCACCACCGAGTTGGCGATGGACGTGCCGGCAGGGAACGGCTCGAGGACCGTCACCCGATAGCGCACGTGGGCGGTGACGCCCGGATCGATCGTCGGCATCGCAGCGCCGTCTTCGTCGAACGGGTAGGCCGTGGCGGCGGCCGGAGTCACATCGTCGGCGAAGGGTGTCGTCGACGTGCCGTCGTCGAAGGTCGTCGAACCGAGGACGTAGCTCGTCCCCGTGGGCAACGCGTCGTCGACCTGGAGGTTGGTGAACGACAGCGCGCCTGCATCCGCGATCGCGACGTCGTAGGTGATCACGTCGCCGGGGCCGAAGCGGCCGTCGCCGTTGGTGTCACCGCTCAGCACTGCGGTCTTGTCGACGAGCATCGCCGTCGAGGGGATGAGCGCGTAGCCGGCGTCGAATCCGGGCGAGCCCGTGGGCGCGTTCTGCGCGTCCTCACCCCACGCACCGGCCAACTTCGTCGTGTCGCACGTGAAGATGCTGGCCCCGGTCATGTCGCCGTCGGTCGCGTCGTAGACACGCACGGACTGCATCGCGGAGACCGCCACCGACGTGTCGTACTTGCCGTTGCACGCCGACGTGCTGGCGCCGGTGGTCGGGTCACCGTCGTAGTCGACGTAGATCGTGGTGTTCGAGACGGCGCTGATCCAGACCGGATCGTCGTCTTCGTGACCGGAGACGTTGGGCGGGTTGGTCGAGTTGCCCGGTGCCCAGCCGAGCACCGCCTTGGTGGTCAGCAGCTTGGTGGGCACCAGTCCGAAGCCCCAGTCGTACGATGCCGAGCCGTCGCCGGACGATCCGGGGGCGGCGCCGCTCTCGGACCCGCCGGCGCCGACCGCCACGAACGGAGCGCCGCCACCCTGGAAGCGCACGGCCTGCCCCAGTGGAGAGGCGAAGCTCGCGCCTCCCTTGGCGGTCACCGAGAGGGTGCCGCTGCACCCGGTGCAGGTCGGTGTGACGGTGATCGTGCTGGTGCCGGGGTTGAACAGGTAGGTGATCGTGCGTTGGTTGTCGACGCTGGAGCCCACCGGGTTGAGGTAGTCGGAGGTGAGCGTGGGCGTCGGGAACAGGGTGAACCAGCGCAGCTCGTACGCCGCGCCTGCATCACCGGCCCCGACGTGCACCTGGACCGGCCTGCTGGCGTGCACGTGCGCGCCGCGGTCCACGCCGCCGTCGACGAACATCACACCGCCCTCGCCGATGGTCGCGGTCTGGTCGTCGGTGCCGTCGCCGTCCTTGTCGATCGCGACGACCGTGCCGGCCTGTTCGGCCATGATCTGCACGCTCGTGGTCGAGAACGCATCCGACGTCCCGCTCGGCGGGGTCATGTCCTCACCGACGGGGATCCAGTAGTCGACGCCCCACTTCGACGTGTCGTACGCCGAGGCCGAGGCCGAGAGCACCGACCCGAGCGGTGTCGAGAACCCGCCCGCGGTGATCGTGAAGCCGCGCGTCGACGAGACACGGTCGCGACCGTCCCACTTGATCGCCGTCGTGCGCGGCGTGGGAATCGTGTTGCGGAGCACGAACACTGCGCCGGCAGGCAGCACGTCGCCAGCGCACGTTGCACCGCAGTAGGTCTGCGCGTCGCCGTTGCTGGTGTCGCCGTCGCCCCAGATCAGGGTCGTCGCCTGCACCGGGTTGGTCAGATCGGCTTCGAAGCCATCCTCCCAGTGGTCGTAGTAGATGACTGCGCCCGCGCCCGCGTTGGTGATGCCGACGGTGAAGTCGAGGGTGGTGTCTGCGCCGGCGTTGGCGTTCTCCATCGTCTTCTGGGTGGCGTCGGCTTCGAGCGGCACGTAGCCGGTCATCACCGGCGTCGGGTACGGAGCGGCTGCGTTGGCGACGGGGGCATCGACGGCAGACGGTGCCAAGGGGGTGAGCGCGGCGATCAGCGCAGCGGCGATCGCGGCTCCGCCGAGCGCGCGGAAGGTGAACGCGCGGCCAGGTGCGTGCTGGCGTGTTCGTCTCCGCGGTGCGGTCGACATCTCGTCTCCTCGTGTGCGCTCCGCACTCGGGGCAAGGGCGGGGCGCAGGAAACATGATCGGCAGAGACGTCACCAGCTCAAGCACTGATCCGAAGAACCCTCCTGGGCCCGCATCGCGACGGCAAATCCATAGATCGACGGTGCACATTCGCCCCCACAGGTTGTGTTCCTCGGCGACCGCTGGTTCATTCACACGATGAGCGATTCGTCGACAGGTCCGGGGACAGAGGACGAAACGACGCGGCGACGCACGAATCGTGTGCAATCGACCGTCGACACCAGCCTCCGGCCCACGGCCAAGTCCATTCCCGACTTGAACGTGATCGCCGGTCTGTACCTGGAGTCCTTGCGGGTCGGCAAGCGTCCGATCCAGGCCTTGATGGAGCGTTTCAACGTCGATCGCGAGTCCGCCAAGTCGTGGCCCGCGCTGTGCCGGGAGGCGGGCTTGCTGCCCGCTCGCGATCAGCCCCAGCTGGCCACAGCGCCGGACGACGAGACCACGCTTCGCCTCCGCATCGTCGGCTGAGCGACGAAGCGGCCGCTCAGCGGACGGCTTCGCCGCTGGCCGCGAGCAGATCGACGAGATCCTCGACACGTTCGACGCACTGCACGCCGAGTGCCGCCAGACGGGGCCGACCGTCGATGGGCAGCCCCTCACCGGTGTCCTGGTTGAGCACGCCCCCCATGTAGATCTGCCCGGTCCAACCGGTGCGGGCTCGATCGGCGGACAGCCGTTCTCCGATGTCGACTGCATTGCCGTTGTAGGTGCCGAGCACGATCGCGTCGGCGTCCTCATCGGCGGCGGCCCGCATCACCCCCTCGATCGACGTCGCCGAGCCCAGCAGGATCACCTCGGCGCCATGGCGAGGGAGCGCTTTGGCCAGCGCGTCGCGGACGAGGTCGTGGACTTCGAGCACGGCCAGCACGACCCGAGTCCCGTCCAGTCGCCGGCTGCCCTGGACGCGCCGGGCGACCTCGCGCACGTGCGATGCCTTCCATGGCTCGAGGGCGGCGATCTCGTCCGGAGCCTCGAGGCCGACGCGCTCCTCGAGCTCTGGCATCACGCTGCGGCGCATGGCCAACAGGACCTCCGCAGCATCGGTGACGTCGACGCCGTCCTCCGCGAACACCTGCAACGCACGGTCGCGGAACGCGATCGCGTAGCCGGCGACGTCGGCGCCGAGCCCTTCGAGGCGATGCCAGTCGTACAGGTTCGGGGCCTTGCGAACTTCGACCTCCAGCTCGCGGGCGAGGAGGTGCACCTCGACGATCTCCGCCGCGTTCGGGATGCGGTCGGCCTCGGTGAGCGGCACCGGGTTGACCGCGTGCCCCGTCGGTCGCCGGAGTTGCAGCGCGATGTCAACCATCAACGATGCGCAGCTCGTCGCGAGGTTCCGCGCATGCGCGCCGGGGCGCTGGTCGACCGTGTTGCCGTAGATCATCGAACCGATCGAGTCGCCGCCACGCAGGTCGTCCAGCGCGAAGTGCACGATGGCCCGATGCTCCGGGTTGCGGATCGTGTTGCCGAAGCAGTGCGTCAGGCGGGCGCCAATCAGCGTCTCGACGACATGCAGCTCCAACGCGGCCCAGCCGACATAGGAACCGAAGTGGGCGGCTTGCGTGCCGGTGCCGTCCTCGAGGTTGGAGTGCGCCAGCCCACCTCTGTCCCGCACGGCCGCGAGGGCGGCCAAGGCGCGCACCGTCGCCTCGGTCACGGCCACCTCGTCGGAACCGCCGATGAGGTCGTAGGCCGAGTACTGGCTGACGTTGCCGATCGTGGTGATGCCGGCGGCGAGTGCGCGGCGGGCGTTGTCGAAGCCGGCCGGCAGGCCGATCATGTAGTCGCCGACGTGTGGCTGGATCGGCACCGCTTGGGCGAGCCGATCCCACTGATCGGCTGCGACGCGCGGGCCGGTCTCCTTCGTCGTCAGGAGGCGATCGGCTTCGGGCACGCCCATCGCGCGGTCGAAGGCGAGGCCGAACCGGTCGACGGTGTGTCCTTCTGCGGCGAGCGCGGCATGCACGGTTCGGAGCGCGTCCTCGGTGGCCTCCCACGTCGAGAGGCCGACGTGCATGTGGTACATCACGGTCCCGGCGTCACGGCAGCGCTGCTTGTACTCGACCTCGGACGCGGCGCCGTTGGACCGCAGGAACGCGGTGCGGGGAATCGTCACCGGCGCTCCGTCGCGGCCCTCGGCGATCAACTGCTGCGCTGATTTCATCGGGCACTCCGATCGGCCGTGCGGACGCGTGCACCATACCCCACCTCCGTTGACAGCTCGCATGCAAGCTGGCATGGTGAATGACATGCAGATGGCCGGTCACGTGGCGCCCCGATGAGGGTCGTGTTCGTGGGCGCCGGCCTCTCCGGTCTGGTCGCAGCGAGTCGGCGCAGCCGAGCGGGTGACGATGTGATCGTGGTCGAGGCACGCAATCGCGTCGGCGGCCGGTTGTGGAGCGTGCACGGTCAGCTCGGCGCTGGTCAGTTCGGTGAGATGGGTGCCGAGACGATGTACGCGGGCCACGACAGCGTGCTCGGACTGACTCGCGAGCTCGAGCTCGATGCGGTCGCCTGTGGGTACTTCGATCCGTCCGCGCCACCCATGCTGTTCGGGTCGCGCTCGCTCGACGAGTCCGAGCGCCGTTCGATCACGGGGTGGTTGACCAGCGCGTACGAGAGCTCGCCGCCGGAACCGTTCGAGAACCTCGAAGCGTGGTGCAACCGGCTGCACGCGCCTCGCGACGTCCGGGCGTTCCTCGTCAGCTTCACGCAGTACACGCCGGTGACGTCGTTGCGTCATGCCGATGCTGCTGAGTTCGAGCGGCAGCTGAGCCACGGCAGCGATTCGTATCGCATCGTCGGCGGCAACGACCTGCTCGCCAAGCGGCTCGCCGAGGGCCTCGATGTCCGCCTCGGGCAACGCGTTCGGCTGATCGACTGGCACGGCCCCGAAGTACGCGTCGAGACGGACGAGGACGTCCTCGTGGCCGACGTCGTCGTGGTGGCTGTCCCCGGGCCGTTGACCGTCGGCATCGGGTTCTGGCCTGCGCTGCCGGCGGAGAAGGTGATCGCGCTCTCAGAGCTGACCTACGGCACGGCGTCGAAGGTCATCGTCCAGTACGCCGAACGTGAGGCCGTGTCCGCTGCGGTCGGTCACGGATGCTTCACCGATGGCATGCCGCCGTGGATCGTCGAGCAGTCTGCTCACCAGGCAGGCAATGCAGCGTGCGTCTCGTCGCTGCTGGGTGGCGACGCCGAACCGGCGACGATCGATGCATCGATCTTCAGCGCGTTCGATGCCTCGGTCGCCGCGTTGACGGGCTCGCCGGTGACGCGCATCGGACAGATGAGCCACAGTTGGACACGCGACGAGCTGACGCGGGTGATCGTGCGCGCGCCGCTCGGCGACCAGCGCACCCGGGTGCTGCCGCACGTGCAGCGACCGCTCGGCGACCGAGTGTTCTTCGCCGGTGAGCACACCGATGATCGGGTCGGACCGGGCGGTCTCGAAGGTGCGACGAGGTCGGGCTTGCGCGTGGCCGCCGAGATCGGGTCGGCCCGCTCGTGACAGCCTCCGAGATCGGGACGCTGTCGGACGAGGTCTACCGGCGGCTGCGCCACGCGATCGTCAAGGGCGAGCACCGACCGAACGCACGGCTGATCGAGGCAGAGCTCGCCGAGCAGATGCAGGTGTCGCGCACACCGATCCGCGACTCGTTGCTCCGCCTCGCCGGTGAAGGGCTCGTCCTCAGCCGTCGTCGCGGTTGGGTGGTGCGCGAGCACACCACGGACGAGATTGCCGAGATCTACGGAGTCAGGTTGGCGCTGGAGGGCTACGCGGCGCGGCTGGCGGCGACGATCGGTGACGACACGGCACACGACAGGATCCGCAGCATCCACGAGCGCGGCGCGGCGGACCAGAACCGGGGTGCTCGGGAGCGCCTCGTCGACGACAACGACGACCTCCACGAGGCGATCGTCGATGCCGCGCAGAACGCTCGGCTCAAGGAGTCGATCAATCAGAGCTGCGAGTACTTCTTCAACCACCGCGTCGCCGACCTCTACTCCGACGAGGAGGCGATGCAATCGATCGCCAGTCACGATGTCGTCGTGCGTGCGATCCTCGCTCGTGACGGCGATGCGGCCGAGGCGGCGATGCGCGCCCACATCGCCGAGGCGCTGACACTCATCCGCAACAAGGTCCGCTGAGGCGTCGGGCATGGACGCCCGGCGCCCCAGCCTGTGCGATCAACGCTTCTTGGTCTCCAGCAGGCGCACGCCGTCGAGCGCGGCGATGCGGCGCTCGGCCAGCTGATCCGCGGCCTTGTAGTACGGGATGTTCTCGGCATCGGCGATGTCGAACACCTCGAGCGTGCGCTCGTAGACGCGGTTGACGTTGGCCCATGCCCGCTCGGGCTGGAAGCCGCCCTTGCGGAACCGGTCGGTATCGAAGATCGTGCCGCCGGAGTTGGCGACGTAGTCCACGGCGTAGACGATGCCGCGCTGCTGCAGCTCGTCGCCGTGACGCTCTTCGGCCATGATGTTGTTCGCCGAACCGGCGACGATCTTGCACTTCAGCCGGCCGATGGTGCCGTCGTTGATGACGGCGCCGAGCGCGTACGGGGCGAAGATGTCGACGTCCTGGTCGTAGATCTGGTCCGGTGCCACGCCGGCGACACCGAACTCGGCGATCGCCCGGTTGACCTTCTCGGTGTCGACGTCGGTGACGATGACGGTGGCGCCTTCGTCGACGATCAGCTTGAGCGCCTTGTACCCGCACACGCCGAGGCCCTGCAGCGCGACGGTCTTGCCGGCCAGGCTCGGCGAGCCCCACACCCGCTGCGCACATGCCTTGGTGGCCAGCACCGAGCCGAGCGCTGTGGCGGGGGAGATGTCGCCGGCACCGCCGGCGTGCACGGGCAGCGTGACGACGTGGTCGGTCTCGGAGTACAGGGTCTCCATGTCGTCGAGCGTGGTGCCGACGTCTTCACCCGTGATGTACTCGCCACCCTGCTGATCGATGAAGCGGCCCATCGCGCGCATCAGCGCTTCGGTCTTGTCCTTCTTCGGATCACCGATGATGACGGCTTTGCCACCGCCGAGGTTCACGCCGGCAGCGGCGTACTTGTAGGTCATCCCGCGTGCGAGGCGCAGCGCGTCGAAGATCGCGTCCTCCTCGCGGTCGTAGGTCCACATCCGCAGTCCGCCGGTGGCCGGCCCGAGGCGCGTGGAGTGGATCGCGATCACGGCGCGCAGACCGGAGTCGGTGTCGTTGCAGATGACGAGCTTCTTGAACTTGTACTTCTGCATGTAGTCGAGGATGCGTGCGTCCATGGCGGTGTTCCTTGGGTCGGAGGTTTCGAGTGCGTGGGGCGTGACTATTGGGCGGTGTAGCCGCCGTCGACGTAGAGGACGGCGCCCGTGACGTAGCTGGACGCGTCGGACGCGAAGAAGACGACGGGTCCGACGAGCTCGTCGGGCAGGCCGCGTCGACCCATCGGCGTGAAGGCGAGGACCTGCGAGCGCTTCTCCGGACGACGGTGCTCCTCGGTCGCGCCGCTCATCACGTTCTCGAAGTAACCGGGTGCGAACGCGTTGACGCGGATGCCCTTCGGCGCCCACTCGACCGCCTGCACCTTGGTCAGCTGATCGACGCCGCCCTTGGCCGCCGCGTATGCGCTGAGCCCGGCGATGCCGACGCCGCCGGCGATCGAGGAGTTGTTGACGATGCTGCCGCCGGTGCCCTGGGCGATCATCTGCCGCGCGGCCAGCTGCGAGCAGTTGAAGTAGCCCTTGA
>JAOBWO010000086.1 GCA_025463415.1 Acidimicrobiales bacterium | reverse complement strand
CGACAGCTGGTCGCTGGGTCCGTACCTCGAGAAGCCACGCGCCTGGCGGCTGCCGATGAGCAGCCTCCGTCAGCACGGACCGGGGTGGGTGGCAGTCGGCGACGCGGCCGGGTTCGTCAACCCGATGAACGGTGAGGGCATCGACTACGGCCTGGAGAGCGGCACGCTCGCTGCAGATCTGTTCGTCGCCAACCCGGCGACGGCGCCCGACATCTACGACCGCGTCGTCGGCGAACGGTTCGACGCCTTCTTGCGTACCGGCCGCCGGTTCAGCTTCATCATCGGTCATCCGTTGCTGCTGCGCAGCGGGCTGCGTGTCGCTGTCGGTACCCAGGCGGCGGCGAACGTGACGCTCTCGGTGATGGGCAACCTGGTCGACAACGAGACCCCGGGCGTGGCCGGCAAGGTCCTCGGGCTGGCGGACCGCGCGTTGCGCATCGCCGATCCGTTGTTGCGTCGGACGCGCGCCACGGCCTGAGTTGCGGTTGCGATCGTTGCCGGAAACGATGAGCGACACCGAGATCACGCCCACCGCATACGATCGAGCGATGGAGTTGGCGGAATCGATGGGCGGCGGCCCATTCCCCGCGATCGACGTCGATGGTCGCCATCAACGTCGTGACCGGAACAAGACGGCAGTGCTGGATGCTTACCTCGACCTGATCGGGGAGGGCAATGACTCGCCATCGGTGGCGGAGGTCGCGGGGCGCAGTGGCGTCTCCCACCGATCCGTGTTCCGGTACTTCGCGGACAAGGACGACCTCGCGCGCACGTCGATCGAGCGCCACCTCGACCGGATCAAGCCGCTGCTGTGGATCCAGTTCTACGAGGACGAGTCGCTGCAGCAGCGCGTCGATCGGGTCATCGCGGCGCGGCTCGACCTGTTTCCGTCGATCGACGGTGTGGCGCGGCTGCAGCGCCGGGTCGCGCAGACCAGCCCCGTCGTCAAGGAGCTGCTGACCCGCAACCGGGCCCTCGCCCGCGCTCAGCTGCGCTGGCTGTTCTCGCCCGAGCTCGACGCGATGGAGTACCAGGACGCGCTGGACACGCTGTACGCCGTCGACGTCATCTGCTCGTTCGAGGCGGGCGACCTGTTCACCCACGACCAGCAGTTGGATGTCGAGGCCACGACACGCGTCGCCCGCCGCGCGCTGATGGCCATGCTCGGCCCCCGCTGACACAACCCGCGCGAATGCAGCGTCAGTAGTCGCCGGCTCCTGGATCGCACGTGCCGTTCAGCGCGTCCTGGGTGACGCGTCCGGCCAGGCCGTCGGGTGTCAGGCCGTGCATGGTCTGGAAGGCCACGACGGCGCGGTAGGTGGCCGGCCCGAACGACCCGTCGGCGGTGACCGAGTAGCCGGCGCAGATCAGCAGGTTCTGCACGGTGCGGACCAGTTCGGTGTTGTCGCCGCAGGCAGCCACCGTGGCGGAGTCGTGGCTGGTGTACGGACACGGGCCGGTCTGCGGCGGGGCCGCGGCGGTCGTCGGTGGCACGGTGGCCGGCGCGGCGGGGACCGTCGGCGGGATGGTCGGCGGCGCCGCCGGTGCCGAGGCAGCGGGAGCGACCGGGACCGTCGGTGGTGTGGTGGCGGGCTGCGGCGGGACCGTCAGTGGCGCCGACGTGACGAGCGGCGTGGTGACGACCGGCGTGGTGACGGGGGCGGCGATGGTGGTGTCAACGGACGCGGTGGTGGTGACCCCGTCGGTCACGGGCACAACGGTCGTGACAACGTCAGTCGCAGGCACGATGGTGGTCGATGGATCCGTGGCGGCCGACGTCGAGGCGTCAGTCGACGCATTCGTGGGCACGGCCGTGGATCCGCTGGCCGGCGCGTTCGAGCTGGTGCGGGTCAGGTCGGTGCTGTCGCTGCACGCCGCGGCGACCATGACGAGGAACACGGCGGCTGCCGCTCCGAGCAGCCTGCGCTGCAGTGGGTGTTGTCTCGCCCCCATGAGGTGTCCTCCGTGTGCCGCGCTGCGTTGCGGGCAACGTACTTGCTCGGCGCCGAACCGTGACACGGAGAGAAATCTTGACGACCTCTTGAGTGAGCGCGACTGGGACCGATAGGAGTCGCAGACACGCGAGCGCCGCGTTGCCGAACGGGAGAGGGCATCGGTATGACGGATCTGAGCGACACGACGCTTCCGGAGCTGTACGAGGAGCCGTCGCGCACGCGCCCCTTCCCGACCCGCTCGTTCGCTGCCGTGGTGACCGGCCTGCTGGCCGTCGGTGGTGCCCTGGTGTTCGTCCGCGCGGGAGCACCTGCCGGCATCGGATCAGCGCTCGAGGCGTCCGCCCGAGTGGAGGTGGCATCCGAGGCCGTCGTGCCGACCACGGCTGTGCAGGTCGCCAGCTCACCACCGGTCGCTCCGTGTGTCACATGGGCGTTCGGCGCCGACCAGTCCGAGGTGTTCAGCGTCAGCGGCTCGCCGTGCGTGAACGCATCAGTCGTGTGGGCCGGTGCGATTGCAGCTTCTGCTGCGCTGCCCTCGTCGCCGGCGGCGATCGGCGAGGTCGTCGACCCACTTCTGGACTCGGTCTCGACGGCGACCCCGGGACAGATCTACGACGGTGTGATCGTCATGCCCGAGGTGGATCCGACGACCGGACACGTCTCCGTCGTCGCCCGCTCCGCGGGCACCTTCGGTGTCGTCTGGACCCGCGGTTGCTCCGATCCGACGCAGAACCCCGCCGTCCACTTCTCCGGTGGTCAGGTCATGCGCGACCCCGCGGCGAACCGCACCGACATGCCCGTGTTCGGCAACCTTGACTAC
The DNA here is from genome assembly GCA_025463415.1 of Acidimicrobiales bacterium. Lineage (GTDB taxonomy): Bacteria > Actinomycetota > Acidimicrobiia > Acidimicrobiales > Ilumatobacteraceae > WLMZ01. Next base: position 872 of record JAOBWO010000086.1, on the reverse strand, counting down.
GTCGCGGTGTCGTGTGCGGGAGCGTTGGCCCTGTACGACCCACTGACCGGCTCGACCCTGTAGTTCCTGTGCACGCGCAGCGGCGCGCTGCAGCGATCGCTCGACTTCACAGAGGCGCCCGGAGCACCGCCTCGGTCGCCGCGTCGGCCGGGAAGAACAGCTCGATGGCAAGCTCGTCGAGGGTGATGTCGCTCGGTGTGCCGAACGTCGTCAACATCGTGAACAGCGACAGCTCCACACCGCCCACGTTCAGCCGGCACGGCACGAGCAGCTGCGGCTCGCTCGTCTGCAGCGCGTCGCCGGCGTCGCGGAGGAGCGCCTGCACGTTCGGATACGAGAGCACCTCACGCTCCAGCTCGATCAACGTCGGGTCGTGCGTCGCAGCCACCAGTCGGCGCAGCTGGTCGAGCATGTAGCCGCCCCACTCGGCGAAGTTCACGGTGTTCGCCGCCGCACCGTCAGGATGCAGGCTGATCCGGAACACGTTCGGGCGAGGCAGCTCGACGTGCTCCGGGATGCCGGCGACGAGGCGGTTCGCGCCCTGGTTGGCCATCACGATGTTCCACTGGCGGTCGAGGACCAACCCGGGATACGGGTCGTGGGTGGCCAGCAGCCGCTCCAGCGACGAGCGCACGTGCTGCGACAGCAGATCGTCGATCTTGGTCTCGTGGTACCGCGGCGCGTATCCCGCAGCGAGCAGCAGAGAGTTGCGATCGCGCAGCGGCACCTCGAGGTGGCGGGCCAGCGTCAACAGCAGCTCGCGGCTCGGTCGGGCCCGCCCTGTCTCGACGAAGCTGAGGTGCTTGGTCGAGACCCCTGCCTCCACGGCGAGCTCGAGCTGACTGCGCCGGCGCCGACCCCGCCATTCCTTG
>JAOBWO010000069.1 GCA_025463415.1 Acidimicrobiales bacterium | reverse complement strand
TTTCGGGTGACCGACGGGGCTCGAACCCGCGACCCTCAGTACCACAAACTGATGCTCTACCAGCTGAGCTACGACCACCAAGAGCGAACAGTGTGCCACGTCATCGCGCCGTTTGCACCGTCGATTGTTGCCGATGGCGAGCACGGCCGCCGGGGCCGCGAACGGTTCTGACGTGCACAATTGCACATGGCCAAACCGCTCGTCGGCGACGAATTCCATTGTGTGGTAGGATGCCCACAACGCATTCCGTAGGGAGAACGCCATGAGCGCAACGGATTCCACGCTCACCCATGATCTGACCCAGCGAGCCCGCGACATCACTCGCCGCGAGCTCGCCTCGTACGCCCAGCGCACCAAGGGTTCGCAACTCGCGACCGAACGTGCCCGGCAAGTGCTGCCCATGGGCGTGCCGTCCAGCTTCCAGGCCTACGACCCCCATCCCATCGTCGTCACGCGCGCCCAGGGCAGCTGGATGGAAGACGTAGACGGCAACCGCTACACCGACTACGACATGGGCTTCGGCGCGCTCTTCGCCGGACACTGCCACCCTCGCGTGCGCGCCGCCGTCGAAGCCCAGCTCGACAACGGCACGCTGTTCGTGACGCCCTGCGAGACCAACGCCGACGTCGCCGAGATGCTGGCTGCGCGCTACGGCCTGCCGATGTGGCGGTTCACGAACAGTGGCACCGAAGCGACGATGGACGCGATCCGCGTCGCTCGCGGGGCTACTGGCCGGGACAAGATCGTCAAGGTCGAAGGCGGCTACCACGGCCATCACGACGAAGTCATGATCTCGATGAAGCCACCGCTCGACCAAGCGGGGCCCGCCGACAACCCGACCCCGATCCCCGGCACCGCCGGGATCACCAGCGCCGTGCTCGGCGACACCATCGTCATCCCCTACAACGATCCCGAGGCGCTCGAGCGCGTGTTGCGCAGCGGTGAGGTCGCGTGCTTCATCGTCGAACCCGTCATGGAGAACATCGGGATCTGCAAGCCCGTCGCCGGGTACCTCGAAGCCGTCCGCGAGATCACCCAGCGGTACGGCACGCTGTTGATCTTCGACGAGGTCAAGACGGGCATCACCGCCGGATGGGGCGGAGCGACCGGAGCCTTGGGCGTGCTGCCCGACCTGGTCGCGCTCGCGAAGAGCATCGGCGGCGGCCTGCCGCTCGGCGCCTTCGGCGGCAAGCGCGAGTACATGGATCAGATCACCCAGGGCCGGGTGATGCACCTCGGCACCTACAACGGCAACCCGCTGTGCATGGCGGCCGCCAAGGCCGTGCTCGGGGAGATCTGCACGCCGGCCGCGACGCAGGGTTGCATCGAGCTCAACCAGGAGCTGCTCGATGCGTGCGATGACATCATCAGCAGCGCTGGGATCACCGCCCACACGGTGCAGTTCGGCGCGAAGGGTTGCATCACGTGGGCCGCGGAGCCGATTCGGAACTACCGCGACTACAAGGCCACCGACTTCGACCTCGCGTTCGCCCAGTGGATCCACGGCATCAACCGAGGCATCCTGCTGCCGCCCGGCCTCGACGAGCAGTGGCTGATCTCGATCATGCACAGCCACGACGACGCGATGCGGTACGCATCGGTCTTCGCCGAGTTCGTCGACGAGCTCAGCGCCTGACGGACGTGCGGCCCGGCGGCGGCGTGAGCAGTCAGCTCCAGCGGCGCTCTTCCCGGTAGGACGTGCGCCGGATCGGCTGCGACCACCGGTCGCGCCGCCTCGACGCGGCACCGCCAGCGAGGCAGCCGAGTCCGGCCGCGCAGAGCACGAGCGTCAGGCCGACCAACAACGGCAGCGAGTCGCGGGCGAGGCGAGGCACGGCCCCCACCCACACGTTGCTCGTGAACAGCGGCACCACAAAGGCCGGCACGACGTAACCGACGATCACCAGCAGCAGCGCCATGCCGAAGAACAGGATGGACAGCGACCGCAGCAGCTCGGGCCGCTCCGGGTGCGCGGCGAACGCGAGCACGATCAACAGCACCGCCAGACCGCCGGCGATCGGCACCAGCCACTTGAGCACTTGGCGGATGATCGAGAGCGCCCCGACGCGAGGCACGGGCAGGGTGATGTTCGGCACCACCACGGTGCGCTGGTCGCGCAGGATCTGGACGAGGTCCTCCGAGGTGATCTGCACCGGCTTGTCGTTGGCGCCGATCAGGTGCGCGTGGGCATCGCCGACGATGTTCGCCAGGAGCGCCGCGCCCTGGTTCGTGTTCAGCGTCTGCAGCACGATGCTGTGGATGTCGACGGCCGTGAACTGCGGCAACTGGGCCACGGTCGCGTCGGCGACCAGCCTGGCGATCTCGTTCTTGATGTCCTTGTCCTCGAGCACGGCCGAGGCCGTCGCACGGGTGTGGCCGGGGGAGAAGGCGGTGTACTGGAGCCAGAAACCGCTCAGCGCCAGGCTGCCGGCGATCGCTGCGAGGCCGAACAACAAGCTGGCAAGGGAGCGACGCACGGCGGACATCATGGCACCTCCTTTCCGCTTCAGGCGTAGCGCCTACCACCGGATTTGATGTCGATACCATGACGGCGTGCCCCAGCAACGCCCGCCGCTCGGTCTACTCATCCGGCGGGCGATCGTGCTGCGTTGCGCATGGTGCGGAGACCGTCCGGGCTTCCGCCGTGGCTGGTTCGGGCGCAACGAGAACTGCCGGCACTGCGGCATGTCGGTGCAACGTGGGCAGGACGGGTTCGAGCTCGGCGCAGCATCGGTCAACGCGATCCTCACCCTCGGGGCGCTGGTCGTGACCGCCGGGATCTCGATCGTCGTCACGTATCCCGAGGTCGCGGTGCGTCCGCTGTTGATCGCGCTCGGCCTCGCCGCGGTGGTTCTGCCCGTGGTGCTGTACCCGTTCACCTACACGCTCTGGTTCGCGATCGAGCTGTTGATGGAGCCTCCGTCGCCCGCCGATGTGGCCGCTGCAGCCGTGCGGGCCGAGCAAGTTCAGATGGGTGCTTGATCGAACGCTTGTACGAAGTTACAGTGCTGTTGTTCGATACGGAGCACTGTCACACCCCTTCCGTATGGTGCACCGCAGCACACCAAGCAACAACGAAGCACCAACAGAAAGAGCAGGAAGATAATGGCAATGGAGAGTGAGAACGCGCTGGAGATGGCGCTGGCATCGATCGACAAGCAGTTCGGCAAGGGGTCAATCATGCGGATGGTCGAAAAGACCTCACTCGGCATCGACACGGTGCCCACGGGATCGCTGGCACTGGACCTCGCGCTCGGCATCGGCGGCCTGCCACGCGGCCGCGTCGTGGAGATCTACGGCCCGGAGTCGTCGGGCAAGTCCACGCTCGCCATGCACGTCGTTGCCGAAGCGCAGCGCAACGGTGGCATCTGCGCCTATGTCGACGCCGAGCACGCGATGGATCCCATCTACGCGCGGGCCATCGGCGTGGACATCGATCAGCTGCTGATCTCCCAGCCCGACACGGGGGAGCAGGCGCTCGAGATCGTCGACATGCTCGTGCGCTCCGGCGCACTCGACGTCGTCGTCATCGACTCCGTGGCGGCGCTCACGCCCCGCGCCGAGATCGAGGGCGAGATGGGCGACAGCCACGTCGGTCTGCAGGCTCGCCTGATGAGCCAGGCCTTGCGCAAGCTCACCGGCAACCTGAACAAGACCAACACCATCGCCATCTTCATCAACCAGTTGCGCGAGAAGATCGGCGTCATGTTCGGTTCACCCGAGACGACGCCCGGCGGGCGGGCCCTGAAGTTCTACTCGTCGGTCCGGCTCGACATCCGCCGCATCGAGAGCATCAAGGACGGTGCCGAGGTCGTGGGTTCGCGG
>JAOBWO010000053.1 GCA_025463415.1 Acidimicrobiales bacterium | reverse complement strand
AGGAGGATCTTGATGTTGACCTCGTGATCGCTGCAATCGACGCCCGCCGAGTTGTCGATCGCATCGGTGTTGATCAGCCCGCCGGCCAGCGCGTACTCGACGCGGCCGCGCTGGGTCAGACCGAGGTTGCCGCCCTCGCCGACGATCCGGCAACGCAGCTCGCCACCGTTGACGCGCACCGCGTCGTTGGTCCGGTCGCCGACATCGGCGTTGTTCTCCGTCGTCGCCTTGACGTACGTGCCGATGCCGCCGTTCCACAGCAGATCGACCGGCGCGCGAAGGATCGCCGAGATCAGCTCGTTGGGCGCGAGCTCGCTGACATCGAGGCCGAGCCGTTGCCGCATGGCCGCCGAGATCGTGATCGACTTCACCGTCCGCGGGTACACACCGCCGCCATCGCTGATCAGCGCGGGGTCGTAGTCGCGCCAACTGCTGCGCGGCAGGGCGAACAGCCGGAGCCGTTCGGCGAACGAGCGCGCAGGATCCGGATCCGGGTCGAGGAAGATGTGCCTGTGGTCGAACGCGGCGACGAGCTTGACGTGCTCGGACCGCAGCAAGCCGTTGCCGAACACGTCGCCCGACATGTCCCCGATCCCGACGACGGTCAGCGGATCCCGGTCGGCGTTGCGTCCGAGGACCTGGGCGTGGCGGCGCACGCTCTCCCACGCTCCACGCGCGGTGATGCCCATCAGCTTGTGGTCGTATCCGACGCTGCCGCCGGATGCGAACGCATCGCCCAGCCAGAACCCGTAGTCGGCGGCGATGCCGTTGGCGATGTCGCTGAACGTGGCAGTGCCCTTGTCCGCGGCGACGACCAGATACGGATCGTCGTCGTCGTAGCGAACCGTCGACGGCGGTGCCACCACGATCCGACCCGCGGCGGGGTCGTCGACGAGGTTGTCGGTCAGGTCGAGCAGCCCGGCGATGAAGTCGCGGTAGCAGGCGACGACCTCCTGACGCATCGCATCACCGGTGTCGATCACCGATCCGCGTGGCCCGATCGTCGGCGGCCGCTTCACGACGAAGCCGCCCTTGGACCCGACGGGCACGATCACCGCGTTCTTGACCATCTGCGCCTTCATCAGCCCGAGCACTTCCGTGCGGAAGTCCTCCCGGCGATCGCTCCAGCGGATGCCGCCGCGCGCGATCCGGCCACCGCGCAGGTGCACGCCCTCGACACGTGGCGAGCACACCCAGATCTCGAACATCGGCTTCGGCAGGGGCAGGTCAGGGACGAGCCGCGGATCCAGCTTGAAGGCGAGCACGTCGCGCTTGGCACCGTCGATTCCGGGACGGAACGCGTTGGTGCGCACGGTCGCCATGATCACGTCGCCGATGGTGCGGCAGATCCGATCCTCGTCCAGCGACGGGATCGCCTCCAGCGCGCGTTGGAGATCGGCGAGCAGCACGTCGCACCGCTCGGCTCGTCGTTCCGGTGGCATCGCGATGTCGAACCGGCTGTTGAACAGCTGCGCCAGCAACCGCATCACGTCGGGGTGCTTGGCGACGGTCGACTCGATGTACTGCTGGCTGAACGGAAACGTGGTCTGACGGATGTACTTCGCGTACGCACGGATGACTTCGACGTCGCGTGCGTTCAACCCGGCGGCCAGCACCAACCGGTTGAACCCGTCGCCCTCCACGGTGCCGGCAAGCAGCTGACGGAAGGTCGACTCGACTTCACGCAGTGAGGCCTCGGGAACACTGTCCTCGACGGCGAACCGCACGCCGATGTCGTAGAGCGAGACGGTGTCGCGCCGGCCGAGGTCGAGCACGAACGGGCGCTCGTCGATGGCCTGCATGCCGAGTTGGTCGAGCAGCGGCAACAGCTCCGCCAACGTGAGCGGCTGGTTGCGCCGATAGATGCGGAATCGGTGCACCCCGTCGGGAGAGGCCTCGCCGCCCGGCGTGACGAACGCCGTGGCCGTGACGTCATCTCCGCCCAGCAGACGATCGATGATCGGCAGGTCGACCACGGTCACCGCCGGCGGCGTGAGCGAGCGGTAGTCGGCGGGGAGCTGGGCGAGGTATCGGTCGGCGAGCCGTGCGGCCTCGGCCGGATCCAGCGCGGCGGTGAGCGCGACGCGAGCGCGATCGTCCCAACGCTGGGTCAGCTCGTCGATGGCGGTGGTCAACGATGCGAGCTCGTCGGCCGACACCGGTCGGCTGCGCCGCACCTCGATCGTCACGCGGGCGAGTGGGCCGGTGCTGACGAAGGTGTCGAACTCGATCCGACTGGCGCGCGTGGACGCGCCAACGAGATCGGCGACGCGCTGAGGCGTGTCCGCGGCGACCCGGTTCCGCGGGAGGTACACGGCCAGCGTCTGCCACCCGCTGGCAGGTGAGCGCAACTCCAGCACGCGCACGACGGTTCGTTCCTGGAGCCCGGCGATCGTCGCGGCGACCTCGGCCAGCTCGTCTCGACGGATCTCAAAGAGCTCGTCGCGCGGGAATGTCTCGAGCACCGTGCGCAGCGCGCGTCCGGAGTGGCTGCCTGGGTCGACCTTGCTGCGCCCCGCCACCCACGCGACGCGCTCGCGGATCAGTGGGATCGTGGAGACCGACGCACGGTAGGCAGCTGCCGAGAACAACCCGATGAACCGCTCCTCGCCGACGACGGCTCCCTCGGCGTCGAAGCGCCGGATCGCGATGCACGCGGGGCGGGCGTGGCGGTGGACGTCGACCTCATGATCGGCGCGGACGATCGAGATCAACTCGGTGCCCCCGGCGAAGCCCGGATCAGCGGGTGCGTCGGTGCGCAGCATGCCGAGCTGAGAACCGCGCACGAGGTGCAACTGCCCCTCACTGACGGTGTACGACGCCGCGCCGAGGAAGACGAAGTGCTGGCGCGTCAGCCAGATCAGCAGCTTGGACACCTGATCGGCCTCGGTGGCGGTGTGCCCTTCGGCAGGCGCCTCGGCCAGCGACTCAGCCACCGCGACGGCGCGATCACGTACGGCGTCGAAGTCGTCGACGACGCGATGCACGTCGGCCACCGCCGTGCCCACCGCGGACTCCAACACCGCCACGTCGGCCCGGTTGCATCGCCCGATCTGCAACCGTGTCCACGCCTCGCGCCCCCGCCACACGGCATCAGCGCCGGCACCCGCACCAGCATCCGCGCCCACGGACACGAGCACGCCGTGGACGTCGCGAGCGACGTCGATCATCGGATGCACCATGAACGAGACCGGGATGTCGTTGCGCTCGAGCACGAGCCGGATCGAGTCGACCAGGAACGGCGCGTCCTCGGTGAGCACCATGAGCGCCGACTCGAACCCGCCCGGCTCCTGCACGATCGACGCCAACACCTGTCCTGGTCCTCGCGTCATGCCGAAGCGGAGCTGCGAGAGCGAATGCTCGGCGAGCTCCTGCGCATGGGCGACGAGATCCTCGTCGCTGATCTCGCCGAGGAACAGCGGCACGAACGACCGAACGAGGTCGCGTTCATCCGGTGCGGCCAGGACGCACGCGCGCTCGACGATGTCGGCGAGCGCCGTGGTCAGGATCTCGCGGTGAGCCATCACGTTCTCTTTCTGTCCCGGCAACGCTGGCAGGACGTCCGGACCCGTACCGATTGCGTTGGTCCGCGGCACAGAGTAGCCCTCCTGTCATTCGGACATCGGGAGTAGCGTCCTGGTGTGCCCCGAGGAACCTTCCGCCGCCAGACCGAGGCCCACCCGGGACATCGCTCCGTATCAGGTGGCTTGGCGCGCGCCGCGGTGTTCGGCGTGAGCGACGGGCTGATATCCAACGTCTCGCTGGTGATCGGCTTCTCCGGCGCGGGCGTCGACGCCAGCCTGGTCCGTCTGGCCGGCCTTGCGGGGGCCATCGCCGGCGCCGTCAGCATGGCCGCAGGCGAGTGGGTCAGCATCTCCGCTCAGAACGAGATGGTGACGCGGGAAGTCGCCATCGAGCGTCGCGAGCTGGAGATCAACAGCCGCGCCGAGCAGGCCGAGCTGGCCTTGATGTACGAGGACCACGGCATGGAGCCGACGACTGCTCGGCTGGCGGCGTCCGAGGTGATGCGCTCCACCGACTCAGCGTTGGCAGTGCACGCGCGCGAGGAGTTCGGCCTCGATCCAGACGACCTGCCGTCCCCGATGCAGGCCGCGATGCTCTCGTTGGTGTGCTTCCTCGCCGGCGCCGTGCTGCCGGTGATCCCGTGGATGATCGGCTCGGGCGGCGGCGCGAAGCTGGCATCGATCGTCATCGGGGTGGTCGCAGCGGGCGGCATCGGCTGGGCGATCGGCCGGCTGGGCGACCGAAGCCGACCGTTGACGATGGCCCGGCAGATCGGCATCCTGCTCGTCGCGTGCGCGGTCACCTACGGCATCGGCCAGCTGCTGCACGTCAACGCCGGCTGACGGCGCGGACCGCCTGGTTCAGCGGCTCAGAAGCCTTGCGAGCGCTGGCGGTCCGGCGTGATCTGCAGGATCACCCGCTCGCTCTGGATCTCGCCCGCGTATTGGGTGCCGGCGTACTTCTGCGACAGCTCGTTGATCGAGTCCAAGGCCGCCGGACCGCGCACGTCGCCGGTGACGGTGCCTCGCACCTCGGCGTAGGCGTCGGGGTTGGCGTTGTCCCAGACCACGACGGTGACCTTCGGGTTGGCGGCGATCGCCTTGTACTTGGCCCGGTGGACCTCGGTGTTGATCAGCACGTGCTCGTCGTCGGCGTGCACCCACATCACGTGGGTGGCGATCGAGCCGTCGGGCAGGTGGACGCTGATCGTGCCGTAGTTCTTGGCCTGGGCGAAGTCGCGGATCTTTGGGTCGAGCATCGGACCAGTGTACGCGTGCGACCAAATGGTGGTTCGATGGGGCCATGGCTCAGACCCAGATCAACGTGCTCGGCACCCAGCTGCAATCGTGCTCGCTCGATCCGCTGACGGGCTACTACCGCACGGGATGCTGCGAGAACCACGGCGATGATCCCGGCCTGCACGTGGTCTGCGTGGTGATGACCGACGAGTTCCTCGAGTTCAGCAAGGCGGCCGGCAACGACCTCAGCACGCCGATGCCGCAGTACGGCTTCGCCGGTCTGAGCGACGGCGATCAGTGGTGTCTCTGCGCGCCGCGCTGGCAAGAGGCGCTGGAGGCCGGAGCGGCACCCCGGGTGCGCCTCGCGGCGACGCACGTCTCTGCGCTGGAGTACAGCTCGCTGGCCGATCTCCGTGCCCACGCCGTCGACGATCCCGACCACGCAGGGGGCTGAGACCACATGAGCGGATTCGTGCCCGGCCTCGATCTGGCGCCGGCGCGTGCCTGGATCGCCGAACAGATCCGCAGCCGGGTCGTCGGCAGCGACCCGTCGGCCAAGAGCGTTGCGATCTTCGATGCCGTCGGGCCGCGCTGGTTCGCCGAGAGCTCACCGATCCGCGCGATCCACTCCGACGCGTCGATGTTCGTCGGCGGCCTGCGGGCCCTGTTGCTGCAGTCGATGCACCCGCTGGCCATGGCCGGGGTGGCCCAGCACTCCGACTACCGAGCCGATCCGTGGGGCCGCCTTCAGCGCACCGCCGACTTCCTCGCGTCGACGACGTTCGGCACCATCGACACCGCACGCGAGTCGATTGCGATCGTCCGCGCGGTGCACGAACGGGTGGTCGGCCACGCACCCGACGGCAGGCCCTACGCGGCCAACGATCCCCACCTGCTGCACTGGGTGCACCTGGCCGAGGCCGACAGCTTCCTCGCCGCGTACCGCCGCTATGGCTCGCATCCGTTGACACCGGCCGACGCCGATCAGTACCTGGCCGAGTCGGCGGTGATCGCTCGCGAGTTGGGCGTGATCGACCCACCGGTCACGGTTGCGATGCTGCGTCGCCAGCTCCGTGAGTTCCGGCCCGAGCTGCATGGCACGCGCGAGGCGCGCGAGGCGGCTCGGTTCCTGCTGATCGAGCCGCCGCTGCCGCTCGCTGCACGACCCGCGTACTTGGTGCTCGCGGCCGCTGCGGTGTCGCTGCTGCCCGCGTGGACCCGCTGGCCGCTGCGGCTGCCGTTCCTGCCGGTCAGCGAGAAGCTCGTCGTGACGCCCGCCGGGGAGGTGCTCACCGGCGTCATCCGCTGGTCGATGCAACCGGACGGCCGCGTCCGGCGGTGAGAACCGCGCGGCGGAAGGCGCGGCAAATGTCGGCCGGTTACGGTTGTGGGCCAACACGATCAGCGATGCAGAGCGATCCCGGCCGAGCGCAGGCGCAAAGGACCATCCGTCATGAGTGACTTCCCACCACCGAGCTTTGGGCCACCTGCTGGCGACCCGATGACGTCGCCGTGGGAGCAGGACCCCGAGGTCCCCAACGACGGCTCCTCGCCACCGCCCCCAACGATCCCGTCGCTCCCACCCCTTTCGCCCCCACCACCGGCACCCTTCATCCCACCGGCGTCCGCTCCTGGGCTCACCGCAGTCCCGCCACCGCCTCCTGACGCTCCGCAGGTCAACCCGCCGACGCTGCCAACACTCACTCCGATTCCCACTGCGGCGCCCGCCCCGGTCGATGCGCCAGCCCCCGTCGATGCGGAAGCCCCCACTGCGCCCCCTGCGTCGCCGATGGCCGTGCTGACGCCACTCCCGATGGGTCGCCCGGGAGGGCAGGCGCCACCACCCCCGGCCTTGCAGCCGCAGCCCGTCGCGCAGACAGCGATTGCGATCACGCCCATCGATCCGCCCTCCAGACCCGAGCCGACCGGCGCGGTCGCTGGTTCGAACAAGGGCAAGATCATCGTCGGCGGGCTGGTCGCGCTGGCGCTGGTCGTCGTCGGCATCTTCGTCCTGACCCGCGGCGACGACAAGACGGCTGCGCCGACCACCACGTCGCTCGCGACGGCGCCCGCTGGCAGCGCCCTCGACACCGTCTCCGCCGGCACCACCGTGACCACCGGCGTCGACGTCACCGCGGCAACGAATGTCATCTCCAGTGAGGTCGCCACGACGGCCGCCACGACCTCACCCACGGATCTTGCGACCACCACGACGGTGGCTGCCGACACCACCGTGCTCTCTCCCACCACAACCTTGCCGTTCGCCGTGCCGGACGGTGCGATCGAGCTCGGCCACCAGGTCTACCTCCCCATCCCCGACGGCTGGTCGCAGACCAACCAGCCGGGCGAGGTCGTCGTGATCTCGGACGGGGCGGGTTCATCGGCGTCGTTCCAGGCGCTTGCCCGAGACGCCGGCGAGGACATCGCCGCGCTGACCCAGGAGTACACCGACACCTTCGACAGCGACTTCGGGGCGGTCGGCTTCGGCCCGATGCGCTTCGTCCGCCAGATCGACGGGCCGATGCCCATCAACCAGTACGGGCTCTTCTACACGACCTACGACCCGGGTGACGTCACGGGCATCGACGGTGCGATCAGCGTCTTCGTGCGGTCAGACGGGCTGAGCCTGGTGTACGACTCGTACACGACGGTCGGCCTCGTGCCGCTGCCCGACACCGCTTACCAGGGGATGCTGAAGAGCATGCTCGACGCAGCTCCGCTCGGTGCCGCCGTCACGCTGGCACCACACGATCCGTTCCGAGTGAAGTCCGTCAGCCCGTTCGTCGAGCTCTCCGGTGTCGTCGGGTTCACCGCGACGCCCGGCTTCAACGTCGTCACCCAGGGCAGCGGACACGCCCAGGTCGACAACGGCACAGAGAGCGTCGAGGCGATCACCACGTTCACCCAGCCCGACACCGCCACGGTGATCGTCAACGCCGAGAACTACCTCAGCAACACCACCACGGGCGTCACCTACGCAGCACCCACCGAGGATGCCCCCGACGTCTACGGCGTCGTCCACGGCACCTTCACGTGGAGCGGCGCCTACACCGACGGCACGCCGGCTGCAGGTTCGATCGACTACTACTTCGATCCCGCGTCGCAGAACGCCTATGTGCTCTACCGCACGTGGAACGCAACCGCCAGCACGAACGAGCCGTTCGCTGCAGAGGGCGCGTTTATGCGCCGCACGTTCTACAACTCGCTGACCACGATCCCCTGACCCGGTTCAGCGCAGCGTGCCCTCGTCGAAGGTCGACCACACCTTCTTCGGCACCACCATCCGCCAGCCGTCGACGACGAGCTCCGTCATCTCCTCGTCGTCCAGCGCGTCCATCCGCGCCATGACCCAGTTGAAGCGGAGGTCCGAGGTGCGCGGCATCACGAACTTGGTCGGCTCGCCGCCCACCAACCCGCCGCGCTCGTCCTTGGGGAACCCGAAGCCGAGCAGGGTCTCGTCGGCCGACACAGCCGCGTAGACGATGCCGCCGATCCGCCAGCGCACGCTGCCGCGCACGATGCCCTCGGTGGTGCGCGGCAACTGCATCGCGATCCGCCGGACGTCTTCGAGCGCCACCATGCCCCGACGATAGGCGGGCAGCAGGGCGCGTCGACGGTGTGGTCCCGGCGGCGACGGTCCAGACTGCACGGGTGACGGTGGGCCGGGCGATCATCCTCGTGCTCGCCGGGATCGGGGGCGGTCTCGCGGGCAGCATCGCCGGCCTCGCGTCGCTGTTCAGCTACCCGGTGCTGCTGGCGATCGGCCTCCCACCCGTGACGGCGAACGTCACCAACACCGTCTCGCTCGTGTTCAGCAGCACCGGGTCGATCAGCGGATCGCGACCTGACCTCGTCGGTCAGGGCCCGCGCGTCCGCCAACTCGCCATCGCCGGCCTCGTCGGCGGCGCGGTCGGTGCCCGGCTGCTCCTCGCGACCCCGGCCGACAGCTTCGAGCGTGTCGTGCCGGTCCTGATCGCCGGTGCATCGGTCGCGATCCTGGCCCGGCGGAAGCTGGTCGACGAGGTCGTCACCGATGGCGCCCACCGGGTCGGACCGAGGGTCGTCGTCGGCGTCGGAGTGGTGGGCGTCTACGGCGGCTACTTCGGAGCTGGAGCCGGCGTGATGCTCCTCGCGCTGCTGTTGCTGGCCACCGGCGATCCGCTGCCCCGGAGCAACGCGGTCAAGAACGTGGTCCTCGGCCTCGCCAACGGCATCGCCGCCGTCGGGTTCGCGATCTTCGGACCGGTGCGTTGGTCGGTCGTCCTCCCCCTCGGCATCGGCCTGTTCGTCGGCGGACGGATCGGCCCCACCGTCGTCCGCCGCTCGCCGGCCCGCGTGCTGCGGATCGTCATCGCGATCGCCGGCCTCGGCCTTGCGGTGAAGCTCGGTTACGACACCTACCGCTGAACGTCCGGCGCGCAGGTTCCGTCGCGTGGCACGAGGCTGCCGTCACCGCATCGAAGCGCGGTGAGCACCTGGCGGATCACGTAGCCGCCGCGACCATTGCCGTCGTAGTCGACCGACCACTGGCGGGCGATGAAGGGCTCGCCGGTGACGGGCACCGTGAACGCCCATTCGTAATACCCACCGAAGTCGTCGACCTCGATGTCGACCGCGCCATCCGTGTCGCCGAGCTCGTCGCGTATCAGCAACTCGACCGTGGCCGGGATGTCGGCGGCACTCGCGAAGGACGCGTCCTGGAGCGCAGCGGTCAGTCGCTGATCCTGCGGCAGTCCGATCAGGTCGCGATCGCGCGGGTGGTGCAGCATCGCGCTCCACTCGACAGAGGTCGCCTGCCGCACGCTGGCGAGCGCGGCGGCGACCGTTGCGATGCCGTCGTTCAGCTTCGGAGTGCCGACCACGAGCAGCGCGTCGGGGCCGAGATCTCTCATTGCGACGGGCTCGTTGTGGGCCCGCGCGAGGATCCACCACGCGCTCACCAGCGGGCGTGTGCGCAGCACCTCGACGTCCACCGACACACCGCTGGCGAGAGCACAGGCCGAACGGGTCATCGGTCCGGCGAAGAACGGGCCGTCGTTCTCGTCGAGGATCGCCAGCGTGACCGAGGACGTCGGGCCGAGGTCGAACCCGGGCACCACTGCGTCGGTGGGACGGGGGATCAGCGATGTCGCCAGGAGCACGAGCTGGGCCTCACCCAACGTGCGCGTACGGAGGTAGCCCTCGCTGCCGTCGGGAAGGACCCAATCGACGCTGGCGTAGCCGTCCTGTTGCGGCGGCGAGTAGATGTACGCGGCACGGCCGTTGATCTGCTGGATGGCCATCGAATCGGCAGTGATCCACTGATCGGCGAAGATCCGCTCGGCCATCGCGAACGGCTCGGTCAGTGATCCGTCCACCGCGCCGATCACCTGGAACGCGATCGGCTTCGAGCTGCGCTTGGCGAACGGACGGTCGATCAGCCCGTCTGACTCCGCGGATCGAGCCCACGTGCGGGTGCATCCTGGGATGTCGATCACCGGCCGGGTGAGCGTGGCTACGGTCGGCGGCTGGTCGAGCACGGACGTGCTGCTGATCGACGTGCTGCTGACGGACGTGCTGGTAACGGCTGCTGTCGCGGTCGTCGTGGGGGCCGCCGTCGCCGCCGGAACGGTGATCGTCGGCGACGTCGACGTGGGCATCGGACCGGGCGTCGCGGCCGTCGGGACGGCAGGCGTGATCGGCTCGATGCGACGGCCGTCTCGATCCACGGCGCGGACGACGACGATGCCCAACACGAGCGCGGCAGCCGCTGCGCACGCGGCGCTCACCACGGACCGTGAGCGGCGCACCGGGCCACCCGCGCCTCCGAGGGCAGTGCCGCCGAAGTCGGGCACGCTCATCGAGGCGGCCATCTCGCCGCCGAGCACACGGGCCGCCTGCCCCGCGCGCGTGCCGATCTCGTCAACGGTCATCACTGCCATCCTCCTCTGCCAGCAACCGGGCTGCCAGCGTCTGCCGGGCCATGAACAACGACTTGGTCACCGTGCCGGTCCGGCCGCGAGACCCGCGGCCAGTCGCGATAGGCGCGCAGCAACGTCTCCTGCACGATGTCCCGGGCGGCCTCGCGACTGGTCAGCAGGGCAACCGCCAACGCGAGCAGGTACGACAGCTCCGCCGCGTAGAACACGTCGAACGAGACGAGCCCTGCGGGCTCCGCTCCGACCCGGCCGTTCATCGTCACATGAGAACACACGACCGAGGCGACGATTCCATTGATCGTCGATGTCGGGAACGAGGCTCAGTGCTGGATGACGATGTTGCCGAGCTGCTCGGCCGCTTCCATCCGGCGAAGCGCTGCCGGGTAGTCGGCGACGTCGAAGACCTGATCGATGATCACCGGGAGGCCACCCTCGATCAACGACGTCACGACGGCGAACTCCTCGTAGCTGCCGACCGTCGATCCGATGATCTCCCACTGCTTGAAGAACAGCCGCGGCATCGACATCTCGACCGTGGGACCACTCGTGCTCCCGCACACGACCATCCGGCCGCCGGGCTTCAGTGAACGAGTCGATTGCTGCCAGGTCGCCGGTCCGACGCTCTCGACGATCACGTCGGCCTGCACCGGCCAAGAGCGGTCGGTGGAGTCGTGTGCCGCCGACGCACCCATCTCGATCGCCGCGGCTCGCTTCGCTTCACTCCGGCTGGTGACGACGACGTCGGCGCCCATGTGCCGGGCCAGCACCAGCGCTGCACACGCGACACCGGACCCGATCCCGACCACGAGCACCGTCTCCCCCGCCGCGAGGCGCGCCCTGCGCAGCATCCGGTAGGCCGTGAGGTAGGCGATCGGATAGGCCGCGCACTCCGCCCATGTGCGATTCGCCGGACGTCGGACGATGTTGCGTGCCGGCGCCTGCACGAACATCGCGTGACCGCCCCAAGCGTGCTCGCCGACGATCGTGAAACCTGTGCCGAGCGGGCTGTTGTTGCCCAACGCGACGATGTCCTCGATCGGCGAGATGCCGGGGTTGACCACCACCTCGTCGCCGATCGCGAATTCGGTCACCTCGCTGCCGAGTGCGTCGACGACGCCCGCTGCATCGCAACCGGGCACGTGGGGCAACTTGGGTCGCGGGAGGCCGTGGGTGATCCACAGATCGAGGTGGTTCAGCGCGCTGGCGACGACTCGAACCCGTACCTCGTCCGCGCCGAGCTGTGGTAGCTCGATCTCACCCCATCGATACTCCCCGGGGGACTCGTCGAGGATCCATGCGTGCATCGTCCGACCGTAGCCGGGGCCGGAGCGGGCGCGGCCGTCGGTCGCCGGCGCACTGGCTACCGTTGAGACATGGGCTACCGATTTCAAGTCGTCTTCGACTGTCGCGATCCGCACGCACTGGCCGACTGGTGGGCCGAGACCATGCAGTGGCAGGTCGAACCGCAGGACGAGGCGTTCATCCGCTCGATGATCGCGCAGGGACATGCCAGCGACGCCGACACCGTGGTCCACCACGGAGCGCTCGTGTGGCGGGAGGGCGCGGCCATCCACCCGGTCGCCGAGGAGGGTCCGGACCGTGCACGATGGCTGTTCCAAGCAGTACCGGAGCCCAAGACGGTGAAGAACCGCGTCCACATCGACATCCGCCCCAGCGCCAGCAACGATCCGGTGGCCATCCGCTCCTCGCTCGTGGCCCGCGGCGCGACCGTGCTCCACGAGGGCCACCAGGGCCCACACTCCTGGGTCACGATGGCCGACCCGGAAGGCAACGAGTTCTGCGTCTGACGAGGTGCCGCATTCACCGGGCAGCGCGCGGGACTGGCGTCAGAAACCGGAGAAGATCGGCCGCAACGAGGCGACCGTCGCGGCATCGATGCCGGCCGGCGTGTGATCGACGTCGAGCCGCCCGTAGACGAGCCGGGCGAACGACTCGGCGGGCAGCTCGACGACCGGACCGTCGCCCGCGCCGGGGGTCAACGAGACGCTGCCGTCACCAGTCGTCAGCGCGAACTCGTGGGTGGGATCGCTGGTCCGGATCGTGAGGTCCCGGGCCACCCCGTCGTCTTTGGCCGCGAACCGGGCGATCATGGGCAAGGCGGCGAGCACCACTCCTGCGGCCTGCTCGGAGAGCACGGCTGACGGGTCCAGGACGACCTCGACGTCCCAGGTGTGCATGGCGTGCTCGTTCAAACGCATTCCCAGCGCCTCGGGCAGACCGAGCGACATCGGACCGAACGGGAACTTCACGGTTGCGATCTGATCCTCGGTGAGCGCCGAGGCTCGTTCGAGGAAGGCATGATCGGCAGCGATGACGCCGGCAGCCTGTTCGGCGGGCGATTTGGCGTTCCACTCGTCCCACACCGACTGGTTGAAGCCGTCCGCGACCGGCGTGCCGCTGACTGCGGCCTCGAGCCCGCTGCGCATGATGACGGCGCCGGAGCCGAGGTGCGACAGCGTGTCGGCGATGGTCCACTCAGCCGGGTAGGCGCGCTCCGTGAGCTGGGTGGCATCGAGCGATTCGACGATGGCGCGCAAACGCTCGGCGGACGCGTGCAAGGCATGCAGTTGATCAGTCATCCGGCCAAGGTACCGGCGAACAAGCGGCCGCCTCGGCAGCCGGGTGGATGAATGCCTCAGCCGAGCAACTTCTTGGCGATGACCATCCGCTGGATCTGGTTGGTGCCCTCGTAGATCTGGGTGATCTTCGCGTCGCGCATCATCCGCTCGACGGGGAAGTCGGTGGTGTAGCCGTAGCCGCCGAGGAACTGCACGCAGTCCACGGTCACCTGCATCGCGGTGTCGCTGGCGAAGCACTTCGCCATCGCTCCGGCCATCGACAGCTCGCCGCGCGGGTCGCCCTCGTCCACCATCGCGCACGCCCGGTAGACCATCGTGCGTGCGGCTTCGATGCGCATCCCGCAGTCGGCCACCATCCACTGCAGGCCCTGCTTGTCGGCCAGTGGCTTGCCGAAGGTGGTGCGCTCCTTGAGGTAGACGATCGCGACGTCGAGCGCGCCCTGGGCGATGCCGACCGCCTGCGCGCCGATCGTCGGACGACTGCGGTCGAGGGTGTGCATGGCCGCGGTGAAGCCCTGACCGACCTCGCCGATCCGGTTGGCATCGGGCACGCGGACGTCATCGAGCCGGATCACTCCCGTCGGCGAGCCCTTGATGCCGAGCTTGTGCTCGAGCTTGTCCACCTCGACACCCCAGTCGGCCTCGACGAGGAACGCGGTGATGCCCTTGTGGCGGTCGGACGAGGTGCGTGCGAACACCGTGTAGAGGTCGCTGATGCCCGCGTTGGTGATCCAGCACTTGGTGCCGTTGATGATCCAGTCGTCGCCGTCGGCAACTGCGCGCGTGGCCATCGACGCGACGTCGCTGCCGGCATCGGGCTCGCTCAGCGCGTAGCTCCCCTGGCTCTCACCGCTCGCGATGCGCGGGATGTACTTCGCCTTGAGCGCCTCGCTGCCGAAGTTCAGCACCGGCAACATCGCCAGCTTGGAGATCAGGAACATCAGGCTGGTCGATGCACACGCCGACGCGAGCTCTTCGGCGACGATCGCCTGATCGACCAGCGAGGCGCCGGCGCCGCCGTACTGCTCGGGGTACGACAGCGACGTCAGCTCCATCGCCTGCAAGGCCTTGAACGCATCCCAGCTGTAGGTCGCCGTGCGGTCGGTCTCCGCAGCCAGCGGCGCGATCTTGTCGCGGGCGAACTGGCGGACGACGGCTCGGAACTCGCGCTGCTCGTCGGTGAGCGTGATGGGCTGCGTCATCTCGGCGTCCTCTCCGGCGCTCAGGCGCCGGTCAACTCGCGCCACGTACCGCCGGCGTAGGCGGACTTCGCCGAGTCGGGGGTGAGGCGGAGGGTTGACTCGGGCACGAGATCGGCGATCAGCCGGCCTTGGGTGTAGTGGTGGTTGGTGTTGGCAACACCTTCGAACAGCGCGCTTCGTCGGGCGACCAGATCGGGGGCCGCGGCGGCATCGAGCCAACCCCAGATCGTGAACGCGATCGTCAGGTCGTGGACGACGGGTGCGCGGCCGAACAGCGAGGCGCGACGCAGGGCGATGTTGATGCACCCGCGGATGGCATCGTTGACCGACTCGCCGGCGGTGGCCACGATCTTGTCGCGAAAGCGTTCCGACAGGCTCAGCACGTATCCCTGATCGGGACCCTGGTAGCCGAGCCGGGCGCCCTCGGGCTGACGACCTCGGATCTCCGCCGGGCGGTCGGGAGACCACGCCTCCGGCACGTACTCGGGCGACTCGTAGGTGCGCACGACATCGGTTACCGAGACGGGAGCGAACTTCGGTGCAGCCATGTCCTAGTTCTACTCCCCTGGATGGAGCAGCCCAAAGACCAGGAGCTCCTCCAACGCCCGCCACGACGCCTCGATGATGTTCGAGCTGACGCCGATCGTGGTCCACGAGCGCGAGCCGTTCGTCGCGTCGATCAACACCCGGGTAACTGCGCCCGTCGCCGTTGCGCCGTCGAGGATGCGCACCTTGTAGTCGGTGAGGTGCACGGAGGCGAGCTGCGGGTAGTGCTTCGCCAGCGCTGACCGCATCGCCGTGTCGATCGCGTTGATCGGCCCGTTGCCTTCGGCCATCGTCACGAAGCGCTCCTCGCCGACCCACACCTTCACCGTGGCCTCGGTGGTGAAGTCGCCACTCGGCAACTCGTCGGTGATGACCCGCATGCTCTCGACACGGAAGAAGTCCTGCTGCCAGCCGGTCGCCCTCCGCATCAGCAGCTCGAGTGACGCATCGGCCGCCTCGAAGTGGAAGCCCTCGTGCTCCAGCCGCTTGAGGTCGTCGATGACCTCGTTGATGGCGGGGCCGTCCATCGCCAGGCCGAGCTCCTCGGCCTTGATCGTGATCGTCGCTCGCCCGGCCATCTCGCTGACCACGAAACGTGTGCCGTTGCCGACGAGCTCGGGATCGATGTGCTCGTACGCGTCCTTGGCACGGGCGATCGCCGAGACGTGGAGGCCGGCCTTGTGCGCGAACGCCGACGAGCCGACGTACGGCGCCTGAGGATTGAGCGGGCGGTTGAGGACCTCGGCGATGTGCTTGCTGACCGACGTCAACCGGTTGAGCCGTCCCTCGGGGAGGCAGTCGTAGCCGAGCTTCATCTGCAGGTTGGGGATGACGGTGGTGAGGTTGCAGTTGCCGGTGCGCTCGCCCAGGCCGTTCAACGTGCCCTGCACGTGGCGTGCCCCGGCCAGGACGGCCGCCATGCTGTTGGCCACCGCGCAGCCGGTGTCGTCGTGGCAGTGGATGCCGATGATCGCATCCGTGCCGATGTGGCGGTGGACGTCGGCCACGATCGCCTGCACCTCGTGGGGCAGGGAGCCGCCGTTGGTGTCGCAGAGCACCACGTGGCTCGCACCCCTGACGACGGCCGACTCGATCGCCCGCAGCGCGAACTCGGGGTTGCGCTTGTACCCGTCGAAGAAGTGCTCCATGTCGACCAGGACCTGCTTGTCGTGAGCGCGCAGATACTCGACGGAGTCGGCGATCATCGCGGCACCCTCGTCGAGCGTCGTCTGCAGCGCGTTGAGCACGTGGTAGTCCCAGCTCTTGGCGACGATGCACACGGCACCGGTGCCGGCCTCGATCAGGTTGCGCAGCGTCGCGTCGTCGTCGACCTTGCCTTTCGGACGGCGCGTCGAGCCGAACGCGACCATCGTTGAGGTCGTCAGGCGCAGCTCGGCGAGCGCACGGGCGAAGAACTCGATGTCCTTCGGGTTCGCGCCCGGCCAACCGCCCTCGATGAAGTGGACCCCGAGGTAGTCGAGCTGCTCAGCGATGCGCAGCTTGTCCTCCACCGTCGCCGAGACACCCTCCACCTGCATGCCGTCGCGCAGGGTCGTGTCGAACACCTCCACACTGGCTGGGACACTGCCGGGGACACTGGCTGGGAACTGGTTGCTGCTGCTCGCGGACACGGATGCTCCTGAACTTGGGCCGAGAAAGACAAAAGCCGCCCGATTGGGCGGCAGGCAGCGCACGTCGGTTCGACGTGCGCTACGGAATCAGCATGATGGCGACGTGCGAGGTGCCGGACACGCTGGACATTGTGCCGGTCCACCCCGCCAACGTCAACCATGGTCCCCTCGCTGGGCAGCTCGCAGGGGAGCAAACGCCCGGCGTTCTGTGAGCAACCTGTGCGTTAACGGTGGATGAACCAATTACTTCTGGGGATTGCGAACAATCTCGGTGGATAACCCTGTGAACTCGAAAATAGCGCTTGACCAGGGGTTTTGCCCCGTGCATGATGATGACACACCGGATCGCACGACGATCTGGCCCACCGGGGGAAGACGAAGGCGCAAGCCGGAAGGCGAACCTGAATGGGGCCAGGACGAACGACGACCCGGGGGATGAGACACAGCTCGGATGGTCGGCGAAAGCCGGTCGTCGGCGGCAAACCGGAGACGAGAGGTCGCCCTGGCAACAGGGTGGACAGCGGCGAAGGAATGCCGGTACGAGCCGGAACCGAGGGTCGGCGTGGGCAACCATGGCGGCCGGAGGCGATGGCGCGTAGGGCCAACCGGAGCTGAAGCCGCAAGGCAGAGGCGAAGGGGACGCCGAGGGTGGAGGTCGCTGTGTGGCCGTCGCAAGACGGCTGCGCGGAGGACGGCACCGCGAGTACCGCCGAAGGGGCGATGCGGGCAACCGTGGAGCACCGGAGGCATTTGGGGGACGTCGAGCCGGCTTGCCGGGGAGACCAGCCCGAAAACGGGCTCACCCGTCGAAGCTTGCTCCGACGGGTGAGAAGTTGTTCGAGTCAAAGGGTAACACCGGACGTTCGATCAGCGGTGGATCATCCCACGCGAGCCGCCCTCGGTGGCGCGCCGTCCCCACCGACGGCTGCGCAGCCGAGGGCGGTCTTCGTTTTCACGTCTCACACTGGCGATCTCGACCGCTGTCACCGCGTGTCCGCGTCACGCGGACACTGGGTGACAGCGTTGGAGATCGTCGGCACTCAAGAGACGGCGAGTTCGTTCCAGTCCTTGTACTGGTCGACCTTGCCGTTGGCGGCGTCGATGTAGACCTTGGCGATCGCCGTGGTGATCGGGCCGTTGGCGGGCACGTCGCGGTCGTCGACGGAGCGGACGCTGCTGATCTCGGCGGCGGTGCCGCAGACGAAGATCTCCTCGGCGATGTACAGGTCGCTGCGCGCGAGGTTGTCGACGCGGATGTCCATGCCGAGGTCGCGGGCGATGGTCATCACACTGGACTGGGTGATGCCCTCCAGTGCGCCGGCCGACAGCGGCGGGGTGATGATCACGCCGTTGCGCACCGCGAAGATGTTCTCACCGGTGCACTCCGCGATCATCCCGTTCGGGGCCAGCATCACGGCTTCGTCGTAACCGGCCTTCAGCGCCTCGACCTTGGCCAACGACGAGTTGACGTAGTTGCCGACGGTCTTGGCCGCAGGCGGCATCGTGTTGTGGTCGTGACGGGTCCACGAGCTGATCTTCATCCGGATCGCGTCGTGCCCGAGGAACGGCGCCCACGGCCAGCACGCGATCGCGACGTCGGTGGTGCACGGCAACGTGTTCAACCCCATCTCGCCGTACCCGTAGTAGGCCAGCGGACGGATGTAGCAGGCATCGAGGCCGGTCGAGGCGACCGTGGCCTTCGTGGCTGCGATCAGCTCGTCGACCGTGTACGGCATGTTCATGCCCATGATGTGCGCGCTGTTGAACAGGCGCTTGATGTGGTCGGTGAGCCGGAAGATGGCCGGGCCGTCGGGCGTGGCGTAGGCGCGGATGCCCTCGAACACGCCCGTTCCGTAGTGCAGCGTGTGGGTGAGGATGTGGACCTGGGCCTTGTCCCAGTCGACGAGCTCGCCGTTCATCCAGATCTTCGGTGTCGCTTGAATCGGCATGACGGGAGACTACTCAGCCGGCGAGCCGACTCACGATGGCGTCGCCGATCTGGGTGGTGCTGCCGGTGACAGGCTCCTCACACGCCGCGCGCACGCGGTCGCCCGCCTCGGTCTCGCCGAGGAAGTCGAGCATGAGCGCCGCGCTGAGGATCGCTGCGATCGGGTTGGCCAGCGACTTGCCGGCGATGTCCGGCGCGGAGCCGTGCGACGGCTCGAACAGGCTCGGCCCGGTGCGCGCCGGGTTGAGGTTGGCCGAGGACGCGAGGCCGATGCCCCCGCTGACCGCCCCGCCGAGGTCGGTCAGGATGTCGCCGAAGAGGTTGTCGGTGACGATCACGTCGTAACGGTGCGGATC
>JAOBWO010000047.1 GCA_025463415.1 Acidimicrobiales bacterium | reverse complement strand
CATCAGGCACCACAGGCATCCGGTCATTCGGCATCCGACGATTCTGGAACCAACCCACACCACACACGAAGCACCCACGATCAACTGTCGGTAAAACGCCCCACAGTCGCAGACATCTCACCCAGAGCTGAGCGACGCGTTCGGAGTCGAGCGATCGCAGCGGACCTCCGGCCATGTGCGGTTTCTGGCGTGCGTCTTGCCGTCCTCTGGCCGCCAGCGGCGCCGGCTTCCGTCAGCCTCATCCTGACGAACCTCATCGGTCCGCGGTCTCATCGATGAACACCGGAGATTTGGATGACCCTGCTCGAAGACATTCCGAGCGTTCTCGATGAGACCGGACCCGGCGACGACACATCCCCGGTTCGACACGATCCGAGAGCCGGCGTCCGCAGCCGGGCAGCCTCCCGCAGCCGACGGACCATCGGGGTTCTGCTGCGGCTGACAGGTCTCGCGGCTGCGATGACAGTGATCGGGATCTTCTGTGTGACTCCAGACGGCACCGGGTTCGTTCAGGGCCTCGACTCCAGGTTGTCCCGCCTGCTCCGCGTCGCGGCTGTGCATCCGACCCAGCTGAGCCGTCAGGTCGGCGCTCCTGTCGTGGTGCTCATCGCGTCCGCCGCGGTGAGCTGCGTGATGTGGCGACGCCGAACGAGCGTCGTCGCCAACCTGGCGCCGATGATCGCCTGTGCGGCGGCGGCGCTCGTGGCGTGGGTTCCTGCAGTGCTCGTACGTCGCCCCGGGCCGGGCCACCTGGGCGATCTGTCGGCTGCGTCAGCGACCTCGTTCCCGTCGATGTCTGCAGCAATGCTCACGGCGTTGGCATGCGCCATCGTCGGTCTCGCCGGCTCGCGCGGCCGTGCGTGGTCCTGGCTGGCGCTCGTCATCGTCACTGCCTTCCCCAGCCTCGTGCGCCTCGCGACGGGAGCATCGTGGCCACTCGACGAGGTGTTCGGCGCGCTCATCGGCTGGCGGGCTGCTCTCGTTCTACGCCGTTCGGCGGGAAGGGAGCGTGCACGATCGGAGTCCGACGTTCGCCGACGGCGCCGCGCCTTGGTCGGGCTCACCACGATTGCGGTCGTCGTCGCCGGTCTTTGCGCCCGCTCCTACGCGCAGATCCTCGAGGCACCCGGCAACGCTGCCTTCGACCAACGCACCGTGGAGTGGCTCCGCTCGAACGGCCTCGGACCTCTCGTCGATCGCGGCGAATCCTGGTGGCTGTGGCGACACCTTCCGTCGCCGACGGACACGATCGCCGCGCTTCCCCTTCCGCCGGTCAACCTCGTGGGGCCCGACATGGGCAAGGCGGGACGGACCATCCTCCCGCAACCGATGTCACCACCCGTTCGGCCCGCACTTCCCCGAGAAGGACAGTGGACCGTCGCGGCACGTGACTCGGCGGGCCGTGTCGAGATCGCGACAACCGATCTCCGACCGGATCCGAGCCATCCGAGCATCGTCGCTGCGGTGGTCTGGATCAACAGCGCAACAACGAAGATCGGTCTCGTCGCGGGAACCCGGGAACCCGGCGGTGGGTTGGGGCCATCGGGTGGTCACGTTCCGCCCGCCGAGTTGCCGACCGTCCTCGCCGCGTTCAACTCCGGCTACAAGATGGAGGACACACCGGGCGGGACACTGATCGAGGGTCGCACGACCCGGCCGATGGTGGACGGGCTCGCCACGCTGGCGATCCGACCGGACGGGACCGCAACGGTCGGAAGCTGGGGTGGTGACCTGACGTCTGCAGGCGGGTACGTCGGACTGCGCCAGAACCTGCGCCTCATGGTGATCGGCGGGGCCGTCGTACCAGGTCTGCCCACCAACCACGCCGGACGATGGGGTTCGGTGCGCAACACGTTGCCGACGTGGCGGTCCGGCCTCGGCGTCACGGCCGACGGGAACCTCGTCTACGTCGCCGGCGACCACCTCACACTCAGCGTGCTCGGCGAGACGCTGGTGCACGCAGGCGCGGTGACCGCCATGGAGCTGGACATCCATCGCGGCATGGTCACCTTCAACCTGTTCACTCACGTCGGCCGGCTCGTCGGGCACAAACTGCTTCCGACGATGCACTCGTCGCCGGACCGATATCTCACCACCGACTGGCGCGACTTCGTCACCGTCGTTCAGCGATGAGCGACCGCAGCATCCGGTCCCGCAAGAAGTCGTCGGCCAGCCGAGACGGCTCCGGCCGCCACGGTTTACCGAGCAGTTACCCGATGTGAACGACCTCTCCGGTCCGAGCGCTGCACGATTCGTTGGCTTGGACCAACGATCGCCACCACGGACCCGTACCGCCACGGCTGCCGAACGCATCGATCCACTCATGCGCGCCGTGGCACGCGGCCGCGCCCAGCAACCGGTCGAACTCCAGGAAGCGGAACGAACACCGTCCTCGACCGCGACGTTGGCGAGCGTCGCCGCATCGCTGCACCGCGCGTGGCGACGCTGGCGGAGAGCGTCGCGACGGTGGCGCCGAGCCAGGCGCCGCGTCCTGGCCGCGCTGTTGGTCTTGATGCTCCCCGTGATGTGGTCGTACGCCCGCGCCCTGACGGGTCCGGGCAACGACAGCCTGCAGGCCCGAACGGTCGAATGGGCGCGGGACAACCACATGGGCTGGGCGGTCGACCGTCTGGAGAAGTGGTGGTATGCGAACCACCAGGCGAAGATCGGCGGTACTCCGAACCTGTCGGCCGACGCGGTGGCCGTCGCATCCGCGCCGACGGGCCCAGCAACCTCGGTGCCACAGCCTCTCGGCGTCGGGATCCCCGCACTGCCGCGCCTGCCCGGCCACCTCGAGCCGCCGACCCCACTCGTCTCCCCCGCCACGCCGACCGTCCCGGGAGAAGGGGAATGGACCGCGCTCGGACCGGCCGTCAACGGTGCCCAGGGCGCCTACGTCACGACCGTTCGACCTGACGCGATCCACACATCGGTGCTCGACGCAGTGATCTGGTTCGACCCGACGATCCTCAGGTTCAGGCAATATCCCGGCCTCAAGATCCCGGGCTCGCCCTGGGATCGGCCGCCGAACGTGGAGACCTCGCGGCAGGCAGAGCTCGTCGCAGCGTTCGCCGGCGGCTTCCGCATCCGAGACTCGAATGGCGGGATGATCCTCGGCCACCGAGGACTCGTCGCCATGCGCGACGGCGGAGCCACGTTCACGATCGACGACAACGGGGTCCCCAACATCGGCGCCTGGCGAACCGATGTCGGCAACTCGTCGACGCTCGACTCGGCACGCCAAAGCCTCGACCCGATCGTCGTCAATGGCGCGCCGGCACCGGACCTCACGACGGACCCGAACAAGAAGTGGGGCTTCACCGGCCCGGCGAACAAGAGCGCCGTGTGGCGGTCCGGCGCCGGAATCCGGGCCGACGGCTCACTGATCTGGGTCGGCGGTGACGGACTGACCGTGGAGTCCTTGGCCGAGACCCTCGTCCGCGCCGGGGCCATCCGCGGGATGCAGCTCGAGATCAACCACGAGTGGGTGCAGCTGAACACCTACGCAGTCGGCGCCGACGGCAACGTGCACGGTCAACGGCTGCTCCACGGCATGCAGCACACCGGCGACCGATGGCTGACCGAGGACACGCGCGACTTCGTGGCAGTGTTCAGCCGATGATCCCGCGTGTCCGAACACAGCGACGGACCCGTCGGTGAGACGCCCGGCCGGCCCGATCGCCGCCGCGCTGCTCGCGTCGTCGGTGGCGTTGACCATGGGCGGATCCGTCGCAGCGGCGACGTCCGGCTACCACTCGATCACGCCGCAACGCCTCGTCGACACCAGGAGCGGACTCGGCGTCGCTGGTCCTGGCCTGACCGTCGCAGGAGCTCCGACGGTCGTCGCCCTCGTCGGCGAGATGGCGTCCGCAGCTGGGGTAGCGCTGAACGTCACCGTCACCGAACCCTCCGGCCCCGGATTCGCGACGGTGTATCCCTGCGGCAACGAGGAGCCGTTGGCGTCGAACGTCAACTTCACGACCGGGGCGACGGTGCCCAACGCCGTGATCGCGGCACCTGGTGCCGGTTCGGCGATCTGTGTGGTCACCAGTGTCGCTGCCCACCTCGTCGTCGATCTCGAAGGCTGGTTCCCCGCCGGCTCGTACGTTCCGTCGCCCGTTCCCGTCCGTGTGCTCGACACTCGCAGCGATCCGTCGCTCCGCCTCCTACCCGCTGCGGAAACGCGCATCGTTCGAGGGGTGCCCGGGACAGCGCTGGTCGCCAACGTGACGGCCACCGACGCGACCGACAGCGGATACCTCGTCGTCTACCCCTGTGGAGCGAAGCCGCCACTCGCGTCCAACCTGAACTTCGACCCGGGCAGGCCAGTGGCCAACCTCGTCATCGCCCACCCGGGTACAAGTGGAGACATCTGTGCGATGGCCAGCGCCGCCACCGATGTCGTGGTCGATGTCCAAGGACACCTCACCGACACCGCCGGGTACACCTCGATCTCGCCCGTGCGGATGGTCGACACGCGCTCACCGATCGGGGTGCCCGTGGTCCGGCGCACGGCCCCCGGACAGACCCTGATCCTGTCCTTCCCGCAGCAGAGCGGCATCCCCTCCGTCGTCGACACCGCCGTCGTGAACGTGACCGCCACCGATGCCGTCGCCAGCGGATACGTGACCGTCCACCCATGCGACCAACCCGTCCCACTCGCATCGAACATCAACATCGTGCCCGGCGAGACGCGGCCGAACCTGGTGCTCAGCAGGGTCGGGGCCGACGGCACGATCTGCGTCACCGCCAACATCGCAGTGCACCTCGTGGTCGACCTCCAGGGCTGGTTCGCCGGCGCCACACCACCGCTCCCACCCTCGCCGCCCACCCGTCAACACGTCGACGTCGGGAAGGGCCTCGCTGTCGGCTATCTCGCCTACCTCCCGCCCGGCTACACCTCGACGCCCGGCCGAACATGGCCGACGATCGTGTTCCTCCATGGTTCCGGACAGACCGGCCCTGGTTCGGGGTCCGCACTCGACGGAGTCGCCGTGAACGGTCTGCCGAGGTTGTACGAGTCGGGCACAGAGCCGAACGTGGCGGCCGGCTTCATCGTCCTCGCGCCTCAGATGCCCGACGGCACGAACTCGGCGACCCGCCTTCGCCAGTGGCTGACGCAGGTGCTGCCCCGCTACAACGTCGACCGTGATCGCGTGTACCTGACCGGCCTGTCTGCGGGCGGCTTCTACTCGTTCGACTACGTCGGGGCGGTCGGTGACTCGAACGAGTTCGCTGCCGTCGTACCGATTTCGGGCGGCTTCCCACACTCGATCCAATGCGCGAACTGGCGGCACACACCGATGTGGGCGTTCCACGGTGAGTCGGACACCACGGTCAACCCGGCCGGCTCGATCACCACGGCCCAGGCCGTCAATGCGAACTGCTCACCCACCGAGCCGATGCGCCTCACGACGTACCCAGGAGTCGGTCACGATGCCTGGGATCCCACCTACGACCTGTCCGGAATGGCGCCCGGCCGGACCAACCCTCAGCGAGACCCGTACGACGTGGACATCTACAGCTGGATGCTCGAACACGTCCGGAGTGAGTACCGCTGATACGACCCCGAGCGAGCGTGACCGGCTCATTCCGTTGCACCGCCCGAGACGCGCTGCACCGAACTGCGCGCGTCGGCAGCTGTCGCCTGCGCTTCGGCAACCTTCAGCGGCCGGCCGAACTCCATGACGCGCCCCCCGAACGCGACGGACGAGAGCGCGAAGCACGACCAACCCAGCAAGAGCCCAGCAATGACATCGGTCAGCCAATGCACACCGAGCAGAACACGGCTCGCGGCAACGGCAACTGCAATCGCCGCGGCGACAGCAGCGAGGAGCGCACGAGTCCGTCGAGGCCGACCACGCCCGAGCACGAGCGCGACGGACGCGTAGGTCGCCGCTGCCGCCGCAGAGTGCCCGGACGGAAACGACGAACCGGCTGCACCGACGAGTCGAGCGATGTCCGGCCGCTGCCGGTGGACGATCACCTTGACGAGGTTGCCGATCGCGACGGTGCTCACGACGGCAGTGGCGAGAAACAGGAGGAAGACCTTTCGCCGGCGCTGGATCCACTGCTGCACACCAACGGCGACCACGACTGCAGCGACCACCGGCGTGCTCCCGAACGATGTCACGACCTTCAGGAACGTCGTCGTGCCGGCCGTTGCGTGTCGTGCCCCGAACCGGGCCGCGGAGTCATCGAACCGAGCAAACCCGGCATGTGTGCTCACCATCTCGAGAAGCACCCCGATGCCGACGATTGCCATGGCGACGGCACCCACCGTCAGGGTCAGCAGGAGCCCGGTCTCGGTACTGGCGTCACGCCGCCGACGCACGAACTCGCCAAGGGCCGAGTTCGAGCGATTCGCCGAAGCCGCGACACGCGTCGGATCGGCTCGAATGTCGGCCAGGTCCCCTGTGGTGCCCTTCCGCGCCGCGAGCCCGAACACCACCGCACTGACGAGAACAGCGACGAGGAGCGCGATCGCGATGGCCACGACGGCAACGTTCCGCCACGCCCGCTCTCCGAAACCGCGTGGTGTGCGAGTTGACCGAGGGTTTACCCGACTTTGCCGTCCGGACCGCGAAAGGCTCCCAGCGAGGCGCCGATGGGCGTTACATTCCGAAGAGCGACATGTTGCTGAACTGGTTGATCATCGGCCGGCCGAGCGCCGGATCCTCGATCGACTCCCGGCACGACAGCAACGATCGCCACACCGACTGGAGCGCACTGATGGATGGCAGCACCTTCCGATGGATCAACCGACTCGCTGATCGCACCGGCTGGGCACAACCCCTGTTCAAGGCCAACGCCGCCTACGGCATCGTCGCCTTTGCCGTGCTGCTCCTGGCCGGCTACATCACAGGCCGCCAACGAGCCGAACTCACCGTGGTCGCTGCCAGCGTGTGGGCCGCGATCGCGGCGATGGTCGCGCTCGGCATCGGCCAGATCATCGGCAGCGCCGTCGGCCGCGCCCGCCCATACGAGGCGATGACAAACGTGCACCTGCTCGTCGACAAGACCACCGACTTCTCCTTTCCCAGCGACCACGCCACCGTCGCCGGTGCCGTCGCGGTCGGCCTCATCTTCGCCAACCGCCGGCTCGGCATCGCAGCATCCGTCCTTGCGGCCCTCATGGCCTTCACCCGCGTGTACGTCGGCGCCCACTACCCCGCCGACGTCCTCGCCGGCCTCCTCCTCGGCGGCCTCGTTGCCACCGCAGGATGGTTCGTCATCGTCCCGATCCTCACCAGGATCGGCCGCTGGCTCTGCACCACGCCACTGCGCCCACTCGTCACCCGGGCACCCAGGCCGCAACTCACGACATGAGCGCAACCGGTCGCGATCGCAAGTGCGGTCGAGAGCAGACGCAGCCACTAGACAGAGTGATCGATGTCGACGACGCGTAGAGGAGAGGGCGCTCGGAAGGTGTCCGGGTACCTGACGGCTGTGCTCGTCGGCGTGATCGTCGTCGTGTTGCCGGTGATCGCGCACAGCGTCGACGGGTCGGCAGACGAGTTCGATTCCCGGCGATTCGAGTTGGCACCGGCGTTGGGCTGGCTCTGGTGCGCTCTGTTGGTCGCGGTGATCGTCACTCGCCGACTCCAGATCGCCATCGATGTCGAGGAAGGCGTCGGCCTCGCCGTCGCGTACGACGCCTTGCCCCTCCTCCTCGTGACCGCGTGGGTCGTGGCCGTCGTCGCTGCTGTCTCGGGACACTGGCTGTTGACGTCTGCTGCTGCTGGCCTGTGCGCATATCACGGCGTCCTGGTGATCCCACGTCTGATCGTCAGCCGTCGGCCGCGGTGGACGCGTCACGCGCCACGGCTGCACCTGGCGGTCGCCAACGTCTTCGTCGACAACGAAACCCCCGATCTGGCAGCGCAACAGATGATCGAAGCCGCCGCCGACGTCCTGATCCTGGTCGAGAGCACTGCCCGTTTCATGCGCGTGTTCGATGACTGTGGAGGGGGCACGGTGTACCCGAACCGTGTCCTCGATCCAGACGATGAGAGCGACTACGCAATCTCGATCGTGACCAAGCACGAGATCGGTCCCCGATCGGAGTTTCGCCGGCTCGGGCCACTGCGTCTCGCGATGGCAGAGATCTGTGTGCATGGAGTCGACGTGTTGGTGGTCGCGTTGAACCCGATGGCGGCTGTCGATCCGGGCGGCCACGTCACCTGGAAAGAGCAGATCGAGGTGCTCAAGGAGTTCGTGCCGACGTTGTCAGGACCGGTGATCATCGCCGGCGATCTGAACACGACTCGGTACCGACCCGAGTTCGAAGGACTGCTCGCACTGGGCTACGCCGATGCGATCGATTCGCTGGGCAAGGGCCTCAACCCATCGTTCAAGCTCGGCGCCAGCGGTGTCCTCGGTGCGATCGGAGCTGTTGCACGGCTCGACCATGCGCTCGTCAACGCCGACGTCCACGCACTCTCGATCCGCAACCTCGAACCGTGCGGCAGCGACCATCTACCGTTCGTGATCGAACTCGCAATACGCACCAAGCCCGGCGACCGGACCAACCGGGTCACGGCTGTTGCCTCGCCGGATCGCGCGCAGACCGCTTGACACGGGCTCTGGCGGACGTCGTCTCAGGCGGCCGGATCGGTCGCGGACACGCCATTCGTCGAGACGTGCTCTGTCCACACGGCGCCGTCCCAATAGCGCAGCTGGTGCCGACCAAAAGGATCCGGTGACCACTGCGCAGGCGGCAGCTGCACAGGTGGAGGGGGCGGAGGGAGGAGCACTGGTGCTGCTGCGGGTCGAGCTGACGCCGGTGGCGGCAATGGTGCGGGTCCGGCAGGCGGTGGCGGCAGGGACGTTCCGGGCCTCGAGGTCGGCGTCGGCGTCGACGTCGAGGTCGAGGCCGAGGCCGAGGTCGACGTCGGATTCATGGCCGCAGCCCACTCCGGCGAACCGACCCAGACCGCCGGTCCGTTCCACGCCGCTGACACAGGATCGTCGAACCTGCGACTCTGCGGTTCGTCGAGGCGGACGAACGGCTGGGGCGGAACGAGACCGCGTGCCCGCGCCACGCCCGTCGACAGCGCGTTCGCTGCCGTGAGGAGATCCGAGATCGAGCGGGACGCAAGCTGCACGATCATCTCGACGCCGGGGTTTCGAACGGGTTCCTCCGCGATGATGATCATCTGCGGCACCGCTTTCGCCGCCGTCCCCACGTCGACCTGCATCTCGACGATCTGGGCAAGCCACAGGTGTCCCGCGAACATCTGGTCGGAGCTCCGAACCACGTCGATCGGCGGCCGTGCGCCCCACCCGTTCTTGTTGATCTTGTGGGGAACGACCGTGTACTGGAAGATGACACGGGCTTCGGTGATCAACAGCTCGCCGCCGCTCTGACCGATGTAGAGAATTTCGCTGCCGTCCGGGTGGAGCACGACGAGCAGCGGCAGCGGCATCTTCTCGACGCGCCCGTCGGCGGCGACCATCTCGATCCGGTGCTTCCGCGTCGTCGAAACGTCTGGGGCGTCTCCGCCCGTGCTCTGGCCCGGACGGATGACGTGCATCAGCCCCACGAACCGACCACCTGCTCGCCGCGAAGCAGACGAAAGCTCGACTCGCCCGCGGGTTGAAGCGGCCAACGCACATCGTCGGGGGGATCGGCCGCGTCGAAAATGCCGATGAAGTTCCAGATCATGACGATCTCCAAGGGTCACTCTGCGTGGAGCTGCGACTGTATTCGGGCCGCCCACACGCACCGGCATCCGGGGTGAGCGTCCGCCCTCTGCTCGAGGATCGCCGCATCACGACTCGAGTTCGTCGGTCACCACCCGGGTCATGCGTCCCGGCGGGACACGAGCAGGTTGGCGGCCGCGTAGCACGCTGCTGCGTAGAGCACGATCACGATGACGGCTCGTCCGGCGCTCAGCAGGTCGGCAGCGCGATGTACGGACACGGTCGCTTGGAGCGCTGAGGACGGCAGATACGTCCGGGCGGACTCGGGCAGTGCGAGGCCGACGATCTGGCCGCCGATGATCGCGAGCGACAGCGTCGTGATCGCCAGCGCAGTCCGCCTCAGGATCGTGCCCAGACCGACTCCGATGACGGCGACGACGGCGACGGAGACGGCGCCGAGCACGAGCGCGGCGACGACGCCTGAGTCGTTGATCGACGATTCGATGTGCTTCGAGCGCAGGATCTGCTGGCTGGGGAAGTAGGCCAGCAGGTTGGAAGCGAGCGCCACCGTGAACCCGATGGTTGCGATGAGCGATGCCTTGGCGGCGATGACTCGGCGCCGTTGGGCGATGGCGGCGAACGTGACCCGGATCATCCCTGAGGAGTACTCCGACGTCATCGTGCGCACGGCCAACGACCCGAAGATCAGAGCTGCGAAGAGGACGCCGATCAACGAGGAACTGGTGGGATCGAACTCGGCTCGCTGCTTCGGGCTCATGTCGGCCCATTCGCTCACGGTCGAGGTGGCGTTGAGGAGTGCGAAACCGATCGACACTGCCACCGAGACGCCGACAGTGATCCAGGTGGACCGCAGCGTGCGCAGCTTGGTCCACTCGGCGCGGAACGTGCGTGCCAGCGCCGTGCCCCGTGAGACCGGTCCGACCGCGATGGCGGTGACCGGACGTTGCGATCCGTCGCCGGACGGTCCTTCAGGTCTGCTTCGAACGTCTGCTGTGTAGGTGGTGGTGTTCATGTCATGCTCCTGTGCTGGCGCCGACGGTGGCGCGGTAGTCGGTGGATTCGTGGGTGAGCTCGAGGAACGCGTCCTCCAGAGACGCTCCATGCGTGCTGAGCTCGGTCAGGGGGATGTCGGCGCGATGTGCGATGCTGCCGATGACGGCGCTGGAGAGTCCGCTGACGCTGAGCTCCCCGTCGAGGCCTCGAACGGTCACCGCACCGGCGTGGACGAGTCGTTCGTTCAGCGTGTCCGGATCCGACGAGCGGACGGTGACGCTCGGCGTGGCGTTGGCCGACACGATCTCGTCGACCGACCCTGTCGCGATGATCCTGCCGCGAGCGATCACGATCAGGTGGTCTGCCGTTTGGGCCATCTCGCTCATCAGATGGCTGGAGAGGAAGACGGTTCGGCCCTCAGCGGCGAGCGACTTCATGATGTTGCGGATCCAGATGATGCCGTCGGGGTCGAGGCCGTTGATGGGCTCGTCGAACATCAGCACGGGCGGATCGCCGAGCAACGCTGCGGCGATGCCGAGGCGCTGGTTCATCCCGAGTGAGAACGTGCCGGCGCGGCTGTCCGCGACGTCGGCCAGGCCGACGGTGACGAGCACCTCCTGAACCCGTCGGGCGGAGATGCCGTTGCTGTGCGCGAGCCAGAGGAGATGGTTGGCAGCCGTCCTGCCGGGCTCGACCGCACGGGCGTCGAGCAGGGTGCCGATCTCGCGCAGTGGGGCGGTCATGTCGCGGTAGCGGCGGCCGTTGACGACGACATCGCCCGACGTTGGTCGGTCGAGACCGAGGATCATCCGCATCGTCGTCGATTTGCCGGCGCCGTTCGGACCCAGGAACCCGGTGACCACACCGGGCTCGACGCTGAAGGAGATGTCATTGACGGCGAACTTGTCGCCGTACCGCTTGGTGAGATGTTGTGCTTCGATCATGACGATCACCGTACGGATGAGGCCGCGCGGGGTCATCCGGCCTACGGCTGATCAGCCGTAGGGCGTGCGGGCGATCAATCGACCCCGGGTTGGATGAGACCGCTCTCGTAGGCGAACGCAACGGCCTGCACCCGGTCACGCAGGTCGAGCTTCATCAGGACTCGCGACACATGGGTCTTGATCGTGGCCTCGCCGACATACAGGCGAGTCGCCAGTTCCGCGTTGCTGAGACCGGCGGCTACTCCCCGCAAGACCTCGTTCTCGCGGTCGGTCAGGCTCGCGAGGGGGACTGCCAGCTCCGGACGAGATCTCGGCCGCGACATCTCGGCGAGCAGACGACGAGTCACCGACGGCGCGAGCAGGGCATCGCCCGCAGCGACGACGCGGATGGCGTGGACCAGGTCCTCCGGGGGCGCGTTCTTCAACATGAACCCGCTGGCGCCGGCGTGCAGCGCTTCGTGGATGTAGTCGTCGCGTTCATACGTGGTGAGGATCAACACCTTGGTGCCCGTCGCGAGGTTCGACTGGGCGATGCGGCGAGTTGCCTGAAGCCCGTCGAGCACCGGCATCTGCACGTCCATCAGCACCACGTCGGGTCGCAGCCGCTCGGCCTCTCGGACGGCCTGCTGGCCGTCGGCTGCCTCGCCGACGACGTCGATCCCGTCCTCGGTCCCGAGGATCATCCTGAACCCGGCGCGCACCATCTCCTGGTCGTCAGCGAGCAACACCGTGACGGTCACGCCAGCACCCGAGCACCGACGACGATCGGGAAGGTCGCAGTGACGGCGAACCCGCTGCCGGGCAGCGGCCCGGCATGGAAGGTGCCGCCGTGGAGCACCGTTCGTTCACGCATGCCGATCAGTCCGTGTCCCGTCGATATCGGCGCCGGTTCGACGCCCGCACGCGCATTCGACCGACCCCGGCCATCGTCGGTGACGGCGACAGTCAACTCACCGTCGCGCAGGGCGATCTCGACCGTTGCGATCGTGCCTGGGCCACCGTGCTTCAACGCGTTCGTCAACGCCTCCTGGACGATTCGGTACACGGACAGGTCGATGCCCGCCGGCAGCGCAGCCTCGACCCCGAGCACGTTGATCGAGACCGACAGTCCGGTGCGACCAAGGGCGTGTGTCAACTCGTCCAGCGCGGACAGACCCGGCTGTGGCGCTGCCCCCGACCCCGAACTGCCGACATCGTTCTCGCGGCGGAGGAAGCCGAGCAGCCTGTGCATCTCGGCCACCGCTTGCCGGCTGGACTCCTCGATGTTGGACAGCACTCTGACGGCCTCCTCCGGCGATCGCGCCATCACTCGGCGCGCTGCGCCGGCTTGAACGCCCATCACGCTCACGTGGTGGGCGACGACGTCATGGAGCTCCCGAGAGATGCGCACGCGCTCGTCCAGCACCGATTGCTCGGCGATGACGGTCTGCGCCTCACGAAGCTCGGCATTGACGACAGCGAGCTCCGCCGCGCGCAACCGAGAGGTTCGAGCAATATCGCCCACCACCCATGCCGCAGCGAAGAAGAACACATTGGCCCCCACACTGAGCAACCCGGCGAGCACCACCGACGCCTTCGAATTGGCGACGTCGATCTCGCGGACCAGCACCAACCACAACACGTCGCCGAGCAGCACGGCGATGCACACGCCACGCACCCAGTTCGCGACGATCGGCTGACAGAACGCACCCACCCAGAAGATCGCCAGGAAGGCGGTCGTTCCGCCCATCGTGTTCTCGGTGACGCCGAACACCGAGTAGAGAACGATCGAAGCAGTGACACAGACCAGCGCCAGTGGCGCGTGTCGGCGGCGAACCGCCGTCGGCAGCGTCAGCAGTCCCACGAGTGCGACGCCAGTGGCGAAACGAAACCCGCTCGGTGTCCCGACGGTGATGTCGTAGATCACTCGCACACTGAGCACGCCGACGGCGAACAACGACACTGCGAGGACGCAGTCGACGATCGCGTGGTGCTGTCTCGTCCACTGCGTCAGAACCCTCACCGCGCCACGGTAATGCACCGATCGGAGGTGGGGCATCCGTCGTGAGAGGGATGCGGCCTCCCCCGATCGGCTGTGATCGTGCCCACGACGCGCGGCGCGATCGACCTGTCGAGGTCACGGCTCATCCTGCTTGCCGGATGAGCTCCACCTCGATCTCCAACTGGATCTTCTTCGACACCAGCAGGCCGCCGGCGTCGAGGACCATGTTCCACGTGAGGCCCCAGTCCTCGCGATCGATGGTGGTGTTGGCACTGAAGATCGCGCGCTCGCCACCCCACGGGTCCAGGACCGTCCCGAGGAACTCGGCGTTCAGGCTGACCGAACGGGTGACACCCTTCAGGGTCAGCTCGCCGTCGATGGTTCCGCGGCCGCCGTCGAGGCTGATGCCGGATGAACGGAAGTGCCCTGTCGGATGGTCGACCACATCGAAGAAGTCGCCCGAGCGAAGATGATCATCACGGCTCGAGTCCCCCGAGCTGACGGTCGACATGTCGATCGTCACGTCGATGGTCGATTCGGTGATGTCGCGGGCGACCACGACGATCCCCTCGACGCCGGTGAACCGGCCGCGCACCTTCGTCAGGCCGAAGTGTCGGCCCACAAAGCCGACCTCGGCATGACCAGGATCGATCGTCCATGTGCCGGGGGCGAGCTCGACGGTCCGCGGGGAGGTCGTGTCGGTGGCTGTTGTTGCGTTCATTTGTTGTTCCTCTCGGACGGCACGCGTTTTGCGTGCGTTTGCACGCAACTGTACATATGTGTGCGTTCGCACGCAACCTGAATATACTGATCGTCATGAGCGACATCGATAGAGACGTGGAGCCCTTCGCCGCATGGCGCGCCGTGCTGTTGGCGCAGAGCCGGGCGATGCGCGCCATCGAGCGAGACCTCGATGACGCTCACCAGATCTCGATCATGTGGTACGACGTGCTGCTGGAGCTCAACGCAGCTGACGGGCGCCGGCTTCGGATGCAGGATCTCGCGATGAAGGCCGTGCTCTCGCGAACTCGGGTCAGCCGGATCGTCACCGAGCTCGAAACTGCCGGGCTCGTCGAACGCATCGTTGACCCCGAAGACGGCCGAGCGACCCTTGCCCACATCACTGCCGACGGCCGGCGCGCGCTGAAGCGTGCAGCGCCCGTCTACCTCGCGGGCATCGATGAACACTTCACACGGCACCTGACCAACGCGCAGCAACACGCGATCGTCGCCGGGCTCCACCGAGTCATCGACGCCCACGACGCCAAGGTCAACCCACGGCGGTGAGCTCACCGGACCAGTGGTAGCCGTCCACGATCGCCGATCCCCTGCCGCCTAGCCTCAGGGTGTCGTCACAGCGCGGCTCGCGCCGAGCTCGGCAGGGCCGACCGCTTCTCGGGAGGTCATACATGGAGTTCAGACGGAATTCGGGTCATCGGTTGGTGCGGTCGCGGTGGGCGGCTGTCGGCGCCGCAGTCGCTGTGACGCTCGG
Source organism: Acidimicrobiales bacterium (assembly GCA_025463415.1). Classification (GTDB taxonomy): domain Bacteria; phylum Actinomycetota; class Acidimicrobiia; order Acidimicrobiales; family Ilumatobacteraceae; genus WLMZ01. The sequence continues at coordinate 8,875 of JAOBWO010000047.1, read as the reverse complement.
GGGCGGTGGTCTGCTCGCGGCGTCCGCATCCGACAGCGCACCGTCGAGCTTCGTCGCCGTGACGTCGGCGCGAGTGGTGGACACCCGCCTCGGGATCGGATTGAGCGGGCCGCTCGTCGCGCCGGTCCCCGCCGTCGTGCAGGTGACCGGGTCCGTCCGCACGACGGGAGGCACGTCGGTCGTCGTACCGGCGGGTGCCACCGCCGTTGTGCTGAACGTGACGGTGGTGGATCCCACCGCTGTCGGTTTCCTGAGCCTGCGCTCCGTGGACGCGACCGGTGCTCCGCCGACGTCGTCGCTCAACTTCTCGGCCGGACAGAGGGTGGCGAACTCGGCCACCGTGCAGCTGCCGGCAACGGGCAACTTCCAGGCGTACTACGGGGCCGCACCGGGCGCGAGCGTCGATCTCGTGATCGACGTGGTCGGCTACTACGTCCCCGGCGGAGCAGGTCCGGCCGGTCCGCAAGGACCAACAGGCGCGAAGGGCGACACGGGCGCAACCGGAGCCACGGGTTCGCAAGGGCCGCCCGGTGCGACGGGCTCCACCGGCGGTGTCGGGTCGCAAGGCCCGATCGGTCAACAGGGGCCCATCGGACCCGCTGGGTCGGGCATCGCCGCGGAGTTCTTCGGGCTCGCGCCGCCCAACAACCCCGCCACCGTCGCACCCGGCACCGACGTCAGCTTCCCCCAGGACGGGCCGAACACCGACGCGACGACCATCGTGCGAACAGGACCGAGCTCGTTCAACCTCGCCACGGTCGGCACCTACCGGGTCTCCTTCCAGGTGGCGGTCACCGAACCCGGCCAGCTGATGGTGACCCTCGACGGCGCCGACTTGGCATACACGGTGGTCGGAAGGGCGACGGGCACCTCGCAGATCATCGAGACGGCGCTCGTCCAGACCAGCGTGGTGAACTCGATCCTCACCGTCAGGAACCCCGCCGGGAACTCGACGGCCCTCACGATCACACCCCTTGCGGGCGGCACCCGTCCGGTTGCGCAGACCCTCGTCATCGAACTCGTCAAGTAGCTGCTCGTCCTCGGGAGGGCCGGACGTGAGCACCGACCGAGCACGGCCGGCTGATCGCGTTTGATGGATGTCTCGGACGGACAGGGAAACCGGCACAGCCGGACCGGCCGAGGAGGATCAGCATCATGGGCACCGCCACGCCAACGCGAGCAGGGACCGCCAGCAGCACGAGCTCGGGAGGTCATTGACCATGCCCGGCATCGATGCGTCTGGGAAGCCGAGCGGCGAGCAGCCCTCGACCGGTGCCGGGCGGGCGACACCTTCCTGGCTGCGCAAGTCCGTGGAATCGATCGAAGGGTCCACCGCCCTGGACCCCGCGGTCGATCTGCTCACGCCCGTTGCCGCCTCCGTCGGTGCGGGAGCGCGCGGCGATGCGCTGCGTGGGCGCCGGCTGGGCCACGCCCTGCACCCGCTGCTGACCGACCTCCCGCTCGGGTGCTGGATCGGTGCCGGGCTGCTGGACCTGTTCGGGGGCAAGGGCGCCCGACGCGCCGCCCAGCGCCTCGTCGGACTCGGGCTGGTGTTCGTCCCGCCGACGGCAGCCGCCGGCATGGCCGATCTGTCGGCGGTCGACGAGCAACGGATCCGTCGCGTCGGCGCGGCGCACGCAACCGGCAACACGATGGTCGCACTGCTCTACTGGTGCTCGTGGCGCGCTCGGCGTCGACACCAGCACGTTCGCGGCGTGGTCTACGGGCTGCTCGGCGGATTGCTCGCGTGGGGGACGGGCTACCTGGGTGGTCACCTCTCGTTCGGTCGCGGGGTCGGCGTGGGTCCGCGGGGCTTGGACGACGATGCGCCCAGTGGCGCAGGCGGGCGGCAGCGCGTCGACACCGGCGCAGTGCCTGACGTCGCCGAGCTGATCGACATCGCCGCTGCCGCCGAGTTGTTGATGGTCGAGCCGGATCAGATCCACGCGATGGTCGCCGGCGGGCTGCTGGTGCCGGCTGACGGCGACCACTCGGCGGTGACGTTCACGCGAGCAGCGGTGCTGGCCGCCCGGTCGTTGGGCGGCTGACCACGCCACCCCGCATCAGCCGAGCATGCATGAGGACCGACCAACCGGGGTAGCAGGCGCGTGCCGGACGCTCTGTTCGACCGCAGAACCCCGAGGAGAACCCCGATGAGCATGACACCACCCACCGAACAACAGACCGTCTTCGTCCCGCCTGCCGCCGAAGTGCGCGGCGCCGTGTCCGACACGTTCCACGAGCCTCGGCCGGTGCACAAGGAGACCAAGGCCTCCTTCGCGACGACCGAGTTCTGGGCGATGCTCGCCGGCATCGCCGCGCTGATCGTCCTCTACAACGTTCGAGACGACGCCTCGTTGAACCTGTGGCGCACGTGCGTGCTGGCGACCGCGATCGGTTGTGCCTACATGCTCAGCCGGGGACTGGCGAAGAGCGGCTCGCACATCCAGCGCTGGGATGACAACAACCGACGTCGGTGAGCGAACGACTCAGTCGGACGCGAACGCGGCGTCGAAGAAGGCCCGGTCGTCGATGAGCACGCCCTCGCCGTTGCCGCAGATGTACGTCAGCCGAGTCGACCGCTTCCGCCACATCAAGAGCCGGTCGAGGCACTCCCGCCGTGCACCAGCCGGCAGGGCGTAGGTGATCCAGTCCTTCATCCCGCCGGGATGACGAAGGCGGACCCTCAGCACGGCGCGCCGACGACGGACACGCTCGATGGTCAGGTTCTGGTGCACGACGAGCCGGGGCACCTCGATGATCGGATGCACGCTGCCTCCAGTTGGTCGCGGCCACAGGACGATCCCGGGGACAGGTCACCTCCAGCAGTGTGCCAGACGTGGCGCCGGCGAATGCCGCGAGCACCGGTCTGGTCGCGTCGTGGACGCCGCCACCAGCGGGAACGCCGCCACCCCGTCCAACGAAGGACGGCCAACCCAACCTTTCCCGAGAACTCTCACGCCACGAAGGAGCATCGATGTCCGACAAGGAGCCGCCGCAACCACTCGCCGAGGCCGTCGGGAAGGCGTCTGAAGCCTTGGAGCACGTCGAGCGCGCCCGCGGCCACCTCTACTCGTTCCACCAGCTGATGGGCCGCGCCGACATCGAGTTCGGCAACGCGGTCGAGCTCTTGCGCGACGCCGGAGCCCACGGGGACGCCGCGCAACTGGATGGAGACATCATCGGTCGCAACGTGCTCGAGGGACGCTGGACGTATCAGGTGGTCGAAGAGTTCGATCGCGACTACTACGCCGTCGTCACTGCGGCAGTCAACGACCTCGTCGACGCACACCTCGCCGGCGAACGTCACGCCTTCGAGCGACAGATGAAGGAGCGCCGGCGGTCGGCGGGCCGAAGCGGTCACGAGATGTACCCACCTGCGGGTTCGACCGCTGAACGCGGCGACCCGTGATCGCACCAGATCCGTCGACGAGGCGACAGCGCCTCGGCATGCCCGCCTCGTGACCGCGTCCCCGACGCCCCCGCCGCGCGGATCAGTTAAATCAGGTTGTGCCGGGTGCGATCACCAGACCACTTCGGTGAAGCTGGCGTTCAGGCCAGATCCGATCCCCATGCAGAGCACACGGTCGCCAACGGCGAGATCATCGGCGATCGAAGCAAGCGTGATCGGTATCGATGCGGGACCGACGTTGCCGTAGCGCGGGAAGGTGAGCGGGACCCGCTCGGGATCGATGCCGAGCCGCTCGCACATCAGCCTCGTGTGAACCTGACTGATCTGGTGGACCACGTAACGGTCCATCCCGAGCGACCAGTCCCAGCGTTCGGCTGAGTCCTTCCAGCAGGCTTCGGCGAGGTCGAGTCCCGCATCCAGCAGTCGGCCGGTGTCGGTCCGCATTCGTTCCAGATCGCCGACACACAGGTCGTGGTTCTGTGTTGCTGCGCGACTCACGCCGCCCACGATCCGGTGCGCATCGGGATGCGCATCGAGCTTGCCGAGGACCATCGCCGCTGCGCCCGAGCCGAGCGTGAGCGTTGCGATCTCTGCTGCAACCTGTTCTGCGGTCACGTCCGGGTGGCGCAACCGGTCGAGGGTCACCTGTTGAGTGTGGCGGGCACCTTCGCCGTCGACGATCAGGGCGTACTCGATGTCGCCGGCATCGATCGCCGTGCTCGCGACGTGGATCGCGTTGACGAACGCGAGACACGCGTTGGCGATGTCGAAGTTGGCGCATGAGCTCGGGAGCTGGAGAGCATCGTGGATCGCACATGCCATCGACGGCTCGAGATGATGACGACTCACCGACGTCGAGATCATCAACCCGACGCGCCCAGGGTCGATGCCGGACGCCTCGAGCGCGGCTGACCCGGCCGTGGCTGCTTGTTCGGCAAAGGTCATCCCTTCAGGCCACCACCGCCGCTCGACGATGCCGGCCAGATCCTGCAGGAGCCCGGCGCGGACGCCTGTGCGAGCGTACGTATCGGCGAGCTGCTCGTCGATCCAGGCCGATGTGATCACCTCGGGTGCCTCGGTCGCCGTGACCGACACGATCCCCACGTTGTGGTGGGTGAAGTTGTGATTGCCGTTCATTTCGGACCTCGCTTTGGCGCGGAGTACCCGATCGCCGGGCTCCGCACACGCGATCTCACCTTCTCGGGGCGAGGGAGAGGTCCTAATCGAGCATCTGTCGGCTGAACGTCCGGGGTTCACGTCCGGCGACGAGCCATCCGGCGATCGTCGCGATCAGCGGCAGGCCGACCCCGATGGCGAGCAGGTCAGCGACCGGGATCGGCGTGAGCCGGGTGAGGCGGCTGTGGAACACCGCGACGAGGGCGACGCTGGCGCCGCCGACGCCGAGCACCACTCCTGACACCGCGAGAGCAGCGGCGGTGGTGCTGGTGATGGCTCGCCGGGTGCGGGCCTCGGCGCCCGTGGCGGCGAGCGTGCGCGTGTCGCGCACCGATTCGCCGCGGATCAGCCCAACGGCCATCGCAACGAGAGCGAGTGCCAAGGCAGCGCCGATGCCAGTGGCCCAGTTCCGCACCGGGCTCAGATCGTCGGGCGCGTTCTCCTGCTCCACAGCGAATCCGGCAACGGCTGCAGCGGCGCGGACGGCGTCGAGCTCCGCCGAGGTCAGCGCGTGGTCCGCCTGGATGAACCATCCGCTCCGTGCAACTCCCCACCCGTGTGCCGACACCAGGGCCTGTGTGAGGAGCGTGCTCGGCGCCGATCCGTACGGGGGCAGATCCAACTGCTGGGTCGTCGCCGGCAGCACCGAGGAGTCCGGCCGGCTGGAGAAGTCGAGCACCACCAGAGGCAACGACGAATCCAACGCGCTCGAACGGAGCACATCCGCGCCGTTCGCGACGCGCGCCGGATCGACGTCCAGGCCGCGCAGCAGGTCGTCCGTCGCCACGTATGCATCGCCGTGGGAGACGGAGTCGTACTGCCGTTGACCAACGGGCGTGGCAATCTCGACCGGCCTGTTTCCGGCTCCACCGCCGGCCGCGGTGTTCACGGCCACGTCGAGGGCCAATGTGCGGGTCGAGCCGTGGATGGATGCAACGATCGAGGCGGCCTGCTCGTCGAGCGCGGTCAGCTGCGTTGTCGTCAGCGTGGGATCGGGCGGACGATCAGGCTCAGCCGAGTGGATGACGAGCTGGGATGCGGACAGGTTCGGGTGCGAGTTGGGGCTCTGGCTCGCAACTGCGATGCCGACGATCGAGACCGAGATCGCGATGCCCAACGTGATCGCGGCCAGGGCCGCGGCGGCGCGCGACTGGTGCCGGGACAGGTCGCGGAGTGCGAGTCGCGGTCCGAACGGCAACCGACGCGAGAGGGTTGCGAGGACACGGATCGCGGCGGGACTGGCCAGCACCGAGCCCACAACGACGGCGATCAGGCCCGCGATGAGCAGCGCTGTGCGAACGTTCGGGGTCGTCGGCTTCGAGAACCCGAGCGCGATGAAGCCCGCTGCCACGACGGCGAAGGCGAGACCGATCGACCGGTGCACCGGCCGCGGTGATGCGGGCCTGCCGGACAGGGCCACCATCACGGGCTGGCGTGACACGGAACGAGCGGGCCACCATGCCGACAGCGTCGCCAGGATGATCGCGATGACGAGGGTGGCCACGATGAGGGTCCACGGCAGATCGAACCGGGCGATGCGGTGGTCCGCTGCGCCCTCGATCGCCGACGCTGACGCGACCCAACCGCCGATGCCGACGATCAAGCCGGCCAGCGCTGCGACGACACCGACCAGCGCTCCGTTGACGACCATCACCATTCGCACGTGGCGTCCCGTGGCGCCGAGAGCGGAGAGCAGGCCGAGGTTGCGCTGGCGTCGTTCGGCAACAACGACGAATCCCGCACTGGCAACCAAGGCGACGAGGATCAGCGCCAGCGTCGAGGCAGCCAGCACCGTTGCGGCGACGGCCTGCTTCACGTTCCCGGAGCCGCTGATCTCGACCCCGTCGAGTCCTGCGAGCTGCGGTACAGGTCGGTCAGGGTTGGCGATGTCGACCAGGACCGAGTAGGTGGTGGTCGCGAGCGTGCCCGGCGCGACGAGCGCGAACGTGTCGCTCAGCTTGCCCGGGTTCTCCACCACGCCGACCACCTCACGCGGGCCGCCTCCGAGATCCACCGTGTCGCCGACATGGCCGACGACGGAGACGAGGTTGCTCGTGACAGCGACCTCGCCCGCGCCGGACGGGTAGCGACCGCTTCGCAGAGCGAGGAGCGAGTGGCCGTACGCGCCGCTCGGATCCTGGGCGCGCACGTCGATGCCCACGACCGTGCCGGGAACCGTCACCTCGGCATGGGCGATCACGTCGGTTGTGCCGTACAGCTTCTGTGCGGCTGCGAGCACGGCTACGCCGGTGGCTTGGTCGTGGGCGTTGACGGACAGGATCGCGTTCGCCGAGCCGAACCGTCCCTCGCCGACCGAGACGGCGTTCACTGCCATCGCCGAGCCGGCGATCGCTGTCGCGACCGCGACGGTGAGGAGGCTGAGCACGAGCAGCTGTTGCTTCCATTCACGCCGGAACAGCCGCCAGCCCCAACGGGTGATCGCCCGTCGCGCCGGGCGACCGGGTTGGCGTTCGCGCGTCACGATTGTGGCCCAAGCACCGAGGCAAGCAGTGAGTCCGGCCCGGAAGGCGCAGAGGTCTGGTCGACGACTCGGCCGTCGCGGATGAAGACCACGCGATCGGCCCAGGACGCGAGCGTGGCCTCGTGGGTCACGACGACGCCCGCCGCGCCACGATGGCATGCGTCGCGCAGGAGACGGATGACGGATTCGCTGTTGATCGAGTCGAGCGCGCCAGTCGGCTCGTCGGCGAGCAGCAGGCGTCGGTCCCCGACGATCGCACGGGCGATCGCCACGCGCTGGCGCTCGCCGCCGGACAGATCGTCGGGGAAGTGCTCCGAGCGCTGGTCGATGCCGAGCTGCTCGAGCGCGCTCATCGCGGCTTTCCGTGCCTCGCGAGCGGGGATGCCGTCGAGCTCGAGTGGCATCGCCACGTTCTCTGCCGCAGTCAGTCCGGCGAGCAGGTTGAAGTCCTGGAACACGAAACCGATCGAACGGCGCCGGAGGCGTGCCTTCTCGGCACGCGACATGGCGGTGAGCGATTGGTCGCCGACGAAGACCTCGCCCGAACTCGGATCTTCGAGACTGCCGGCGATGGTCAACAGGCTGCTCTTGCCGGAACCGCTCGGACCCATGATCGCGACCAGTTCGCCATCGGCAACCGACAGGTCGACGTCGCGCAGAGCGTGCACAGCGGTCGCTCCGTCCCCATACACCTTGGAGATGTGCTCCAACCGAAGACGGGCGGTCATGACCTCACCCCCTGGCGGCGGGCGGCGCGTCGACCGGCAGCGATCACCGTGTTGGCGGCGGCGCTCGTCCCGACGACGGCCTGCGGAGGGCGGTTGCGGAGTCGCACCTCGGCCGTGTCAAGCCAACGCACGCCCGCCTCGAGCCGGAACAGCTCTGCATCGACCACGAGCGCGAGCGCCACGTCATCCTCGGAGGCCGCGGCCTTGACCGCTGTGTACCGCTGCATGAGCTCGACCAGATGACGGCGGTGCACCTGGATCACGTCGTGCACCTCGACACCTGCGACCTGGCCGGCGACGAGCACCTTGATCAACAGCTCGTCGCGCGGCGGCTGCAGGTCGGGGGGCGGCGTCCGCAACCACCCCAGCAGCTCTTCGTGCCCGGTGGCGGTGATCGCATATCCCTTCTGCGGACCCTCGCCGGCGCCTTCGGATGCCACGAAGCCGTCGCGCTCCAGTCGTTGGAGGGTCGTGTACACCTGACCGACGTTCAGCGGCCAGACCTCGCCGGTCCCGGCCTCGAACTCCTGGCGGAGCTGGTGGCCGTACTTGGGCCCCTCACTCAGGAGTGCCAGCAGGGCGTGCCGGACGCTCATGACCGGACGCTCATGATCGGATCTCACGACGTAGCATACTGAGTAGTATATCGACCCCAACAGGGCCGGTGGTCGCGGCTCGCGATGCGGGGCGCCGATCAGGCGGGAGCGGCGGCGGCGGCCCGGCCCCGCGCGATGCGGGCCAGGTCTTCCTTGGGCTCGCCGTACGGCTTCGCCAGCTCGAGGTAGCAGGCGTCGTGGAAGTGCTCGACGCGATCCCAGCGGCCGTCCACGTAGATGTTGGCGATGACCTGCTGGCCCTGCTCGCGGGCTATGAACTTCACCCGCTCGTCACACTTGGTGCAGATGGAGAGCGTCCCAGGCTCGATCCGGCGACGCACAGCACGCGTGCCCGGCCCGGCGTCGGTGGTGGTGATTGCCATACCTCTGTGCATCGGCACGAAGAGGCGCCGACGTGAGGCCCGACGACGAGAAATCCACATGGCCGAACCGGGGGAATCGCCCGTTGCAGCACCCTTGA
>JAOBWO010000022.1 GCA_025463415.1 Acidimicrobiales bacterium | reverse complement strand
GACTGGTCGCCCAGATCCCGGCCCTGCTCTACGCACTGGCGACGGGCATGCTCGTCAACCGCGTCAAGGGCGAGAACCCCCACCTCGGTGGGGAGTTCTTCGAGCACCTCTCGGCCAACCCCTCGACCCTGCGCACCGCGGCCGGCGGCTCTGCGTTGATCGCGTTGATCCCCGGCATGCCCAAGCTGCCGTTCGTCGCGCTCGCCATTGGGTTGTGGATGATGGGCGGCCGGGTGCGCAAGCCAAGCGTCGCCGAGGCGGCCGCGGCGGCCCTCGCCTCCGATGTCGTCGTGCGCACCAACTCCGACGATCCCGAGGTGCTGATGTCGCGGATGCGTTCGGAGCCGCTCGAGCTGCGCCTCGCCTACGACCTCGTCGACCTCGCCAACGGCGGCGACCTCCTCCCCCGCATCCGCGAGCTGCGCCGCCAACTCGCCAACGAGCTCGGCATGGTCCTGCCCCAGATCAACACGTCCGACGATGCCACGCTCGTCTCGGGCGAGTACCGGATCTCGGTCTTCGGCGTCGATGTCGGTGCCGGCAAGGCGCCCGTCGGCTCGGTGCTGGCACTGCCCGACCCGACGGTGGCGGATGACCTCAGCCTGGCTCAGTTCGGCGAGCGCGTCGTCGAGCCGGTGTTCGGTCTGATCGGCTACTGGCTGCCCGAGTCAGAGCGCGAGGCTGCTGCGGCTTCCGGCGCGACGATCGTGCCTCGCTCGGCTGCTGTGGTCACCCACCTCGCCGAGATCGCCCGTCGCTATGCCCCTGACCTGCTGTCCCGTCAGCAGGTGGCGGACCTCGTCGACATGCTCCGCACCGACCAGCCGCTGCTCGCCAACGAGGTCGGCAACGACCGGGTGCCAATGCCGCTCCTCCACCAGGTGATGCGCGCCCTGCTCGCCGAGCGGGTCTCGGTGCGCGATCTCCCCCGCGTCATCGAGACGCTCTCGACCTCGGTCGGGCAGATCCACGGAGTCGAAGCCCTCGCCGACGAGTGCCGGGCCGTGCTCGGCGCGCAGATCGCCGCGCAGGTCGCACCGTCGCAACGGGTGTCGGCGATCCTGCTCGTGCCGGAGCTCGAAGGACGCCTGATGTCGGCCCTCCGCGACGTGGACGGCACGACGCACCTCGCGATCGAGCCGGAGCTGCTCGACGCGGTGCGCGAGTCGGTGCGCGGTGCGTGGGAGCGGCTCGCGGGTGGCGACCCGGTGGTGCTGACGTGCGCGCCCAACCTTCGTCGTCCGTTGTCACGGGTGCTCAGCGCAGCCGGGATGGAGCTGCCGACGTTCGCCTACCGCGAGCTGCCCCGGCACCTCACCATCGACGTCAGCGAAGTGGTCGGGGTCTAGGTGGGCCGAGCCCCGGACATGGCCCACACGGTCGGTCTCGGAGGTTGTCGAACCATGAGCAGAGTCACGTACCCGATCGTCGAACGCTTGGCCGACGAGGTCATCGTCACCGCACGCAGCACCGTCGAAGCCCAACAGGCCGCCGGCGAAGCGATGGGCGGCGACTGCACGATCATCAGCGTCGAGCGGGTCCACGAAGGTGGCATCGGTGGCTTCTTCGCCACGGAACTGGTCCGGGTGATCGCGCGGCCATCGCGGTTCAGGCGGGCCGATCTCGAGCTCGATGCCGCGATGACCTCGGCCGAGGAGCTGGTCTCGTCCCTGCGGGTCAGCTCACCCCAGTTCGCCGACCGGTTGATGAGCGAGCTCAGCCAGCCGCGAGAGGCCGCCACGTTCGTACCGTTCGTGCCGGAGGAGCGCTCGCCGTCGACGTTCGCCGATCACCTGCCGATCCTCGATGACAAGCCAGTGTTCGACGAACCGGCCGTCGTCGACGAGGTCGACTTCTTCGACCAGTTCGCCCCCACCGAGCCGGCGGATGCCCCGCTGTACAACCGCTTCGGCACGCCGGAGACCGATCACCCCGTGGTCACCGAGGTCCGCGCCGCACAAGAGTCCTTGGCCACCCCCGCGTGGGAGGTCATCGACCGGGTCGTCCAGGAGCACGCGGCCATGCAGAGCCGTCCCGCAGCGATCATGCATCGCTGCTCTCCCGACGTCGACCAGGATCGGTCACCGGTCGTCGTTCCCCGCCGCCTCCCCCATGCCGTGGATGCACGTTGGTCGCACCAGACCCTGCGTGCCATCGGTCTGCCCGATCGCATCGTCGACCTCGCCCTGTTGCAGCGCCCCGTCGAGGGTCCGCAGTGGATCATGGCCCTGATGGGTGCGTTCCGCACCCTGTGCTCGCCGGCTCCGGCAGGTCCGACGGTGCTCGTCGGGCCGTCGTGCGCCAACCTCGCCCGGCAGCTCCGCCTCGTCAGTGTCGGCTCCGAGGAGCTCGCGGAGTCGCACTCGTCTGTGGCCGTCGCCAATGTGTCGACCAACATCGCCCGCTCGGCGATGAACGACCGCTCGGTGCACCTCATCGTCGGCGGTCAGTGGCAGCACCTCGCCAGCATCCCCGCTCAGATCGTCAGCGCAGCCACCGAGGCCGACCTGCTCGACGCCGTGCGCGCCTGCTGCTCCTGGAACGCGACGCTCGGCTGGACGCTCGTCGACAATCGCTACGAGCGCATCGACGAGTTCACGCTCGTCGCCCACGTGCGCTCGATCGTCTTCGGGAGTGCCTCGTGACGACCACCCACGCCGATCCTGCGGTGGAGATTGCCGAGGCTCCGCCACTCGTCGACGAGATCATCGAGGAGCTCGCTGCCCCGATCGACCCGAACGCACTCCGCGTGTGGATCCCCGCGGCGCGCCTCCCCGTGCTCGTCGCGATGGAGACCGCCGGCATCGTCGTCATCGACGAGCCCGACGGAGCCAGCTACGCGATCGTGTCGACCCGGCTCGCCCGCCACCGGATCACCGAGTACACCGCACAGGCTGCCGAAGGCGGCCTCGCCGTCGTCGTGCTCGTGCACCCCGGCGGTGAGAGCGTCGCCGTCGAAGCCCTGCGGGCCGGCGGCCACGTCGCGATCGCCGAGGGCGACTCGGACGCGCTCCGCGCGCTGAGCACCGACGTCGACCTCGACGGCGAGAAGATCAACGCCCTGCTCGACGCCTACGAGGCCCGGCTCGGTCGGAACCAGACGGTCGTCAAGTCGAACGTCGCGATGTTCGATCCCGTCTCGGGCCTTCCCGCCGCAGGCGCGCTGACCGCTCGGGTGAACTCCGGCAGCGGCGATCCCGACCTGAACCTGCGCGTCGTCGCGATCACGGTGGCCGGCCTGTTCGACCCGGTCCGTCTCCGCCTCGGCGCGGATGGCCATGCCCTCCTCCACCGCCGCATCGCCACTGCGATCCGGTTGATGTGCCAGCCGCTCGGCGAGCTGTACGACGACGGTGACGGCTCGTTCCTGCTCCTCGCCCCGCACCTCAGCAGCGATGCGACCGATCGGCTCGGCCGCACCCTGGCCGACATCGTCGGCGGCTACTCCCCCGACGGTCACATGCCGATGACGATCGCGCTGGGCCACGCCGGCCCGGAGTGCTCGTCGGACCTGTCCACGCTGCGCGAGCTGGCCGGCCGCGCCGAGAGCGCAGCTGCCCAAGAGGAGCGCTCGACGGTGCTCGGCGCCGGCGAGCTCGTCGGCCCACTCGCCACCGCCACCGAGCTGGAGGTCACCCTGCGCCTGGCCGATCTCGCCGGCGAGCGCAGTGGTGCGCTGTCACGCCAGGAGATCGTCGCCACCGCGGCCGACCTCGCCCACCGCCTCGGGTTCGAAGGCCGCGAGCGCACGCTCATCCGCTTCTGCGCCGAAGTCGGCGACATCGGTGCGGCGCTGTCGACCGAGCCGGACGAGTTCGCCGAGCTCGCCGCTCGGCTGATCGGCGCCACCGCCGGCCCCACCGTCTCGGCAGCACTCGCTGCTGTCGGCGAGCACTGGGACGGCAGCGGCCTGCCCAACGGCCTCGCCGGGACCCAGATCCCCGACGCGGCCCGCATCATCGCCGTCTCGACGGCGCTCGTCGCCAACTCGTTCGACATCGACGCGCTGGAGCCGCTGGCCGGCACGAAGTTCGACCCCACCGTCATCGCAGCAGCAAAGGAATTGGTGAAACAACGATGAGCACCGCAGTCCTCGACATCGCCCCCAGTGCCCGCCTCAACAAGATCCTGGAGGCCACCGCCAACGTCCTCAGTGGCATCCAGGTCCTCGAATCGAGCTGCTTCGGACCGGCACACCTCATCGAGGCGGCCGCCCTCGACCTCAGCGTCGCGATGGACAACCTCGCCAACCTCGGCCCGGCGGCGGGACACCCTCGCCTGACCGAGCTCGAGGAGATGTGCGACGACGACACCGGCAGCCAGGTCTGCGCGCAGATCCGGCTGAACGCAATGCGCATCGCAGCCGAAAGCTCGGGCCTCTCCCTAGAACTCCGTCGGCTGCTCGCCGATACACGTGATGCGATCGCCATCGCATCCGGAAGCACTGGCATGTACGACGCCTACGGGCG
>JAOBWO010000478.1 GCA_025463415.1 Acidimicrobiales bacterium | reverse complement strand
CGGCGCAAACTGATCGACGATGGTGGTGAGGGCCGGAACCGCGAGATCACCCACGTGCACCTGCTGATCGACGACACCCCGCTCGACCAGTTGACGCTCGACCCCGACGAGGTCGAGGGCTTCGACGAGCTGAGCGTGGCGTCGCTCCAGCTGATCATCACCGACGTTGCGGCACGAGAGCCTGCTTGCGAGGTCGACGCGCTCGGCGCGGTGCGCGACGTGACGGTCCGCAACGGCGATCTCGTGCCCGATGCGGACGGTTACTGGAGCGAACTTGCGGCGGCGGCCGCACGTTGCGTCGGCGAACGCGGCGGCTGACGGGTGAGCGCGGTCAGCGACCGAGGAGGGTCAGCGCCTCTCCACGGGTGGCCGGGTTCGACTTGAGGATGCCGCGCACCGCTGAGGTCGTCGTGGAGGATCCCGGCTTCATCGCGCCCCGGATCGACATGCACATGTGCTCGGCCTCCATCACGACGAGAACCCCGGCTGCATCGAGGCGATGCATGATCGCATCGGCGATCTGCACGGTGAGCCGTTCTTGCACTTGCAACCTTCGCGAGTAGCCGTCGACCACTCGAGCCAGCTTGGACAAGCCGCAGACGCGGCCGTGCGCACCGGGGATGTACGCGACGTGGGCCTTGCCGATGAACGGCAGCAGGTGGTGCTCGCACATCGACGAGAACGCGATGTCGCGAACGATCACCATCTCGTCGTGGTCGACCTCGAACTGCCGATCGAGGTGCTCGGCCGGGTCCTCCGCGTAGCCGCGGAGCAGTTCGGCGAAGCTCTTCGCGACACGCTTTGGCGTGTCGAGCAGACCGTCGCGATCCGGATCCTCTCCGATCGCAGCCAACAGCTGGCGTACTGCGGCTGCAGCGAGATCGAGATCAACGGTCGGTCGGGTGTCGGACATGATCCAACGTTATGTTGCACGGCATGGAACACCGCCAACTGGGCACATCTGGTCCGCAGCTCTCCGTCGTCGGTCTCGGGTGCAACAACTTCGGCATGCGCATCGACGCAGCGGCGACCGACGCTGTCGTGCACGCAGCGCTCGACGCAGGCATCACCCACTTCGACACCGCCGAGATGTACGGCGGCGGCAAGTCCGAGGAGTTCCTCGGTGCGGCGCTCGGCAGCCGTCGCGACGAGGTCGTGATCGCGACGAAGTACCTGCCGCGTCCCGGGGACCAGCCGTACACACCCGGCATCCTCGCGACACGCATCCGGGAGGCGGCGGAGGGCAGTCTCCGGCGGCTCGGCACCGACCGGATCGATCTCTATTACCAGCACTACCCCGACGCCGATGCGCCGATCGACGAAGCACTGGAGGCGCTCGACGAGCTCGTGCGGTCGGGCAAGGTGCTGCACATCGCCAGCTCCAACGTCACCGCGCCCCAGATCGCCGAAGCGGCAACGGTGTCGACCTCGCACTCGTGGGCGGCGTTCTCGGGCACCCAGATCGAGTGGAGCCTGCTCGCTCGCGACGTCGAGGAGTCGATCGTGCCCGCTGCGGAAGCAGCAGGGCTCGGCGTCGTGCCGTACTTCCCGCTGGCCTCCGGGATGCTGACGGGCAAGTACCGGCGCGGCGAGGACTTCCCCGAGGGCACCCGGCTCGCCTCCAGCCCCTACTTCGCCAAGTGGGCCACCGACGAGAACTTCGCGAAGGTCGACGGCTACGCGGCGTTCGCGGCTCGAAGCGGCCACTCCGTGACCGAGCTGGCGATCGCATGGCTCCTGGCTCAGCCCTCTGTCACGTCCGTGATCGCCGGCGCCACTCGGCCCGAGCAGATCGCAGCCAACGTCGCCGCCGCCACCCGGAACCTGTCCGCAGCCGAAGCCGCGGAGGTCGCGAACATCCAGTGAGGCTCTGAGCAGGTGAAATGACCCCCGAATTTCACCCAACAGGGCGCGGTCTCACGAAATCCGATGCCGATATGGTCGTCTGCCGCGTCAGACCCCCCTGGCAGCGACGAGCGGACAGGAGCCCGAGATGGGCACTCATGCAGAGCGGCGGAAGGTGCTGCGCAACATCAGGAACATCGGAACCGTCGTGGCACTGATCGGGATCAGCGCAACGGCCATGGGAACCCAGGCGGGCGCCACCTCGAGCGTGAGCACGAGCGTGTTCGTCGCGGTCAACCCCGAACGCGTGCTCGACACTCGTTTCGGCATCGGCGGCGAGACCGAGCCACTCTCAGGCACGATCACGCTCTCGCTCGATGGCGTCGCCGGCGTGCCCGCAGGGGCCACTGCTGTGTCGCTGAACCTGACGGTGGACAACGCAACTCGCTCCGGTTGGGTGTCGGTACGTCCGTCCGGCTCGACGTCGTTCGTGTCGAGCATCAACTTCACTCCGGGGCAAATCGTCGCCAACCAGATCATGGTCGGCCTCAGCGCAGACGGCGACATCTCGATCACGAACCCGATCGGATCGGTCGACGTCATCCTCGACGTCTTCGGCTACTTCGCATCGGCCGAGACCTTGGGCGCCGGCGACGCCCTCTCCGGCCCATCGGGCACACCCGGTCCGGCCGGCCCCGCCGGCGTCAAAGGCGACACCGGGCCGAAGGGCGACACCGGCGCCACAGGCGCCAAGGGCGACACCGGAGCTGTCGGCGCGACCGGACCTGCGGGCGCGACGGGCGCCATCGGTCTCACCGGTGCCGCAGGCGCGACGGGCGCCGTCGGCCCGACAGGCGCCATCGGCCTGACCGGAGCAGTCGGCCCAACGGGAGCCGCAGGCCCGGCCGGACCCACCGGAGCGACCGGCCTGACCGGAGCCGTCGGCCCCGCCGGACCCACGGGAGCCACCGGCCTCACGGGAGCGGTCGGCGCAACGGGACCCACGGGCCTGACGGGAGCCGTCGGCCCGACCGGCCCCGCAGGTGCCACCGGCGCAGCTGGGCCGGCATTGATGATGGCCTCGTCTGCCGATTCACGGTTGTCAACGGACGCCAGCGGCAATGCGGCGTATGTGGCCCTCGTCCCCCTGCAGGGCGCCGTCGCGTCGACACCGAACACCTTCACGATCACGGGATCCACCTTCAACGGCGCCTCGACGCCGAACGGTCAGGTGTTCCCGGAGGCGTTCACCATCCGCAACATCGCCTTCGTCGCGGATGCGACGTCATCGGTCTACTCGCCAGTCCCAGTCACACTCCACGCGCAGATCTACGTGCAACCGTCCGGCGGTGCAGTCGCAGCGTTGGTGGGTGCGTCGTGCGACACGGCTCCCATCGTTCCGGCGGCCAGCACAATCCTCGCAGGGACAGAGGCGAGTTGCTCCAGCTCCGGTCTGTCCCTATCCCTTGCTGCGTTCACTCGCGCGTGGATGGTGGTGTCCGCATCGACGTCCGCCGCGGTGACCCTGTACTTCCAGGTGTCGACCAGCGTCAGCTGACGGCAGCGTCGTTCCGCCTGCGCAGCCCGTGGTACGTTCGGCGCGATGTCACGTGCACTGGTGCTGGGCGGCGGTGGTGTGGCGGGCATCGCCTGGGAGACGGGCGTGCTGGTCGGGCTCGCCGACGAGGGCGTCGACCTGCGCAACG
>JAOBWO010000470.1 GCA_025463415.1 Acidimicrobiales bacterium | reverse complement strand
TCATCTACTACTGGCGCGGCAAGGTCACCACGGAGAACGAGAGCCGCCCGGAGACGTGGGCGAAGCTGTCCCGCCACTTCTTCAGCACCTTCCCGCAGCTCGAGGGCGTCAAGTTCACTCACGCCTGGGGTGGCGTGATCGACACGTGCAGCCGGTTCTCGGTGTTCTGGGGCCAGGCGATGGGTGGCCGGGTGGCCTACGCCGTCGGCTACACCGGGCTCGGGGTCGCCTCGACACGCTTCGGCGCCGAGGTCATGCTCGACCTCCTCGACGGCAAGCGCAGCAAAGCCACCCAGACCGACTTCGTCAAGGAGAAGCCGCTCCCCTTCCCACCCGAACCGTTCCGGTTCATGGGCATCCAGACCACCCGCTGGTCGCTCAACCAGGAAGACCGCACCGGCAAACGCAACCTCTGGCTGCGCAGCCTCGACCGCCTCGGCCTCGGCTTCGACAGCTGACGGGCCCTGCAGCGTTCATCCCTGCGCGATTGGCCACACCCCGTGTGGCCAAGCGACCAACGTCTGCGAGACAGCCTTCGTCCCCGCGCGATTGACCACACCCCCTGTGGCCAACAGACCAACGTCTGCGGGACACGGTTCATCCCCGCGCGATTGACCACGCCCCGTGTGGTCAAGCGACCAACGTCTGCGGCAATTTCCGTCTGTGAGCTGGCCGAAGCACTCAGTGGTGCATGCACCTCCTGCTCGACCCTCTGCTCGCCACCCAACACGGGCTCGTCACTCGGCATCAGGCCTGGGAGGCCGGGCTCTCCCATCGCCAGATCGACCATCTCCTCGTCCGAGGGTTGCTGATCGCGGTCCATCGCGGCGTCTTTCGCGACCCTGCCGCGCCGATGACGCTCGACCAGCGCGCACTCGCGGCGGTTCTCGCCTCCGGCCCCACCGCAACCGCTTCGCACCGTCTCGCAGTCGCGATGGCAGGGATGCGCAACTACCAGTGCCTGTTGAGCGAGGTCACGTCGGGCGGACGGCGCCGGGTGCCCGGGATCGTCTCGCATCGCTCCAGCCATCCACCGGAGCAGACGATCATCCGAGGCGTTCCCGTCACCAGCGCCGCGCGAACGGCCGTCGATGTCGCCACAGTGGTCAGCAAGGCGACGCTCGCGATGTGGCTGCAGACCTGGCTGTCCTCACGCACGCTGACGTTCGAGTTGCTCGACACGCAGATGTCCTTGCTGAAGGGTCACGCCGGGATTCCCCGTCTGCGCGCCGCACTCGACGATCGGACTCTGCTGCACGCTGAGGCGGACTCGATCCCAGAGGCCGCGCTCGGTCTGCTCCTGGGCCGCAGCCAGCTTCCTCCCCTGACGCTCCACCACGTGGTGACCATGCCGTCTGGGCGCGAGTACGAGCTGGACTGGAGCTATCCCCGATGGGACATCGCGTTCGAGATGGACGGATACGGAGTCCATCTCCGCTCGCTGGATGCCTTCGACAACGATCGCCATCGCCGCAACGAGCTGGAGATCGAGGGATGGACGGTCCTCAACTTCACCAGGCGGCAGGTCGAGCGCCGGCCGGCGACAGTCGTGAGCCAAGTGCGCCGGCTCCTCCAGCGACGTGGTCTGGTCGATTGACCACACGAGGTGTGGACGATCACACCCGCACCGAGAGCCCTGGTCGTGTTGCCACACGAGGTGTGGTCAATCGCACCTCGTTGGCGGGCCCGACGGGGTCAGGTGCGGGCGAGGACGACGGTGGAGCGGGGGGCGAGCGAGATCGTTCGGTCGACGAGGGGGCCGGTGGTGGCAGAGCTGGACAGAGCGACGCGCCACTCCCGGCCGTCGGCGAGATCGCCGGCCGGGTGGAGCGTGAAGCTGAGCGGCTCCCACCAGGCGTTGGCCAAGACGTAGAGGTCGCCGCGCTGCCAGGCGATCGAGTGCGACGTCCAGGCGAGGTCGGGAGACGGCCCGACGCCGTGCAGCTCGATCGCACCGTCGCCGTGGTCGCGGCGGAGGCGGATGACCGAACGCACGAACTCGGTGAGGTCGGCGTACCCGGCGGCGCGCGACCAGTCCAGCCACGTCGTGTCGTTGTCCTGGTTGTACGGGTTGTTGTTGCCGTGCTGGGTCTGCGCGAACTCGTCGCCGGCGACGATCATCGGCACGCCGCCCGACATCGTCAGCAGCACGAAGGCGTTCTTCATCTGTTGCATTCGCAACTGCTGCACCGCGGCGGGATCGACATCGGCCGGAGCGGACGAGAAGTCGTCGCCCTCCCACCCGCAGCTCCACGACTTGTTGTCGTCGGTGCCGTCGGTGCCGTTCCACCCGTTGGCGTCGTTGTGCTTGTGCTCGTAGCTGACGAGGTCGTGCAGGGTGAAGCCGTCGTGGGCGGTGATGAAGTTGATGCTGCGACCGGGTGCATCGGCGTAGAGGTCGGGGCTACCGACGATCCGCCGAGTGAACGCTGCGACGGCGCCGTCCTCGGCGCGCAGGAACGCACGACAGTCGTCGCGGAACTTGCCGTTCCACTGCGCCCACGTGCGGCCGGGGAACGCATCCCCGATCTGGTACGCCGAGAGGTCCCACGGTTCGGCGATCAGCCGGACGTCGTGGGCATCGGCGAGCGCGGTGATCTGATCGATCAGCGCGCTGTGCTCCTGCTGGCGACCGTCGATGTCGCGGCCGAGCAGGGAGCCGAGGTCGAAGCGGAACCCGTCCACGCCGAGCGCGATGAACCGGCGCAGCGAATCCAGCACCAGTGCACCTGCGGCAGGATGCGCGGCGCGCACGACGTTCCCGCAGCCGGCGTCGTCTCGGTAGGAGCCGTCGTCGTGCAAGACGTAGTACGCGGCATCGTCGATGCCACGCAGGTGGTAGGTCGGGCCGAGCTCGTCCTCCTCGGTGGTGTGGTTGTAGACGACGTCGAGGATGACCTCGATGCCACGCGAGTGAAACGTCTCCACCATCGCCCGGAACTCGTCGTCGGCCCGATGCGGGTCGGCCGCGTAGCCGTTGTGCAGCGCGCTCCAGGCCAGTGGCATGTAGCCCCAGTAGTTGCCCTCAGCGGGATCGAACTGATGCACCGGCAGCAGCTCGACCGCGGTCACGCCCAGCGAGGCGATGTGGTCGACGTGGCCGGCCAGCCCGGCGAAGGTGCCGCGGAGGGCCGTGTCGACGTGCGGGGAACGCATCGAGGCGCCGCGCACGTGCACCTCGTAGATGACGAGATCGTTCATGCTGTGCCGCGGCCTCGGCGACGGCGTCGACGCAACGACGGATCCGGGTCCGCGGGTCATCGGCAGCACGCCGAAGGGCGAGCGGCCGAGCGTGTCGGATCCCATCACCCGGGCGAGGTCCCGGTCGTGGCCCGGTGGGAACCAAACCTCCGTGGCTTCCGGATCGAGCAGCAACTTGGCGCGGTCGAACCGGGCGACCGGCCCAGCCGGCCCGTCCACACGGAACCCGTACAGATCGGCATCGCCAACCGTGGCCGCAGAGATCGTCGCAGCCCATCTGTCGTCGTCGCCGCGCACCATCCCGACGAGGGAGACGGCCACATCCGGCTCCTCGCGATCGACGACGATCACCGTCACCGAGGACGCCGCAGCGCTCCACAGAGAGATCTGCCAGGTTCGTTCAACGGGGTCCCACGTCGCTCCCATCCGTTGATCTTGCCCGATCGCGTGGCACCCGCGCGGAAGGACCCCATTAGCCTGGCCGGCGATGACCGATCCGCCTCTCACCGTCGACGACGTCTCGGCCGCCCTGGCAGCGAACAGCTACCTCGCCGACGAGGGTCTGACGACCACGATCTTCCTCGCCCTCGCACTCCGCAGGCCGCTGCTGCTGGAGGGTGAGGCCGGCGTCGGCAAGACCGAGGTGGCCAAGGTGCTCAGCCGTTGGACCGGTGGCGAGCTGATCCGTCTGCAGTGCTACGAGGGCATCGACGTCAGCCAGGCGGTGTACGACTGGGACTACAGCCGCCAGCTGCTGCACCTGCGCGCGGCCGAAGCCAGCGGCGAGGCGCTCGGTGCCGGCACGGCGGCGCTGGAGGGCCAGCTGTACGACGAGCGGTTCCTGCTCAAGCGGGCGCTGCTGCGGGCGCTCACGCCCGTGCCGGGTCCACCGCCGGTGCTGCTCATCGACGAGATCGATCGCGCCGACGACGAGTTCGAGGCCTACCTGCTCGAGGTGCTCAGCGACTTCCAGATCACGGTGCCGGAGCTTGGCGTCTTCCGCGCCGAGCGTCCGCCGATCGTGGTGCTCACCAGCAATCGCACCCGTGACGTGCACGATGCGCTGAAGCGCCGCTGCCTTTACCACTGGGTCGAGCACCCCACCTTCGAGCGGGAGGTGGAGATCGTGCGGATG
>JAOBWO010000462.1 GCA_025463415.1 Acidimicrobiales bacterium | reverse complement strand
TCCATCGTGTAGTCGAACAGGCACAGCGGGTCGGCGATCATGCGCGAGTTGAAGTACTCGTCGAGCGTGAGCGGCTCGCGTTGGATCGACGTCGGCCGGGTGATCGCGTTGGCGCGCTCGGAGATCGCGACTTCGGCGAAGTGCTCTCGCTTCGTGCCGTACAGCTCCATGTGGCGGCGGGTCAGGATCGCGAAGCTGTGTCCCGGAGAGATCAAGCCGCTGCCAACCGCAAACGCGTACGAAGGCGGAATGCCGCCGGCGCCGTACGGGCTGCCCCCGCCGCCACCTCCTGCCCCGCCGGAGACGGCCGTGCCACCGAGTCGCCGCGCCGCCTGCTGCAGCGTCATCACCGTCACGCAGACCTCCGCTTGACCGGAGACGATGGCTGCGGCGGCGAGCCCGAGCGAGCCGGCTGACCCACCGCCACCCGACGTCAACGAGGCGGCAAAGCGGACCTCCGGAACACCCAGCACCGAGGCGACCTGAGCCGGATCGATCGAGCTGGAGTAGATCGTGAAACCGTCGAGGTCCTTGACGGTGAGCCCGGCGTCGTCCAACGCGGCGAGGATCGACTTGCACGCCATCTCGAGCTCGGTCTGCGGGAGCGAGCCACCACGTTTGTAGTACGGCGTTGCCCCGATCCCGACGACTGCGGTCTGATCCTTCATGACTCGCTCATGTCTCTTTCATGTCCATGCGTCCGATCGAAGCGGCGGGCAGGACTCTGCCGCAATTGAGTACACCGTAATCACTGAACGTTTCGAGGGCAAATTGGAGAACAGCATTTGCAATCAGGCCCGGAGCGACTGCACCAGTGCCGGCACCTCGGCGAGCGACCGCAGGGCATCGTTGAGGTGTGTGCAGCACTCGACCCCCTTGATGCGATCCAGGACCGCCGCGCGCAACTCGCGAAGTGGCGCGCCGACGATCAGGTCAGCGTTCGCTGCTGCGCCGGGACACTCCGCGTAGGGCAGCACTCGCGGCGTGGCGACCACCGAGGCCACGCACCCGTCGTCGGGATCGGCAGTCGCCGTCACCTGGTACTCGTGGACCGCCACCTCGGTGCCATCCGGCTCCCAGGCGCTGTCACGGAACATGCAGTCGATCGACCAGCGGCCATCGTCGCACCACACATCGATGCGGCGGGCGCGACGCATCGCTAGGGCCGGATGATCCGGCAGTTGGTGCCACCCGAGTGGATCATCGGGATCCGCGATGGACGGCACGGCGGCGACGTTGTGGACCAGTCCGGACATCGTCCCATCGGCGAGCAAGGAGCTGGCTCCCGGACGGAAGCCCGAACAGATCCCCTCCATCACGCGGACCGGAATCCTCGAGCGATCGATGGCGGCCCTGATGTCGGCGTGTCGGCTCCACGCGAACCCGCCGATGAGCGTGCAGCCGGCGATGTCATCGAGCAGGAGGTACAACGCGGTGCCGGCGAGCTTCTCCTCCGGCACGGCGGCGTTGATCGCGGCACGGAGGTTGCCTCCTCCGCGGGCACCGGTCAGGGTCTGGAGACCGCTGATCGGTGGCGTCGCAACGATGCGCTCGATCATCCGCTCCGCGCTGACCACGACGTCGAGCGTCGATTCGTCCACGACCTCGGTCGTCAGGTCGTGGGCCGTCAGGAGGTCGCGGGCTCGACCCGCGATGTGCAGCGCGGTCTGAGGACCGTCCGGCCACGACATGAGCATCGTCGATGTGCGCCGAACCGAGTTCGGCCGGCGCGCAGGAGGCCGCTCCGCGGGCGATCGTGGCGGCGGTGGCCAGGTCATCGCTGGGTTCCGACGCGCAGCTCTCGATACGGGGTGTCGGCATCGTCGCTCGGCTCTCGGGGAAGACCGAGCCCTCGCTCGCCGAGCACGTTCAACTGCACCTCGTCCGTTCCACCGCCGATGCGTGTGCCAGGGCTGCCCAGTCCGACACGCTGCAGGTCACCACGCATCGGGGCGTCCGAACCGTCGAGCATCGTCGCCGCGCCGAGGATCGAGAACGCAAGATCGCGAGATTGCTGACAGATCCGCGAGGTCGCCAACTTCGACATCGATCCGTCCGCTCCCGTGAGCCGGCCCTTGGCTGCCGCGACCCGCCGCATCGTCCAGCTGTTGACCTTGTTCTGGGTGTAGTAGCGGGCCAGTTCCTGACGGGTCACCGGATCCGCGGCACGTTCGAACTGCCGGGCGAGCTCGAGCATCATCTTCGTCGGCACCGCCCCGCCCGCGATGCCTCCCGTCCTCGCTCGTGCACTCCGCGCGATGATCTCGGACGCGGCGAGGGACACATCGCCCGAGATCGTTCCTGATCGTGCCTGGGCGAGGCCGGTTGCGCCTCGACCCGATACCGACCCTCGCTCGTGAGCGAGCGTCGTCTGCGCGATCCGCCAACCACCGTTGAGCTCGCCGAGGATGCAGTCGTGACCGACTCGCGCCTCGCTGATGAACACCTCGCAGAACGACGACATGCCGTTCATCTGGCGCAACGGCCGAACCTCGATGCCGGGTTGATCCATGTCGATCAGGAAGTACGTCATGCCGCGGTGCTTCGGTGCGTCGAGATCGGTGCGCGCGAGGAGCATCCCCATCTGGGCGGAGTCAGCTCCCGAGTTCCACACCTTCTGGCCCGTCACGATCCATTCGTCACCGTCACGAACGGCACGCGTCCCGACACTGGCGAGGTCCGAGCCCGAGCCCGGCTCGCTGAACAGCTGGCACCATGACGCCTGGCCGCAGGCGATCGGCGGCACGAACCGGTTGATCTGCTCTGCAGTGCCGTGATCGAGGATCGTCGGCGCGGCAAGCGTGGCCGCGACGTGGCCGACCGGTGGGGCGATGACCCGTGCCGCGGCGAGTTGCTCGGTGACCGTGCGCGCGGCCCCTGCGGACAATCCCCGGCCACCGACACCGCTCGGCCACATCGAGTAGGCGAGCCCTGCGTCCGCCAGCCGCCGCCACCACTCACCGACAGTCAGTTGAGGATCCCAGTTGCGCTCGATCCAGTCCCGCACCTCGCCGGCGAGATCGGATCCCTGCCCGCTCTCCTCCGTCGTCGTCGTGGTCGTGGTCGTCATGGTCGGCTCTCTTTCGACGGCAGCCTGCCACCGGGCTTTTCCTTACACTAATTAGTCGCGGAGCGATCCGGCGAATCAATCAGTGGATCTCTCACCCGACCCAGCGGATGAGCGCGCTCAGATGGCGGCGCATCCGGTGACGAGCGAGATCCCCGTCGCGCGCCAGGATCGCATCGACGATCGCATTGTGGGTGTGGATCACCGCTTCCGTCGGCAGGGGATCGAGCGCATCCGAGGGAACCGCTCCATGGCTGCGAGTGAGGTGGACCAACACGTCGGTGAGCAGAGCGAGGACACGGTTGCCAGACAGGTCGGCGAGCACCGTGTGGAGGTCATGGCCCACGACCGGGAACTCCGAACGCGAGGCACCGCGTTCGACTTCGAGCACATCTTGCAGTCTCGCCACGATCGAATCGTCCATCTTGTCGATGACCTTGTCGAGCACGATCATCTCGAGGATGCCGCGAACCTCGAACAGGTCGGCGGGCTCGATCCCGCCGCGATCGAGATGCATCGCCACCGCAACGGTTGCTGCGTTCGCGCCGGGCTCGGTGACGAACAGGCCACCGCCGGGGCCTCGGCGCATTCGCGCGATCTGGTGGTGTTCGAGTACCCGCACCGCTTCGCGGAGCACGGCCCGGCTGACCTCGAACCGTTCCATCAGATCCGCTTCGGATCCGAGGGCTGCACCCACGTGCCAGCCGCCGGCGCTGACCTCGGCGAACATCAACCGGGCGACACTTTCTCCGAGCTTGGCGCCCTCGGGTGACGCGGCGAAGACGGTGTCGAGCTGCGGACGAGCCGGCAATCGCCGCCCGAGGAAGTCGGCTTCGGCCTGGAGGTGCTTGCGCATCCGGTCGCGGGCGCGGGTGGCGTTACCACTCACGATCGAGTCGATGATCTTGCTGTGTGCGTCAGCTGACGCACTCAGGACAGGAGCTGTGAACATGCGAGATTTTTCCGGGTGGTACAGGAGCGTGACCCTGTTGAGCAGGTCCACGAAGAACTCGAGTGCCGGGTTGCCGGTCAGGTGAGCCGTCAGCGCGTGCAGCTGACGATGATCGGTGACTTCGCCCGCGAGCTCCTGCCTCGCCTGTTCGCGCAGGCGCACGATGCCTTCCTCGGACAACCGCTGGCTGGCCAGCTCCGCCGCGGCCTCCTCCACCGCCAGGCGCGCTTCATAGACCTCGGCGAGCGTGGCCTGGATGTAGACCAGGTAGACCATGAAGGCATCGGTGACCGACTGGATCGATGTCGTTCCGACGACGAGCCCGCCGCCCGGGCCTCGTCGCATGCGCACCACTTGCTGGTGCTCGAGGAGGCGTACCGCTTCTCGGAAGACCGCTCGGCTGACGCCGTAGCGCTGGAGGAGCTCCGTCTCCGAACCGAAGACCGTGCCCTCGGGCCAACCAGCTGCCGACAGATCAGAGACGATCTTGCCGGCAATGGACGATGCGAGCTTGGTCCCCGCAACCTGATTGCGCCTGCCCGCCATGGTGACCGGATCGGGATGGTTCACCGCCGTCACAGACTTCTTGGCGCGGGACTCAGTTGTCGGGGGGGTTGCCATCTGCTGATCGCCAATCGGACACGGCTCGGATCTGGCCGGCAATGGTCCCGGCGAGGATCAACCTTGCGATTAAAGGGGTACGTGAACAGTATCCGCAATCGGTCTCCGATCTCGCTGATCGCCCTGCAGGACGACGGCCGGTCATCCGTGGTCGATCACCCTGCGACGCCGAGGTAGGCGGCTTCCACCACCGACAGGTCGGACAGGAGCTCCTGACTGGGCGCCTCGAGGGCGATGTCACCGTGCACCAGCACCATGCCCCGATCGGCGATGCCGAGCGCGAGCCGCACATGCTGCTCGACCAGCACGACAGCGGTGCCTGTGTCCTTGGCCACGCGCTGCACGATCGGCAACAGCTGCTCGACGATGATCGGTGCGAGACCCATGCTGAGCTCGTCGACGAGCAGGACGCGCGGTTCCTGGATCAGACCGCGCGCCATCGCCAGCATCTGCTGCTCACCGCCGGACAGGGAGCCGGCCCGGAGGTCGAGCCGGTTCCTGAGCCCCGGGAAGAACTCGAGCACGTCGTCGACCGTCGTCTTGATGCCGCGTCGGCGACCGAGCTCGATGTTCTCCCGGCAGGTCAACCCCCGGAACAGCGCACGGTCGTCCGGCACGAGAACGAGTCCGCGCCGCGTGACCGCGACTGGATCGCCACTCGGTGCATGCTCGCCGAGGATCTCGAGC
The DNA here is from genome assembly GCA_025463415.1 of Acidimicrobiales bacterium. GTDB lineage: Bacteria > Actinomycetota > Acidimicrobiia > Acidimicrobiales > Ilumatobacteraceae > WLMZ01. The sequence goes on along the minus strand of JAOBWO010000462.1, from coordinate 15,225 downwards.
TGACCCCCGATGCGCGGCAACAGACCGGCGAGCGTGAGCAGGATCGTGGTCTTGCCGGCGCCGTTCGGGCCGAGCAAGGCGAGGATCTCGCCCTCCTGCAGCTCGAGGTCGAACTTGCGAACGACGGCCGTGCCGCCGTAACCCGCATCCAGCCCGACGGACGCAAGCGCGGTCATGAGTCGCCTGCCAAGCTGGCGCCGGTGCTGCCGAGGTAGGCGGCCGCTACCCGCGGATCCGACTGGATCTCGGTGGGGCATCCCGACGCGATCAGTTGGCCGAGATCGAGGACGTGGATGCGATCACAGACGCCGAGCACCAAGCTCATGTCGTGGTCGACCATCAGTACTGTGACGCCGGCATCGCGCACGTCGCGCAGCCGGTCCCCGAGCCAACGGCTCTCCTCCGTGTCGAGCCCACCCGCCGGTTCGTCCAGCAGGAGCACCTTCGGACTGCCGGCGAGCGCTCGTGCGACGGACACCAACTGGCGGTATCCAGCAGAGAGCTCCTTGACCGGCCTCGCCCGAACGTCTTCCAGCTTGAGCAGCGCACACAACCGGTCGAGGTCCGACTCGGCGCGGCCGGATGATCGATCCCATCGATCACCGACAGCTGCCTGGCCCACCTCGATGTTCTCCTCGACGGTGAGGTCGTCGTAGAGCTCCACGCTCTGGAACGTACGCGCGAGCCCGCGGCGAGCCCGTTGGTGGGGAGCGAGTCCGGTCATTGACGAGCCGTCGAACTCGACCATGCCGCGAGAGTCGGTGAACCCGCTGACCGCGTCGATCAGGGTCGTCTTTCCGGCACCGTTGGGGCCGATCAGGCCGACGATGGATCCCTGTTCGACGTCGAACGACACACCGGTCACCGCAGAGATCGAGCCGTAACGCACGGAGAGATCCCGAACTGAGAGGAGGGGCGGCCCGGCTGCTGGACGGGCGACTGGCTGCGACGTCGTGGGCACCGGATCGACATCCAGCACGTCGGGTACGGTTCGGGCGCGCCGGCCTTCGCGGACGAGGTGCCGTTGCTTGACGGTCCCGACCACGCCTTCGGGGTTCTTGATGACGGTCAGGATGACCAGCGCCCCCGAGATCGCGGGGTACCAACTGCCGAGGTCGAGGTTGCGATCGACGACGGTGTAGAAGATCCCTCCGGCCGCGAGGACGCCGGAGGTGATGCCCCCGGCGATGGACGTGATCCCCGCGAGGTATGCAGTCGCGAAGAGCCCGATGCCGAGCACGGCGTTGTACGACTGTGGCACCGCTGCGCCCTGGAAGTATCCGAGCATGGTCCCGGCGACGCCGGCGATGAACGCTCCGAGGCCGAAGGCGATCAACTTCGTTCGGGCCACATCGATGCCTGCGGCCGCTGCTGACCGTTCGTTTGCCTTGACTGCGAGCATCGCCGCACCGAGGCGGTGGCGGCGCAGGATGGCGACACCGACCGCAGTCGCGGCGAGCAAGCCGAGGGACATGATCGCGAATGGGATGCGCGACGACAGAGCGTCGAGGCGGAAGGTGTAGCCGAAGATCGACGGTGGCTTGATCCTTGCACCCTGCAGCCCACCGTTCAGCTTGGAGTTGGTGAACCAGAACGCTTCGAGAGCGATCGAAAGAGCAAGCGTGACCACGGCAACGGGAAGACCACGGATGCGCAGCGCCGGGAGTCCGAACACGACGCCGATCACCGCCGCCGCAATGCCGGCCAGCAGCGGAGCGATTGGGAACGGCACGCCCCAGTTCTCTGCGAAGCGGAACAACGCGAACGCACCGACACCGGCGAAGGAGAGCTGAGCGAACGAGATCTGCCCGGCATAGCCGGTGACAACGATCCACGACAGTCCGAGCAGTGCGAACAGGAACGTCTCGATCAGCGTGTATCGATACACGCCTGATGTGGCGAAGATGCCGACCAGGCCGAGACCGACCCCGACGACGGTCGAAAGCAGGATTCGCTCAGGTCGGGGCGCTCGACCGAGCGTTTGGGTGACGACGGCGCCCCGGTCGGGAAGTGGTCTGCCGCGGAACAGCAGCACGCCGAGGATCACCACGAGTGACACGAGCTCGGGCATCCCTGCGCCCGGTAGCCACTTGACCTTCACCTGGAGGAACACGAACTCGGATTGCACCATCCCGATCACGAGGCCTGCGGCAACGGCAACGCCGACGGACGTGAACCCGCCGACGAGCGCGGCAGCCAGTGCTGGCACGATGAACAAGGTGTAGGAGATGGGGACGATCGGGACGATCGGGGAGATGAGGATCCCCGCGATGCCGGACACCACAGCGCTCAGGATCCAGTTCGCTCGCGACACTCTGGCGGGTGAGAGTCCGGTGACGTATGCACCGCGTTCGGTTTCGGCCACGGCCCTCGTGGCCAGACCGAAACGGGTGAACTTGAACAGCGCTCCGAGCACCAGCGTGACGCCGATGACCGCCAGCGCGAACCACAGCCGGTCGGAGCGGACGCCTTGACCGAGGATCGTGATGTTGCCGGTCGGCAGGATCGCCTTGGTGACGATCGGCTTGGTGCCGAGCCGGATCCCGATCACCGCCTGGAGGATGATCATCACCCCGACCGAGGCGACGGCCTTGGCCACGGCAGGCGCCGACCGAAGCGGCCGGAAGACGAGGTAGTGCAGCAGCAGACCGAGCAGCGCTGCCACCGCCAGGGCGATGGCGGTAGCAGCGGCGAAGCCCAGTTCACGATGCAGGTTGATCGTGGTCGGCAGACCCGGGATCGGTACGAACAGCTTGCCCGTGCGCAGCAGCGCGTACGTCTCCGCGACGTACAAGCCGATGGCACCGGTTGCGAAGTTGACGACTCCGGAGCTGCGGTAGGTGACGACCAGTGCCATTGCGAGCGCCGCGAACACACCACCGCTTCCTGCTCCTCGGAGCAGGAAGGCGATGTGCTCACTCACCGCTCGCCACCACGGGTCGACGGTTCACGTGACGATCAACCCGTGTACAGCGGGCTGGCGTCGAACAGCTTCGGATCGGTCACTTCGGTGCCCTTGATGGTGGAGATGAGTGCATCGCCGCTGCACACCGTCAACGGGGGCAACGGCTTCTCCGAGCAGCTGAACGTCTGTCCGAAGCCGGCCGGGGAAACGATGTCCTTGGTCGCCTTCATGGTCGAGGCCACGGACGCCGCGTTGACGTCGCCGGTGAGGCCGGCGAGGCCGCGAACGAGGCTCGTCACCACCTGATATCCAACGCCGGTGAATCCGGTGGTGGGGGTGGCCGGGCTGTACTTGGCCATGACGTCCAGATAGAGCACGTGCTCGGGATCGTCCGAGTTCTCGGGGCCGCCACCGTAGAGGGTGGCGCCATCCAGCGCGTCGCCGACTGCGGTGATGACATCGTCGCCGACACAGGTGACGATGACACCGTGCTTGCCGTCAGGATCGATCGACTGGGCTGCCTGCAGGTACGAGATGCACAACGTCGCATCGCCGATGACAATCGTCTCGCCGGCGCCATCGGACAGTGCCGCAGAGAGCTGTGGTGTCATGTCCGGCGTGCCGGCCGGAACGGAGACGACGTTGACCGCCACACCGGCCTTGCCGAACGGAATGCCTGACAGGCCCTGCACACCGGCTGCCGCGTTGTCGCTGACGAGCAGGGCGACCTTGGCGATGCCCTGGTCCTTGGCGTCTTGTGCCATCGCACCCAGCGCTGCGGCAACACCGCCGGAAACGCTGAAGACCAGCCCTGTCGCGTCCAGGCTCTCCGCCGGCGACGTTCCACCCGACACGATGTACGGGATGCCTGCCCCGGTCACGATCGGCACGAGTGTGGCGCCTTGCGATGTGATGGTGACGACCACTGCGGCGACACCGTCTTCCACGAACTGGTTGCCACACGTGGTGGCTGCGGCGGGGTTCGTCTCGTCGATGGTGCAGGAGTCGAGCTCGATCGGCCGACCGCCGACGCCTCCCAGGCACTCGTTGGTGTACTTGACCGCGGCACCCGCCGAGTCACCGATCTCGGGAATGTTGATCGCCGGGCCCTCTGGCCAGACGATGCCGACCTTCACCGCGTCGCCCGTGGCGGCCGGGCCGGCGCACTCGAGCGCGTCAGCCGGCGCGCTGGTGACCTCGGTCGACGAAGCCGTGGTCGCGTCCGTCGACGGCACGTTGGTCGCCTCGGTCGACGGCTCCGTGGCTGATGAGTCGGTCGCCGTCGCGGCCGTCGATGCCTCGGTCGTGGACGCGTCCGTGGCCGATGCTGCGGTGGCCGCGGACTCGGTCGTCGGCGCCGCCGACGCCGGGGCAGCGGTGCTCGCTGACGACTTGCTGTTGTCGCTGCTGCACGCGCCCATCAACAGACATCCTGCTGTGAGCAGGACACCAGCCCTGCGGCCCGCGCTGGCGCGCCTCGCCCCTGAGAATCGTGTCATCTTCAGTCCCCCTCGTTGAACCCCTGCCAGGCATTTCACCCGGTCGACGGCAATCTACTAAAGAGTGCTCTTTATTGCAAGGGGCGTCGTCGACCAGCCGCTGATTGTCCTGATTTCGCGTGACATGGCCACGTTCAGAACACTCTTCTGCGTGCGATCTGCCCTCGGAGGGCTCCGATCCGACTCGCCAACCATCCATCTCAAGAGTACACTGATTGCGGATCTATCGCCGCGAGAGCTGCGACCCTGCATTTGAGGAGCAGCCCACATGAGCGACATCACCGAGCACAAGATCTGGGCCAACTCCGGCGACTCGCACATCATCGAGCCGCCGGACCTGTTCAACTCTCTGCCGGCCGACATCCGGGATCTGATGCCGCGGAGCGTCAAGGATCCGAGCGGCGACTTCGAGACCATCTACATCGATGGGCAGGAGTTCCGACGCGACATGCCGAAGCCGACACCAGGCAAGAAGGGCCTCGGGATCAACGCCCGTCCGATCGACTCCACCGAGGACGACTTCTTCCACCGGGTGATCGGCGGAAACGACCCGGTCACCCGGCTGAAGGACCTCGATGACGAGGGCGTGTGGGCTGAGGTCATCTACCCGTCACTCGGGATCTGGACCTTCAACATCAGGACGCCGAAGGTCGTGAAGGAGGGCGCCCGCGCCCTCAACGACTTCGCGCTCGAGTTCCAGAGCCACTCGCCACGCTTCGTGTGCTGTGCATCGATCCCCTTGCTGGACATCGACGACGCCGTCGCCGAGATCAAGAAGTCGAGCAACGCTGGTTTCGCTGCCGGATTCCTCCCCACCCGCCCACCACTCGGGCGGCCCGAGTGGAACGACGAGGAATGGGATCCGATGTGGGCGGCCTTCGCCGAGACCGGCATGGTGATCGGCTTCCACATCGGCACCGAACCACATGACCCCACCCAGAGGACGGGCGTCTACTACCGCGGCAGAGGTGGCGCGGTGCTCAACTACGTCGAGACCACCTATGGGGGACAGCGTGCAGTCACCCAGGTGATCGCCTGCGGCGCGCTGGATCGTCACCCCGAGCTGCGTGTCCTCGTGTCCGAGGGCGGCGCCACGTGGGGTCCGTTCATCGGTGACCGGATGGACGAGGGCTATCGCCAGCACGGGGCCGCGGTCCGCCCGAACCTTTCCAAGCTGCCGAGCCAGTTCCTCTACGAGCAGGTCTACGCGTCGTTCCAGCACGACGCGTCGGCGGTGGCTGCCAACTCGGCCATGGGCTGGCAGAACGTGATGTGGGGCAGCGACTACCCGCACTTCGAGGGCACCTTCGGCCATACGCAGAAGACGTTGCACGAACTCTTCGACGGCGTGCCCGACGCCGTGAGCCACCGGATCCGGATCGGTGCGTTCCAAGAGCTGTTCCCACGCGTGCCCGATCTGCCGACGGTTCACCGCTCCTAACGAGCCGCGCACGCAATTGTTCAGTGTACTCATTTCTGGTACGGTGCCCGCCACGTGGCTGGGGTAGTCACTGCAGGGCGTCGTCGAGGGGACGGACACATGACCGAGCACGACAGGGTCGGACCGCTGAGCGGGCTCCGGGTGGTCGACTTCTCGAACGGGCCTGCGGGCGCGCAGGCGAGCCAGACCCTCGCCGACTTCGGTGCTGAGGTCGTCCAGGTCGAGCCGCCTGGCGGCAGTCACCTCCGCGAGGCGCCTGGATACCCGTTCATCGCTCGAGGCAAGCGCAGCATCGTCCTGGATCTCCACGATGCGGCAGATCTCGCGGTAGCGCGCACCCTTGCGCTGGGCGCGGACGTGATGATCGAAACGTTCCGTCCCGGCGTGATCGAGCGCCTCGGCCTCGGCTACGACGAGCTGAGCGAGGAGAACCCACGACTGGTCTTCGGTTCGGTGACCGCCTTCGGTCGAGTCGGACCGTATGCGAACGTCAAGGGCTACGAAGCTCTCGTGATGGCACGCACGGGCGCGCTGTCTGTATCGGGCGCGATGGTCACGCGCAATGGTCCTGCTCACGTCTCGGTCCCCTACTGCAGCTATGGGGCCAGCCAGGAGTTGCTCACCGGCATCCTCGCCGCGCTCCACGAGCGCGAATCGAGCGGCCGCGGCCAGCACGTCGATGCCACGCTCGTGAAGGGACTCGCCGCGCTGGGCACCTGGAACTGGTACCTGCGCGTCATCACCAGCAAGTACCCCGACGCGTTCACTCCGGCCCCACCGGTCACCGATGCCGGCGTGCCGCTGTCACCGATCTTCTTCATGCTCCTGATCGCACTGACCAAGGACGGTCGCTGGATCCAGTTCTCGCAGGTGCAGCTGCACCTCTACGTGGCCATGTTGAAGGCGATGGGCCTGGACTGGATGCTCGGCGACGACGAGTGGAAGAGCGCAGCATTCGCGATGGACCCGGAGAAGACGGCGGCCTTCTGGGAGAAGCTGCTCGAGGCATCCCGCGAGCGCACGCTGGCCGAGTGGCAGGCGTTGTTCGAGAACGATCACGACGTCTGGGCCGAGACGATGCGAAACGGCAGCGAGCTGCTCGATCATCCGCAGATGGCTCATCTGCACGCCGTGATCGAGCTCGACGACGACGAGCGCGGGCGAGTTCGTCAGCCGGGGCCGATCGTGCAGCTGTCGTCCACCCCAGCGGCGCTCGTCCACAGCGCGCCCATGCTCGATGCGGACGGCGCGGCGTTGCGCGCTTCGCCGTGGCCTGCCCAGGTCGCCGCTGCAGGAGCGCCGCATGATCCCGGCAGTGCCCTCGGCGATGTCGTCATCCTCGAGCTGGGCACCTTCTTCGCCGCGCCATTCGGTGGCACCGTGCTGCGCGAGCTGGGCGCGCGGGTCATCAAAGTGGAGCCGATCGAGGGCGAGCCGATGCGCACACTCCTCCCCTTCCCAGAGCTCGGCGCCGCCAAGGTGATGCAGGGCAAGGAGAGCATCGGGCTCGATCTCTCCACGCCGGAAGGCCGTGTCATCGTGCACCAGCTCGCCGAGCGCGCCGATCTCGTGCTGCAGTCGTTCCGTGCCGGCGTCGCAACTCGGCAGGGAGTCGACGCCGAGACGCTGCGAGCCGTGAACCCGAGATTGGTGTACCTCAGCTCCCCCGGATACGGGATCGACGGCCCGTGCGGAGACAGGCCCGCGTACGCGCCGACCATCGGTGCGGGCAGCGGACTCGTGATGCGCAACATCGGCACATCCGTCCCCGAACGCGCGGACCTCACCATCAAGGAGATCCGCGCCAATGCCCTCCGGCTCAGCGGCGCCGGGACCACCGAGTACGCCCAGGCCGACGGGGTGTCGGCACTGACCGCGGCATCGGCACTTGCCCTCGGGTTGTACATCCGCGACCGCACTGGCGTCGCCCAGGACATGCTCACGACGATGCTGACATCGACGGCCCACGCGTTGAGCGATGACATGGTGGAGTACGCCGGTCGGCCCGCGACCGCCACAGCGGATTCGGAGCTGTACGGCTACAACGCGCGGTACAGGCTCTACGAGACCTCTGACGGTTGGATCTACCTCGCCGCTCCGGCGGAGCGCGAGTGGGCATCGCTCTGCACCGCGCTCGCCGATGACACCGATCTGGCCGGCGACGTTCGGTTCAGCGACGAAGGAGCCCGAGCCGTAAACGACGACGCTCTCGCCGCGGTGTTGGCGGAGGCGTTCGCGGCCAAGCCCGGTTTGCACTGGGAGCAACTGCTGCTCGGCCACGATGTCGGCTGCGTCGTCGTCGCCACTGACCCGCCAGAGGCGGTGCTGCAGTCGAAGGAGTTCGGGGCGTGCTCAGGCCTGCTGGTCGAGGTCGAACATCCGACGTTCGGTGAGCACGACCGCCTGACCCCGCTGATCGGGATGTCGCGCAGTGAGACCGTCGCCGAACCAGGCGTTCTGCTCGGTCAGCACACCGACGCGATCCTGGCCGAGCTCGGCTACGACAGTGCGGCGATCGCCGACCTTCGCGAGCGCAAGATCGTCGTCTGACCCCTCACGCAGCGGCGAGCGCGACCGGCTCGCCGACCTCGGGGAACAGCTCGAGGAACGCGCCACGCGTGATGCGGTACTTGACGTCCGGGTCGACTCCGTCGAACAGTCCGTGCAGGGTCTCCTGGGTGTGACCGAAGGTGCCCTCCATGTGCGGGTAGTCGCTGCCCCACATGACGTTGTTGTAGCCCATCGCGGTGACTGCGCCGATCGCCGACTCGTCGTGCTGGAACGATGCATAGACCTGCGAGTACAGGATCTCCTTGGGTGACCGCGACAACTTCGGCCGGACCATCGTGTGATGTTGCCGGTAGCCCTCGAGCATGCGATCACCCAGGAACGGAACCCACGTCGCGCCGCCTTCGGAGATGAGCACCTTCAGGTTCGGATGCCGATCGAGCGCACCCGATGCGACCATCTTCATCGCGGCACGCTGGCCGGAGAACGTGGTTTCGGTGTAGTTGAGCACCGCCGCGCCCGGGCCGCGGAACGCGATGCCGATGTCCTTCCCCGAGCCCATGTCGATGGGGTCGGTGCCGATGTGGAAGGCGATCACCATGTTCGCCTCCTCGGCCGCTGACCAGAACGGCTCCCACTCCTCGAACTGGTAGTCCTTGGTGTACCGGGGAGGTGTGGTCGGCAGGAACACGGCGCGGAACCCGAGGCCGGCGGCGCGCTGCAACTCCGCCACAGCGTCGTCCATCGACAGCAGGGAGACCTGTGCCGTCGGGACGAAGCGGCGCGAGGCTCTGATGATCGCGTCAGCGCACCAGTCGTTGCTGACCCGCATCGCCTCGCGCAGGGCTTCCTGGGTCGAGAACATCGAGTTCCACATGCCCAGCGACGGGAAGATGACCTCTCCCCAGATGCCCTCGTTGTCGAGATCGATCACGCGCTTGCTGATGTCGCGGGCACCCTCGGCACTGTTGGATGCGTTGAAGAACTCGGTCCGGACGGCACTCGGCAACTTCCGCTTGAACGACAGACCATCGACGAAGACGGTCTCCCACTCACCGTCGTCGGACTTCTCGCCACGAGGCATCAGGTCGGCAAGCCGAGCCGGAAGGCTGGAACGCCACAGGTCTTCCGGTTCGATGAAGTGCGAGTCGCCGGAGTTGGCCCAGATCTTGTCCATGTGGTCAAGCTACCACTTCGGAAACGACGTTTTCAATAGTTAACCGGAACACATCGTCGTTCCGGACAGATTTCTCGACCGCTGATCAGCATGTGCGCTCAGCTCCCCGAACGACGTGCTGGCCACAGCGTCACGGCCAGAGCGCCGACGCGATCCTCCGGCCATGAGCGCGGACGGCATCGATCGCGTCAGCGAGTACGAGACCAGCTGCTTGGAGGTCTGCGACCGCGGCATCCCAACGACACACATAATCGTCTGCGCCGATGTAGCGGGCCAGCTGTTCGACCGAGAACGGCACGCTCCGACCTGAGAGTGCGGCGAGCGGGTTGCCTGGGTTCGTCCCCAAGTGGACCGCTGTCGGCGCGACGAGTTCGGGGAGACGGATCCCCCCGAGCGCATTTCCATCCTGGTCACGCGCGATCGAGGTGCCATCGACGTCGAGGCGCGGCATCGAGGTTGGCGGCGCCCCTCCCGCGGCCCACTCGGTGAGGTGCGCCAACGCCGCGTCGATCACATACCCGTCGGCAACGACGTTGCGATCGGGACTGGCGAGGACGTCCGGCAGCCCATCACGCTCGAAGACCGCGACCATCTCTTCGGCGGAGTCAGGATTGGCATGTGCGCAGCCAGCAAGCTCCCAGTGCCGATACGTAGCGGTGTCCGGTTGGCGCATGGGCAGCATGTTGGAGAACTCGGACTCGGTCGAGGTGACGAGGATCGGGACACCACCGTCGTCGCGCACCTGCGCGCTGCCGGCCGTCAGGCCGTTGCCGACCGGAGCGAAGCTGGCCTGCAGTTCCTGGTTGGGCGGATGCGGGCACATGCCCCAATGAACGTTGAGCAGAAAGCCGTCGAACACCCGGTCGCGTTGGTGGGCGATGTTGAGGTAGGAGCCGAGGCGCATCGCCGACTGTGACGCACCGAGCGCGATCACGACGCGTGGCTGGAGGCCGCCGAGCGGGTCGACGCCGTCCGGTCGCCGGCCGCGCCCGAGCGCTCGACCGGCCTGACTGTAGATGTCGTAGCTGAACTCGTCGCCCGGGTGCGAGAGCGATCCGTACCGTTCAGGATCCCATGCCGGCAGACCTTGCGTGGCGGGCATGAGCCCGCGCATCTCAGCCCGACCGTCGATCGCGACGCGCTGGGTCGTCACCCCGACCCAGACGTAGCCGTGCTCGAGGTTGGCGGCCGTGGGCGCACCGAGATCGACCCCGGCGGTGACGTTCTGCCAGTTGACGAGGACGACACCGTTGAATCGCCCCGGATCGGTGGGGCGCACCACGTACATGCGAGTGCGATACGGCGCAGTGTCGTCGACGACTGTCTCCCACAGCCCGTCGCGGCCGATCGTGGTGCCATCCGCCGGCCGGTACGACCGGGCCACACCATCGAGCAGGTGCTCGGTCATCACGTAGCCGTACCGGCCGACATCGAAGCTCGGGCTTCCGAACGGCCAGCCCCTTCCGCCGGTCAGCGGATCCGAGACGGTGGGGATCATCGTCGGCTTGTGCATGTTGCCTCCCTCTCGAACGGCGACTCGGCGTCCGTGACCATTTCAGTGTACTGTTCTCCGACGACCGCGCAGGAGGGTGTGACATGGCAGAGCAAACCGAGTTCGAGAAGGCGACCGACTTCCAGTTCAAGGAGACGGACATCGAACGGGCCCACGCGCTGATCGGCAGGTACTCGCCGTCGCCCGCTCGCGAGCACCTGACCTACGCGACGCATGACGCGATGCGCAACTTCGCACGCGGGTACGGCGACGACAACCCGCTGTTCGGCTCCGAGCAATATGGCCCCGCCACTCGCTGGGGCGGGCAGATCGCTCCCCCGATGATCGGCATCGCGCTGAACACGCCGCTCTACGGCGACGCACCCGATCCGACCTTGAAGCGGCCATCGTTCCGGGGCATCCACGTCTTCGTCTCCGGCAGCAGCTGGGAGTGGTTCCGTCCCGTCGAGGCAGGTGACCAGTTGTACAGCTTCGGCGGAACCGAATCCGTCGTCGAGAAGAAGTCCGAGTTCGCCAACCGGTCGATCATCCTCACGTACGCGAGCGTCAAGATGAACCAGCGCGCGGAGGTGGTTGCGATCTCGCGCACGCTCGCGATCCACACCGAGCGCAAGACGGCCCGGGAGAAGGGCAAGTACAACGCGATCGAACCCGCGACCTACACCGACGACGACATCGCTGCGCTCGATGCGGTCTACGCCGGCGAGAAGGCGCGCGGAGCAGAACCACGGTGGTGGGAAGACGTCCAGATCGGTGACGTCATCCAGCCGATGGCCAAGGGCCCGCTGACGACCACCGACATCATCGTCTTCCACGCCGGCGGCTACGGGTTCACGCCCTACGCCCCCACGTCCAACCGGCTTGCCTACGCCAACCGTCAACGCATTGCGCCCTTCTATGTGAAGAACGAGTACGGCATCCCCGATGTCGCCCAGCGCGTGCACTGGGATCCGGCATGGGCACGTGCGATCGGCAACCCGATGTCGTACGACTACGGCGTGATGCGGGACTGCTGGCTCTCTCACTTCGTCACCGACTGGATGGGCGACGATGCGTGGCTGATCCGCCAGCACAGTGAGATCCGCAAGTTCAACTACTTCGGCGACTCCCACGTCATCACCGGCGAGGTGGTCGACAAGCGCATCGACGACGGCCGTTGCGTGGTCGACATCGAGATGCGCGGCACCAACCAGCGCGGCGACGTCACGTGTCCCGGCAACGCCACCGTCGCGCTCCCCAGCCGGGATCGCGGCCCCGTGCAGATCCCGCCGCCGCCCAACGACATCCAACAGCGGGCCACGGAGATGATGGCGCGGCACCAGCAGCTGGTTCGGGAGCGTCAGGACCGCAGCTGAATGTCGGTCCCGTCGGTGATGCCGGCAGAGGTGTGGGTGTTCGACGTGGACGGCTGCATCATCGACTCGCTCACCGGCACATCGGTGCGACCGGGAGCGGTTGATCTGCTCGAGCATCTGCGCAATACCGGCCGAACAGTGTTCGTGTGGAGTGCGGGTGGTGCGGACTACTCGCGACTCCGCGCAGGTCAGCACGGGATCGCCCACCTGTTCGACGGCTTCTACGACAAGCTCGGACGAGACTGCGACGGCCGGTACACGACCGATCATCTGCTGCCCGACTCGTCGTCCGCCGTGTTCGTCGATGATCGTCCGGAGGACATGCCGGTGGGGGCGACGGTCATCGGCGTGCCGCCCTACATCGCGCCGAACGTTCATGACCGAGGTCTCGCACGAGTCCGAGTTCGAGCGGATCTCGGAAGCTAGACCTCGGGCTTCTGCCCGGCAGCCATGGCCGCCATCCAGGGCGCGATCGGACTCTCTCTGGTCGGACCCTGGAGCCCGAGCTGGATCTGGTACAGCAGCGCTGTGTCGTAGTAGGCGTGGACCAGTTTGACCATTCCGTCCTCGATGTCGATGCGGTCGAGGAACCGAAGGTTGATGTCCGAACCGGCAGCCTCGCCGACGATCGTGCCGCCGAGCTGGTTGCCGCTGAAGTATCCCTCGACGAACGCCGTGTCTCCGACGACAGACAGGTTCGTGATGGTCATCCTCAGATCCAGGAAGTTCTTCTCGTCGTGTTCCAGCGTCTTTTCGAGGAAGGCCTTCCCGGCGCTCAGGTCCGGATGGACGAAGGCCATCTCGGGATACACGACCACGGCGTCGGGATGGATCAACGCATTGTGGGTCTCGAAGTCCTTCTCCGAGTAGCTGTCGAACCACCGCCGCACGATGGCGTCGACCTCGTGCGGTTCGTAACGGCTCGGCTTCGAGCTTTCTTGCGTCATCAGAGTCTCCTCGTTGTCGGCGGCTTCGGGAGTGGACATGCGACCACGGCCGGTCGTCAGATCCGCTCGATGATGATCGCAGGGGCCATGCCACCGGCGGCGCACATCGTGACAAGGCCGAACTGCAGGTCGCGACGCTCCAGCTCATCGAGCACAGTGCCGATCAGGATCGCTCCCGTTGCGCCGATCGGATGCCCGAGCGCGATCGCGCCCCCATTGACGTTGATCTTGTCGCGATCGATGTCGAGATCACGGATGAACTTCTCGGTCACCACGGCGAAGGCCTCGTTGACCTCGAACAGATCGATGTCGGCGACCGTCATCCCGGCCTTGGCGAGCACCTTCCGGGCCGCGGGGACCGGTGCGTTGAGCATCAGGGTCGGGTCATCGCCGATGTTCGCGGTGGCGACGACGCGCGCACGTGGCTTGTAGCCATGAGCCCTCGCGTAGTCCGGGCTCGTCAGCAGCAACGCGGCAGCACCATCGACGACGCCCGAGGAGTTGCCCGCGTGGTGGACGTGATCGATCACGAGATCGGGGAACTTCTTCAGCACGAGCGAGCGGAACGTGGTGCCCGCCTCATCGAGCGGAACGTCAGCCAGGCCGGCGAACGACGGAGCAAGCGCAGAGAGCGCTTCGATCGTCGTGCTCGGCCGAGGGAACTCCTCATGGTCGAGGGCGAGCGAGCCATCGACGTGGAAGACCGGCACCAAGCTGCGATCGAAGCGACCTTCCCTGATCGCGACGTCGGCGCGTCGCTGCGACTCGAGCGACAGTTCGTCCAGCGCCGAGCGGCTGATGCCCTCGAGCGTGGCGATCGCATCGGCCGCCACGCCCTGGTTCGTCTGCGGGTTGCTCTCGCGCAGGCGCAGGTTGCCATTGTCCATGAACGGCACTCTCGACGAGCCCTTGCTGTTCGCCGCGTAGGACGACATCATCTCGGCGCCGCCTGCGATGACGACGTCTTCCATGCCGGCCATGATCGATGCCGCCGCCATGTTCGAACTGGTGATGCCCGACCCGCAGAACCGGTCCAGCGTCACGCCGCTCGCGGTGATCGCGTAGCCGGCGTCGAGCGCTGCCATGCGTCCGAGATCGCCACCCTGAGTTCCGGTCTGCATGCTGGTGCCCCAGACGATGTCGTCCACGTCGTTGGTGTCGAGCTCGTTGCGATCGGCGATCGCTTTGAGCACCGTCGCCGCGAGCTGCTGCGGATGGAGCTCGGCCAACGCTCCCTTGCCGACCTTGCCGACACCTCGTGGCGTCCGGCAGGCGTCGATGATCCAGGCTTCAGGCATTGCGTTCCTCCGAGTTGTCAACGTCCCCAATTCAGTGCACTATATAGCTCGCTCAACCGCGGGGACGAACCGAGAGGTGATGGGATGACGCACGGACCGGCTGGAGTGATGATCAGCTTCGACATCGACGGCACCCTCGAGGTCGGCGAGCCCGCTGGTCCGATCGCGGTCAGCGTTGTCCGAGCGGCGCTGGCGCACGGCTACATCGTGGGCAGCGCCTCGGACCGAACGTCCGGCGAGCAGGAGCGGATGTGGGCCAGGCTCGGAGTGGAGGTCCACTTCATCGGCGGCAAGCATCATCTCCCGCGGCATCGCGACGAGTGGAACTGTGATCGACGGGTCCACATCGGCGACACCCACATCGATGCGTACTATGCCGGTGAGGCCGGCTTCGAGTTCGTCGATGTCGCCACCATCGAGCTGACCGACCTCATCGACCAACTTGTGGCGACGGAGGGATCACCACCTTCTTCACCAGGTGAGGGGAAGCTGGTCCAGTCCCGCCACCGCTCCGACGTGTTCCCTCAGCTCCACTCCAGGAGCGATCCGGTACTCCGGGATCAGACGGTGCCACTCCTCCAT
>JAOBWO010000453.1 GCA_025463415.1 Acidimicrobiales bacterium | reverse complement strand
CTGCGCGCGATGTACTCGACGTGTGCGATCCCGGGATGCACCGTCCGGATCCGCCACTGCCAACCACATCACGTCCAACACTGGACACCAGACATGGGCCCGACCGATCTGGCGAACTTGCTGCCCGTGTGCAGCCGCCACCACCACGCCCTTCACGAAGGCGGCTGGCGAGCTCACCTCCATGCCGACCGGTCACTGACCATCACCTACCCCGACGGCACCATCCAAACCACCGGACCACCCGACAGCGAGAGGGCCGCGTGATCGCGGCCGCGGCTGCCTTGGCCGAGTCAGTGGGATGGTTCGTGGTGGCGCTGGAGGATCGCGCGCCGGGCAATGCGGATGAGGTCACCGACGTACGGGTGCGGGTCGATCGCCGGCCAGACCAGCATGAGCGGCACCGCCGGCGCGTCGTGCAGTGGCACGTAACGGACGTCGGGGTGGGGGCGGAGCTCGGCCGTGGACACGACGCTGACACCCACCCCGATGCCAGTGGCGATCGCGATCAGCCAGTCGTCGGTGCTCGTCACCTCGCGGCCCACCTTTGGCTGCGAGCCCGGCGGCCACAGGCCCGGCGTCGTCATGCCCGCCGTCGTGTGCACGATCAGCGGCTGATCGGCGAGATCGGCGAGGCGCAGGCGCTTGCGGCGCGCCAACGGATGCCCGGCGGGCAGCACGGCCACTCGGGCTTCCTCATCCACCGTCACGGTGCGCAACGACGGATCATCGATCGGGCCTCGTGTGAGCGCGATGTCGACGTCGCCGCCTTCGAGACCAGCGGTCCGATCGTCTCCACGCCGCAACTGCAGGGGACGATTGGGGTGCGCTGCGGCCCATGCTCGAGCGATCGCCGCGGTGTGCGTTGCCGAAGCCCAGGTGTGGCCGAAGCGGAGCCGCGCGACGTCGGCAGCCACCGAGGCGATCGCCTGATCGAACGCGCGCATGCCCTTGGTGGCGGCCGACCGGAACCGCTTGCCGGTGTCGGTCAGCTGCAGTTGATGTGTGCTGCGCACGGCCAGCTGCACGTCGAGATCGCGCTCGAGCTGGGTGAGCGTGCGCGACAGCGCCGGCTGCGAGACATGCAGCAACGCTGCGGCGCGGGTGATGCTGCCTGCATCGGCGATCGCCAGGAACGAGCGCAGATGTCGGGCTTCGATGGTCATGCACGAAAAGCATAACCACCGCAACATCGGCATTTCCGCAACGGCACGTGTCGGCGCACTGTGGAGCGATGTCCAACGACCTCGTCGCCTCAGCTCCCGGTTCAGACGCCGGGTCGGGAGTGGTCGACAGCCGCGGCACGGCTGGAGCGGGTCGGAGCACCGCGATGATCATCGGCGCGATCGTGTCGGTGCAGTTGGGTGCGGCACTGGCGGCGACGATGTTCGACACCGTCGGGTCGTCGGGCATGGTCCTGCTCCGCCTCGGCTTCGCCGCGATCGTCCTGCTGGCCGTCTCGCGACCGGACCTGAGAGCGCGCACGCGAGGCGACTGGGCGGTGACCGTGGTGTTCGGAGTGTTGTTGGCGACGATGAACCTCACGTTCTATGCAGCAGTCGCCCGGCTGCCACTCGGTCTCGCCGTCACACTCGAGCTGCTCGGCCCGTTGGGTCTCGCGGTGGCGATGTCGCGACGGCTGCGCGAACTGGCGTGGACGGCGCTCGCGATCGTCGGGGTCGTGATGCTCGGCGAGTCCGGCCATCACATCGATCCGGTCGGCGTGGTGTTCGCACTGATCGCGGCAGCGTGCTGGGCCGGCTACATCCTGCTCAACGCGGAGACCGGGCGGCGGTCCTCGGGAACCGACGGGCTGGCTCTCGCGATCGCCGTCGCAGCGTCGGTGGCCGCGCCGATCGGCATCGCCTCGGGTGGGATGACGTTGCTGCGTCCGACGATCCTGCTGGCCGGCGCGGGCGTGGCGATGTTGTCGTCGGTGATCAACTTCTGTCTGGAGCTGGCGGCGCTGCGCACGGTCGCGGCGCGGCCGTTCGGAGTGCTGATGAGCCTCAGCCCGGTCGCGGCCACGCTGGCGGGGTTCGTCATCCTCGGTCAGCGGCTGAGCGTGCTGCAGATCGTCGCCATCGGGTGCGTCATCGCCGCCAGCGTCGGCACCATCTACCCCAAGGCTGCGCCGAGCGCGGGGAAGCGCGCCGCAGGATCCTGACGGTAGAACCCGCTGAGCACGGCGTAGAGATCCGGCATCCGCTCGCGCATGTGCGCCGGCACCGAGAAGAAGGCCTCCGTGGCCACGGCGAAGAACTCGCCGGGGTTCTCGCCGCCGTAGTCGCGCAGCAGGCGGCCCTCCACGCCTCGGCGCAGCGCGTTGTACTCGCGGGTGCACACCTCGACCCACCGTCGACGTTGCTCGGTGTCCGCGATCGGAGGCGTGCCGTCGATGACGCCGTCGATCATGTCCAGCTTGTGCGCGAACTCGTGGTACACCACGTTCTGCCCACGCGAAGGGTGGCGGGCGTCGTAGGCGACCGTGTCCCACGCGACGATGGTGGGGCCACCGAACTGGGCTTGGCCGAGGATCGCATACGGATCGCTGCTGACCAGACCGCCCGTGCCGGTGCTGCGCTGGCCCTCGAGCACGAGCGTCGTCGGGTGGACGAGGATCGTGCCCACGCCGCGGTACGGATCTCCGTCCAGCTCGAGCACGAGCAGGCATGCCTGCGCGGCGATCAGCACCCGCATGGCCTCGGTGACCTCGAAGCCGTTGGCCGCTTCCCACCGCTTGTCGTGGACGAAGACCGTGACGAGATCTTCGAGGCGGCCCCGCTCGTCGGAGTCGAGGAAGTGCCACAACGGCCAGCGGACGCTGAGCATCTCTCGCCACGAGTCCTGGAACTCCAGCTCGTCGAGCTCGCGTTGGCGGCGCTTGCGGCGCGACTCGAAGCGCATGTCGGTGAGGCTACCGATGCCGCAGCATGCGCCGTCGGGCAGGACGACGTGAGGGCCGGTTGGGCGGGTCGACAGGCGGGTCCCGCGCAGGCCGAAGGGATACGCTCAGCCGGTGACCGAGCCCGATGTCGCCCCCGATCACGACTCTGATGCGCAGGACGCCCAACGCGCGGAACGCGGTCTGACCGCAGCGGAGGTGGCCGAGCGGATCGCGCGGGGCGAGGTCAACAACGTGCCCGACGCGCCATCGCGGACGGTCACCGAGATCATCCGCGCCAACCTGTTCACCAAGTTCAACGCGCTGATCGGCGCGCTTTTCGCGATCGTGATCGCCACCGGGCAGTACAAGGATGCGCTGTTCGGTGGGGTCATCGTGGCCAACACGCTGATCGGCATCATCCAGGAGCTCCGTGCCAAACGCACGCTCGATCAGCTGACTGTGGTCAACGCGCCCAAGGTGACCGCGATCCGCGACGGCAAGTCGGTGCAGCTCGCCGTGAACGCGCTCGTGCTCGGCGACGTCATGGATCTCCGGCCCGGCCAGCAGATCGTGGCCGACTCGTGCGTCCTCGTCGCCAGCAACCTCGAGATCGACGAATCACTGCTCACCGGTGAGGCCGATCCGATCGTCAAGCAGCCGGGCGACGAGCTGCTCTCGGGCAGCTTCGTGGTGGCCGGCAACGCGAGGGCCGAGGTCAACAAGGTGGGCGCCGATGCCTACGCAGCCCAGCTCGCCGAAGAGGCGCGGAAGTTCACGCTCGTGCACAGCGAGCTGCGCACGGCCATCGACCGCATCGTCACGCTCGTCACCTGGGCGCTGGTGCCGACGGGGATCGCCCTGTTCATCCGACAACTCACCGGTGATGCCCGGGTCAGCGATGCGCTGGTCACCTCGGTCGGGCTCGTCGTCGCGATGGTGCCCGAGGGGTTGATCCTGCTCACCAGCGTCGCGTTCACGGTCGGCGTCGTGCGCCTGGCGCGCAAGCGCACACTGGTCAAGGAGCTGGCGGCGATCGAGGTGCTGGCGCGCGTCGACGTCATCTGCATCGACAAGACGGGCACGATCACCTCCGGATCGATGGGCGTGGCCGACGTGCACATGATCGGTGCAGACGCCGACAACGATCGGGTCGAGGCCGCGCTCGCGGCGATCGCGTGGAGCGATCCGAACCCGAACGCCACCCAACGCGCCCTCCAGGGTCGCTACGCCGCGGCTGCCGAGTGGACCATGTCGGCATCGGTGGCGTTCTCGTCGGCCCGCAAGTGGAGCGCGTCGTCGTTCGGCGACAACGGCACATGGGTCTTCGGTGCCCCGGAGATGGTGATGTCCACCTCTGCGTACGGCGAGATGGCGAGCGAAGTCGAGACGGCCGCCGACTCTGGACACCGGGTGCTCGTGCTCGCTGCGTGCGACGGCGAGCTGACCGGCGAGACGCTGCCCGACGACCTCCGCCCCGCCGCGCTGGTGCTGCTCGAGGACGAGGTGCGCGGCGACGCAGCCGAGACGCTCGAGTACTTCGCCGCGCAGGGCGTGACGCTCAAGGTGATCTCCGGAGACAACCCGCGCACCGTCGGCGCTGTCGGCCGACGGGTCGGGCTGGCAGGCGCCGAGAACCTGATCGATGCTCGTGAGCTGCCGACCGAACAGGACGCCCTCGCCGACGCCGTGGTCGGCTCGACCGTGTTCGGGCGGGTGAGTCCCCACCAGAAGCGCGAGATGGTCAAGGCGCTCCAGTCCCGCGGGCACGTGGTGGCGATGACCGGCGACGGCGTCAACGACGTGCTTGCGCTGAAGGACTCCGACTGCGGGATCGCGATGGCGAGCGGCTCGGAGGCCACGCGCGCCGTCGCCCAACTGGTGCTGCTCGACAGCACGTTCTCGTCGCTGCCCAGCGTGCTGTCGGAGGGTCGACGGGTGATCAACAACATCGAGCGAGTTGCCAGCCTGTTCCTCGTCAAGACCGTCTACGCGCTGTTCTTCGCGATCGCCACCGTCATCAGCGGCGCCGACGCACCGTTCCTGCCCCGCCACCTGACGCTCGTCGGCACGTTCACGATCGGAGTGCCGGCGTTCTTCTTGGCGCTCGCACCCAACGATGCCCCGGTGCGCGCCGGGTTCCTCGGTCGGGTCTTGCGCATCGCCCTGCCCGGTGGAGCGCTGGCTTCGTTCGCCACCTACATCGCGTACACCATCTCCCGACACACGGGTGGCGTGTCCCTCGATCAGGAGCGCACCGTCGCGACAGTCGTGCTGGCGGCCAGTGCGATCCTGGTCCTCGCCCGAGTCGCGAAACCGTGGGTGGCGTGGAAGATCGGCTTGATCGCGGCGATGGCTGCGTTCCTGGCGCTGGCGCTGATCGTGGCTCCGTTGAGCAACTACTTCAAGCTGGTCGACCCGCCCAGCGGCACGATCATCATGATGGCAGTCGTCATCGTCGCGACAGGACTGCTGCTGCCAGCGGTGTGGCGTCTCGGTGATCGCGTCGTCCGAGCCGGCGAGCAGCAGCTGCAGCGCCGCGACACCGCCGCCTGAGAAACAGCCCGTGAGCTGCGATGATTGCATCACTACGGAGCCGAAATTTTTTTGGATGACGTCTATTGACGCCTTGTTCGGGGACTGACTGAGCACGAAGGCCATCCATCCCCGTGTGGCCACCGCTGAAAGGACGTCACCGTGCTCATCGATGACACACGACTCACAGAACTGATCGAGGAGTCCCAAGACCAGCACACCGATGCCATGAAGGCATCAGCTGCTGTGCTGCCTGATCTCCGTGATCTCGCCAACGATCGCCGCAAGTCGGCCATCATCACCCCTGAGGAGATGCGTGCCCTCCAGGCATCACGCTCCACCATGAAGGCCAAGTTGGCCGGGATCGCCGGCATCGGCGTGCTCGGCGCGGCGATGACATCGATCCTCGCCCGCCCGGTCGCGGCTGACAGCTCCGCAGACATCCAGATGCTGCAGACCAACGCCTCGTTGGAGATCCTCGCCGTTGCGACGTACAAGGCTGCGCTGACGCTGCCGTTCATCTCGGGCGGCAACCCCGTCATCGTCGCGTTCGCGAAGACGACGATGCAGCAGCACCAGGATCACCAGGACGCCTTCAACGCCCAGGCCAAGGCATTGGGTGGGGCCGAGCAGACGATGCCGAACCCCAAGTACACCCCGATCGTCGAGGCCGCCAAGCCCAACCTCAAGGTGCCGCTCGACGTCGTCATGTTGGCAGCCACCCTCGAGACCGTCGCGACCGAGACCTACCTCAACGAGTGCAACATGCTCTCTGACAAGGACACCATCGCCCTGGTCGCCAGCGTGATGGGCGTGGAGTGCCAGCACCTGGCCACCCTGCGGGCCGTCGGCGCACTCCTGTCCGGCGGGGCCGATGCCCTCATCGCCATCCCCACCGACGTCGCCTCGCTGCCAGCAGCGGCCGGCAGCGTCGCCTTCCCCGAAGCATTCGAACCCACCACCGCGGCCAGCCCGGCAGCCGAAGGAGCAGTCAAGTGAGCAACGACCTCGACATGAAGAACAACGACGCGAACATCTCCGACCTGATCGGTTCACCCATCGCGTCGATGACGGCCGGCCCGTTCTCCCGTCGCCGGCTGCTCGCCGGTGCGGGCGTCCTCGGGGCTGCCCTCGTGGCAGCCGCCTGTGGGTCGGACACGAAGACGGCCACCAGCAGCACCACGGCAAGCACGACGGGTTCCACCACCGGAGCCACAACGGCCTCGACCACGGCCGCGACGACTGCGGGCACCACCGCCGGCACGACGATGGACACCACCACCGCAACCTCCGGCGCGACGGACACCACCGGCGCTGCCGCCGACGGCGGTGCCACCGATGCGAAGATCGCGCAGCTCGCTGCCGGTCTCGAGGTCCTGGCAGTCGGCACGTACAAGGCGGCGCTCGACGCTGCCACGGCCGGCTCGCTCGGCACGGTGCCCCCGGCTGTGGCCACCTTCGTGCAGACAGCGATGGATCAGCACCAGCAGCAGCTCGACGCATGGAACAAGGTGCTCACCGGTGCCGGCGCAGAAGCCGTCACCGAACCGAACGCCACGCTCAAGCCGACGGTGGATGCAGCCTTCGCGAAGGTGACCGACGTCGCCGGAGCGGCGACGTTGGCCCTGATGCTCGAGCAGATCGCCTCGGCGACCTACCAGAGCGCCCTGCCTGTCATCACCGACAAGGACGCGATCCTGCTCGCCGGCTCGATCCAGATCATCGATGCCCAGCACGCAGCGGTCCTCTTGTTCGTGCTCGGTCAGTATCCCGTGCCGGACACCTTCGCCCCGTTGGACAAGGCCGTCGCCGCCTGATCCACGCCGCGTGATCCCGGCCACGCCGTTCGCCCCCCTGGCAGCGTGGTCGGGCTCGTCGGTAGCGCAGGCTGGGTGGATCGACAACTGAAATGCAATCAAGGCACGTCAGAAGCTCGGGCCATTTCACCGGTGGTTCCGGTGAGGTGCCCCGAGTTGCGCGCTCGATCAGAGGCCTTGCAAGACCGCTTCGTCGTCGGCGCCGGACTTGCGCTCGCCGCCCTCACGCTTGGGCGGCGGGGGCAGGAAGCCTTCCTCCTGGATGACGTGCTCACGTGCGTTGGCGATGCCGGTGCGGACCAGGTTGAGGCCCTTGAGGCCGGGCAGCAGATCGATGCGATCCTCGATCCGGTCGATCAGCTCCATGCCGTCGCCGGAGCCGAACAGGTAGGCGGTCGCGAACGACGTCTCGATCTTGGGGACGTCGCCGTTGCCGACCGGCGCCCACTGGTGGCGGAGGAACCACGAGGTCACCTTCTGGGCCTTGCGGTCACCTTCGAGGTAGTCGCGAGCGAAGCTGGCGTAGTAGCCGGCGTGACGCCCTTCCTGGCGCATGATGCGGGTCAGCAGCTCGCTGAGCACCGGATGATCGGCGACCGCCGCGAGCCGGTTGTATGCAGCGTTCGCGGTCCACTCGTTGATCGCGCCCCAGGTCATGTGCACGGCCGGGAACTTGCGCACACCGTGTCCGAGCGCCCAGAAGATGGCCGGGCTCCAGAACAGGTAGCGCTTGTTGAACTCGCGCATGTCCGACAACCGCGTGTCGTGCGCCGGTCGGTCGTGCATCGCGAGGATCCGGCCGAGCGCGTTGCCGTGCCAGTATTCCTCGTAGTTCCACAGGGTCAAGAACCCGGTGAACTGCGGGTCCTTCCACTGCGGCATCATCAGCAGCTCGCGCGTGTACAGCACGGTCTGGTACTCGATGTCGTGCATGTACGAGATGCACCGCAGGACGTCGGGGGCGAGGGGCTGGGTTCGGAACGCCTCGAAGTCGATGTCGTCGGTCTTCAACCGGCCACCTTGCTCTTCGAACTTCTGGATGCTGATTGCCATGTCTGGTTCTCCGTCGCGAGACGTGTTCTTGGATGACGTTCCGGCGGCAACGTTAGTGGAAGATGCGTGACGAACGACCCGACCGACCCAGCTCGCCGGCCGCGATGGCGATCCCACTGGCCGCCAGCCACACGTCGCCGGCACTGAGCCCGAGGCGTTGGAAGAGCCCGGTCGGCGCGCCGCTGGTGGTCAGCGCGAGCGATATCGCCGACACGACACCAGCCGCCACGCCGAAGCGGGCCAGGTTGCGATGCCCAGCTGCAGCGAGCGGGCGGGCTGCGAGCAGCGGCGTCGCGGCGAGCGTCACGTACCCGAGCCCGGCGAACACTGCGTGCCAGTGGTCGAGCGTCGTCGAGTGCTCCAGAGGCGCTGCCGCCACCGCGAGCGTCGAGATCCCGGTGGCTGCGGCAGTGATCCACGCCGGACCGTCGACGAAGCGCCGGAGCGCGGTTGCATAGACCGGAACGGCCAACCCGAAGGCGATGAACCCGCCCGTCATCAACGGGCGCGTGGACGAACCGATCGCGGCGAGCCGGCTGATCGCGTCATGGACCGGCGAGTAACCGGCCTTCGTCGCTCCGCCGATCACCCAGGCCGCGGCGAACGCGCCCGGCCCGACCACCCCGCCGAGCGCAGCCACCGGGCGCCGCGAACGCAATCGGCTACTTGAGGAAGTAGATGATCGCAACGATCACTCCGAACGCGACCACGAACACACGGAGCTTCTTCGGCGGCAGTGATTTGGCGAGGCGCCCACCGAGGTTCCCGCCGAGCAGCGCGGCAGGGGCCATGACGACGACGAGCGACCACTCGACCTTGCCCGAGAAGCAGAGGAACATCGCTGCGAACAGGTTGACGACGAACGCAAGCAGCAGCTTGACGGCGTTGAGTCGGGTGAGCGGCAGATCGGAGAACAGTCCGAGCACCGCGATCAACATGATCCCGAGGCCGGCACCGAAGTAGCCGCCGTACACCCCGGCGAGGCCGACGCACAGCGTCTGCGCCACGACGTGCGTGCCGTGTTGCTCGCCGGGCTTGAAGATCCAGCCGCGGAGCCGGTCCTGGGTGCCGAGCAGGATCGACGAGGCGAGGATCAGGAACGGCACGAGGGCGCGGAACACCGATTCGCTGGTGACGATCAGCAGGATCGAGCCGGCGAGCCCGCCGATCGCGGCGGCGACGAGCTGTGGACGGACGGACTTGCTCAACCCGCCGAGGTCGTCGCGTTGGGCCGACACGCCGCCGAGGTAGCCGGGCAGCAGCGACACCGTGTTGGTGGCGTTGGCGCGCACGCTCGGCACGCCGATGGCGGTCAGCACGGGGAACGAGATCAGCGTGCCGCCGCCGGCGATCGCGTTGACCATGCCCGCGCCGACCGCTGCAGCTGCGGCGCCGACATGGGCGAGAGCGGAGATGTCGGTCATCGGCTGATCGAGTGCGCAGCTGCAGACCACGGTGGGCGAGACATGGTCGCTCGAATCACGGCGTCAGCCTACGGGGTGAGGCGCGAGATCAGATTGGTCGTGATCCGCTCGATGGCCGGATCGGAGCCCGTCAGACCCCACGCCCAGTCGGTGCAGCCACTGGACACCACGGTGCCCCGACCGCCCTCGCCGTCACGCACCGCGAACACCGCATGACCGTTCTCCAGCCGGCGCGCCGTCTCCTCGTCGTGGCTGCCGAGGACGCGCCACGCGTGGAACTCGACCTCGGACAGCGCGTCGTCGGCGACCGGTCGCTGGGCGGTCGCACGCGTGAACGGCGATGCCGGCGCAGTGGCCAGCACGATGGTTCCGGGCGGACAGCCGTCGGCTCCGGTGGGCACCGGCACGCCGTCGACCAGCTCCAGTTCGCACCCGTCGCACTCGTAGCCGACGACCGTGCTGGCGGCGCCGAGGAGATCCCCACGGAAGATCCCGGTTCCCTCGAAGAGCCAGTGATCCGGGCGGTGGACGGTGTAGCCGCCGGCGCCCCCGCCGACCGACTTCCCGATGCGGTGGTAGCCGCCGCGGTTGAACGTCAGCCCGGTCATCGCGGTCTCCGGCCGGCCGATCAGCCGATCGGACCAGATGCTGGTGAGACGTTCCTGACGGTCGGTGCCGTAGACGGGATCCTGTTCGAAGCGCTGCTTGAAGCCGACCATCGTGCGGCCGTCATCCTCCAGCCGCACCTGCCAGAAGGACACGTTGCCACTCAAGAACGCAGCGTTGCCGCCACCGGCCACGAACTGCTCGACCGCATCCCGCATCTCCCACGACCAGTACTCGTCGTGGCCGACGCTGAGGTACAGCGCCCGCCCATCGAGCAGGTCGGGCACGAACTGGAGGTCGGCGTTGACGGCGTAGTCGAGGCCGATGTCGTTGGCCTCCGCCCAGCGCACGAACGGCAGCTCCCACGACGGCCATCCGGCGGAGCCGGACCATGCCGACAGCCCGTGCGTGCGGATGTGCGTGACGTGGGTGCGCATCCGCGGATCGGGTGGTCCGAGCACGGTGACGCGGCTGCCCGGCCCCTCCGGTTTGCGCAGGAAGCCCGGCGCGAACGGACGCTCGAACGCGGCGTGGGTGCCTCCGTTGTAGATGTTCGTCCCGGCGACATCGTTGTAGGCGTTCCACGTGTTCGTGCTCAGCACCAGCAATGGGCGGGCTGGATCCGGAATGCCGGCACGCACGACGAAGTACCCGACGGCTTCCGTCTCGCCGGGGACGTCGAGCACGACCTCGTAGTACCCCGACGGCCAGTCCGGATCGATCGTGAGCGCGAGGGTGACGGGCCAACCGCAGCCGACCGCGTCGGCCTGCGGCGACAGCTCGCGCGGCGCGACACGAACGTCGTGACGAGCGAACACGATCCGTTCCAGGCCGACGCGCGCGATCTCGACGGCCGCCGCGCCGACCGGCCCGCGCGCGTGGACGAGCACGCTGTCGCCCGCGACGCCGCTGTTCGGCCAGACGTAGACCGCCGGCGCGCTCGGGTCCTGCGGAGGCGAGTAGGGCATCGGTCGATCCACCTCGACAGTGTCGCACTCCGCGGCCGTCTCCTTCGTCGACGCTTCCCAGTCCGTGTGGAGGGTTTCGAGCGCGCACGGTCGCGCCGCAGGACCTCCAGCGCGTGACCCACCTCGACGGTGGAGCGTTTCGAGCACGCACCGGTCGCGCCGCAAAGCCTCCGCTGTCTGGAGCTCCGCCACAGCCGTGACGCTTCCCAGGCCCGCCCCTTCATCGCGATTTCAACGCCACCTAGCCGTGAGCCTCTCGGACGTTGCACCCCCCGGACCCCTGTGGGGTCTCGGGGGTGCAAAGACCGGGTGGATGGTCAGGAGTTCTGGGAGTCGCGGAAGGCGATCCACTCCTTGAGCAGACCGAGGTCGTAGTCGGGACCGCCGACACCCACGGTGAACAGGCGGACACCCTCGGCCAAGAGCCCACCGGCGATCTTGTCGGGCGACGCGTCGACACCGGTGGAGCGCTCGATCGCGTCTGGCGCGCGGTCGACATCGGCACACCACTGATCGAGGACTTCGGACTTGTGGCGCAGCGTGTCGGCGTCCCCGAACACGTGCCAGATGTCGGCCTGTTCAGCGACGATCTTCAGCGTCTTGCGCTCACCACCACCGCCGATGAGGATCGGGATCTCCCGCGTCGGTGCCGGGTTCGACTTCGCCCAGCGGGCCTTGATGCGCGGCAGCGCCTCAGCGAGACCGTCGATGCGGCTGCCAGCCGTGCCGAACGGATAGCCGAACTCGGTGTAGTCACGCTCGAACCACCCCGCGCCGATGCCGAGGATCAGCCGGCCGCCACTGATGTGGTCGACCGTGCGGGCCATGTCGGCGAGCAGGTCGGGGTTGCGGTAGGTGTTGCAGGTGACGAGCGCACCGATCTCGACCCGCTCCGTGGCTTCGGCCCACGCGCCCAGCATCGTCCAGCACTCGAAGTGCTTGCCATCGGCGTCGCCGAAGAGCGGGAAGAAGTGGTCCCAGTTGAAGACGATGTCGACGCCGGCTTCCTCCACCGCGGCAACCGCGCGGCGGATGTCGGCGTAGTCGGCCTGCTGGGGTTGGATCTGCACACCGATGCGGATGTCTGCGGTCATCACGGCCTCGTCTCTGGTCTCGATCTTGGACTCGATCTTGGTCTCGCTGCCCGTTGCTTGGCGAGCACAACCACGGTATCCGCAGCACGGTCGTGGAATCCCCGCCGTTCGGGGTCCCAGAGCAACGGCGAGTAGGTCAGGACGAGGCCGACGAAGGCGAGCACGTCGACCCAGACCGGCAGGTTCGGCACGACGATCGTCGCGACCGCCGGCCACGACGTGGTCAGCCAGCGGACGGCGCTGCGCATCCAGCCGGGCGGCGCCGCGGTGTGGTGCGCCACGACGGCGGTGCCGGCAGCGAACTTGCCGACCGTGCGCCCGAACACCGCCGTGGCGACGATCACGTAGAGGCCGAGGGTCACTGCGGTGGCCCAGTTCGGCGCGCCGGCCACATACGCGGCAAGCGCCCAGAGGTCGAGGATCAGCCAATCGATGACCGCGCCGAGCGCCCGACGCGCACGAGAGGCGACGATCCGATCACCGACGAACACGGCCCGCCGGGTGATCACCGGCGGCCGCTCGGTGGGCGACCGGTCGTCCTCGGTCGAGGTCTGGTCCGGCCGGGCGCGGACCACCATCGCCAGCGCGGAATAGAGGTCGCGGGCGCGGTCCTCCGGAACCGTCACGTGGTGCTCCGTCAGCTCGTGGGAGATCGCCGCGCGCTCGAGGTAGATCGCCAGCAGGTCGCGCTGCTCGACCGACAGTGTGGAGATCTGTACCTGTTCGACGTCACTGCGATCCATCGACGAACGCCTACAGGAACAGGGCCGGATGGTCGCAGTCGACGATGTCGCCGTACTCGTGGCCGATCGTCGGGCTGTCGTCCACCGTGTAGCCGCCGAGCGGGGTCAGCGTGGCCTTGGTGAAGTTGTGGGTGATCTCGCTCTGGGTGATCGCCCACCGTCCGTCCGCCTGCTGCTCTGCCGTCACGGACAGGTAGTGAATGTGCCCGGCCGAGCCGTCGCAGAGCAGTCCGTTGTACGGGCCCTGCTGCGAGATCCGCAGGACGAACTCCTGTGCGCCGAGCGTCCACTGCTTGATGCAGTACTTGGTGGTGAGGGTGAGGAACGTCGCGAACTCGCTGCCCGCGTTGCCCTGACCCAGAGCCAGCACGGCCACGGGTGGCGGGTACGCCGCGCCGCCGGAGTAGTCGAAGTCCTCGAAGCTGATCGACACCGTGTCCGCGAACCCGATCGGGATCTCGACGTCGCTCTGCCGTCCCGTGAAGAGCGTCGCGTGGATGTGCGGCACGCCGTCCGCAGACGTGTACGACGTGACCTGATCCGGACGGAGATCGCCGTCGATGTCGCCGCTG
Source organism: Acidimicrobiales bacterium (assembly GCA_025463415.1). GTDB lineage: Bacteria > Actinomycetota > Acidimicrobiia > Acidimicrobiales > Ilumatobacteraceae > WLMZ01. The sequence goes on along the minus strand of JAOBWO010000453.1, from coordinate 94 downwards.
ATGGTTGCCACGTTGGTGGCGTCGGCCGGGATCGTGGCAAGTCCGGGGCACGGATCACTCGGCATCGTCACCGACGGCGGCGTGGCGGGGGGCT